>NZ_JBIVBI010000006.1:473420-486420 GCF_044746005.1 Streptomyces sp. NPDC086766 | reverse complement strand
AAACGCCCGGTTACATTTCGAACCCGGAAGCTAAGCCTCACAGCGCCGATGGTACTGCAGGGGGGACCCTGTGGGAGAGTAGGACGCCGCCGAACAATCTTTGAAGGGCCCCTGGTCACCAGCGTTCAGCTGGGACCAGGGGTCCTTTTCTTTTTCCACTGCGCGTCGGGGTACCCGGCTGCGCGAGAATGACTTTGCGGTACAGCAGACAGGAGTCACCGATGTCCACCAACTCTCCCGACGAGCGTCCGGAGCGCGAGCAGCGTCGCCGGGACGATGGTGACCGCGGGGACCGTGGCGGCTACCGCGGGGGCCCGCGTCGCGGCAACGAGCGTGCCGGCTACGGCCGTCGAGACGACGACCGCGGTGGTTACGGCCGTCGTGACGACCGCGGTGACCGCGGTGGTGACCGGGGCGGCTACGGCCGTCGAGACGACCGCCGTGAGGGCGACCGGGGCGGTTACGCCCGCCGTGACGACCGTCCCGCTGGTCCGCGCCGCGACGACCGTGACGACCGGGGCGGTTACGCCCGCCGTGACGACCGTCCCGCTGGTCCGCGCCGCGACGACCGTGACGACCGGGGCGGTTACGCCCGCCGTGACGACCGTCCCGCCGGTCCGCGCCGCGACGACCGTGACGACCGTGACGACCGGGGTGGATACGGCCGCCGTGACGACCGTCCCGCCGGTCCGCGCCGCGACGACCGTGACGACCGGGGCGGATACGCCCGTCGCGACGACCGTCCCGCAGGCCCGCGTCGCGACGAGCGTCCCGCCGGCCCGCGCCGCGACGACCGTGACCGGGACCGTGGTTTCCGTCGCGACGGTGACCGTCCTTCCTACCGCCGCGACGGCGACCGTCCCTCTTACCGCCGTGACGACCGCCGTGACGACCGGCGTGATGACCGTCCCTCTTACCGGCGTGATGACCGGCGTGACGACCGGCGTGACGACCGGCGTGATGACCGGCGTGACGACCGGCGTGATGACCGCCGTGGCTTCCGGCGTGACGACGACCGTGGCGGTTTCCGCCGTGACGACCGTGACCGAGACCGCGGTTTCCGCCGTGACGACCGGAGTGACCGGCCCGACCGGCCCGAGCGCGGTGGCTTCCGTGGCCGGGACGACCGCGGGGACCGCGGCGGGTACGGAAGCCGGGACGACCGTCGTGACGACAGGCGCGATGACCGCCGTGACGACAGGCGCGAAGGCGACCGCGGTGGCTACGGGCGCCGCGACGACGACCGGGGCGGTTACGGCCGTCGCGACGACGACCGCGGTGGTTACGGGCGTCGTGACGACCGGGGTGACCGCGGCGGTGACCGTGGCGGCTTCCGCGGGCGGGACGACCGTGGTGGGCGTGGGCCCCGCCGGGACGACCGCGGCGGACGCCCCGGTGGCTTCCGGGGCCGTGACGACCGGCGCGGTGACGACCGGCGCGGTGGTGGCCGGTTCCGTGACGAGCGGGACCGCGACCGGGACCGCGAGCCGATCAAGCGGCTGCCGATCCCCGAGGACGTCACCGGCGACGAGATCGACAAGGACGTGCGTCAGGAGCTGCAGAGCCTGCCCAAGACGCTCGCGGAGGACGTCGCCCGGAACCTGGTGATGGCAGGCCGGCTCATCGACGAGGACCCCGAGGGTGCCTACGGCTACGCCAAGGTCGCTCTCCGGCTGGCGTCCCGGGTCGCCGCCGTACGCGAGGCGGCCGGCTTCGCCGCGTACGCGAACCAGAAGTACGAGGAGGCGCTCGGCGAGTTCCGTACCGCGCGGCGGATGACGGGCAACGTCGAGTTGTGGCCGGTCATGGCCGACTGCGAGCGCGGCCGCGGGCGGCCGGAGAAGGCGCTGGAGATGGCCGGCGCGCCGGAGGTGCACAAGCTCGACAAGGCCGGGCAGGTCGAGATGCGGCTCGTCGCGGCGGGTGCCCGGCGTGACATGGGCCAGCTCGACGCGGCGATCGTGACGCTGCAGAGCCCGGAGCTGGCCTCGAACTCCGTTCAGCCGTGGACGGCGCGACTGCGGTACGCCTACGCCGACGCCCTGCTCGCGGCCGGCCGTCAGGGCGAGGCGCGCGAGTGGTTCGCGAAGGCCGTCGAGGCCGACCGGGACGGCAGCACCGACGCCTCCGACCGGCTGGCCGAGCTGGACGGCGTGGAGTTCGTCGACGCGCTCGACGAGAGGGAGAGCGAGAGCGAGAGCGGGAACGAGGGCGGGCCCGAGGCCGCGCCCGCGCCCGCCGCCGACGAGGACCAGGACCAGGACCGGGACGATGACACGGACTGACGTCAGGTGCTGACGCCGGGTCGGTGAGACGAGGAAGGGCGGGCCCCGGCGGGCCCGCCCTTTTCCTTTGCCCTTTTCGTGCCGCGTGCCTGCGTGCCCGCGTGCCCGCGTGCCCCGGCACCGCTCAGACGTCGAGCGCCCGCAGGACCAGCCCCGAGGCCGGCTTGGGGCCGAACGACGTGGACTTCCGGGGCATGGTGACGCCCTGCCGGGCCAGGTCGCGGACGACCTCCTCGCGGACGGGGTGCAGCAGGACCGCCGTACCGCCGTCGCGTTCGGCCTTCTCCACCGTGGCGACCGTGTCGTGGATGTAGGCGATGTGGGCCGGGGAGTCCTCCGGGATTCCCCAGACGTGTTCGAGGAGGGTGGCGTGCAGGACCGTCGCGTCCAGGGTGCGCCAGGCGGCGGGCCGGTCGGCGGGCACCGTCCGGGCCAGCAGGTCCGGATCGGGGCGGTCCACCAGGTGGAAGGCGCCGTCCCCGGCGAGCAGGAAGGCGTTGCCCGCGCAGGCCGCGTCCGCGAGTGCCTCGAGGGCCTGCGCCAGGGGGACCTCCAGGTGCCGCACGCGGAACAGGCCCTCCAGCGCCGACAGCGCGTCGGCCACGGCCAGATGGTGCAGCAGGCGGTGGATGGCGCGGACCCGCAGCGGGTAGCGCGCGGTGTCGACGAGGAGGACCAGACCGTAGTCCCAGGGGCTGGGGGAGGGGTGCTCCGCGCGGAGACGGCAGTAGGTGGCCCAGCGGTGGTGCCCGTCGGCGATCAGGGCCTGGTGCCCGGCCAGGTCCTCCCGCACGGCGGCCACGTCGTCGGGGTCGGTGACGGCCCACAGGCGGTGGCAGAACCCGTCCTCGGTGGTCGTCGACAGCAGCGGGGGCCGTTCGGCGGTGCGTTCGACGAGCAGGGAGGCGAAGGCGGTGGAGTCGTGGCCGCGGTAGGTGAGCAGCAGTGGCTCCAGGTTCGCGGACGTCGCACGCATCAGCGCCGCGCGGTCCGCGACGACGTGCGGCATGACGTCCTCGTGGGGGAGGACCACGCCCTCCTCCGGGTCCGACACGCGCAGTGCGCCGATCAGGCCGCGCTGCAGCATCCCGTCGCCGTCGCGCTGCTCGTAGACGTACAGGCCGGGTTCGGCGTCGGCGGCGAGGACGCCCTCGGCCAGCCAGCGGCGCAGGGTCTCCGCCGCCTGCTTGTTGCGGGCACTGGGCGTCTCGGCCTGGGGCAGGATCAGGCGGACGATGTTGTAGGGGTCCGCGGACTGGAGGTGGTGCAGGCCGTCCGGGCGTACGACGACGTCGTACGGTGGGGACGTCACGGCGGCCAGACTGCCGACCCGGTCGGGGTCGTAGCGAAGGCCTCGGAACGGGGTGATGTCGAGGCCGCGGCCCGCCGTCGCCTGCGAAGGACCTGCTGTGTTCATCCCGGCATCGTACGTGGGCCGGCGGTGTGCGCGATGATCGGGGGAAACCGGCGACACGAGGAGCGATGCGGAATGAGCCAGGGCGTCAGGACGAGGCCCGAGGGCAGTGAGCAGGCCCTGAGCGAGGCGTACGACACGGCCCTGCTCGACCTGGACGGCGTGGTCTACGCGGGCGGGGAGGCGATCGCGCACGCCGTCGAGTCGCTCGGCACCGCCCGGACGGGCGGGATGCATCTGGCCTACGTCACCAACAACGCCCTGCGCACCCCGGACGCCGTGGCCGCGCACCTCACCGAGCTGGGGATACCGGCCGCGGGGTCCGACGTGGTCACCTCCGCGCAGGCGGTGGCCCGGCTGATCGCCGAGCAGGTGCCGGCGGGGGCGCGGGTGCTGGTGATCGGCGGGGAGGGGCTGCGGGTGGCGCTGCGCGAGCGCGGGCTGGAGCCGGTCGAGTCTGCCGACGACGACCCGGCGGCGGTGGTGCAGGGGTACGGCGGCCCCGAGCTGACGTGGGGGCGTTTCGCCGAGGCCTGCTACGCCATCGCGCGCGGCGTGCCGTGGTTCGCGTCCAACACCGACCTGACGATCCCCGGCGCGCGCGGGATCGCCCCCGGCAACGGCGCGGCGGTGGAGGTCGTACGGATCGCCACCGGCGCCGAGCCGCAGGTGGCGGGCAAGCCGCTGCCGCCGATGCACCGCGAGACGGTGCTGCGGACGGGCGCGCGGCGGCCCCTGGTGGTCGGGGACCGGCTGGACACGGACATCGAGGGCGCGTTCAACGGCGATGTCGACTCGCTGCTGGTGCTGACCGGCGTGACCGACGGGGCGCGGCTGCTCGCCGCGCCGCCGGAGCACCGGCCGACGTACGTGGACGCCGATCTGCGGGGGCTGCTCACCGGACAGCCGGACGTCACCCCGGCGGGTGACGGTTTCCGGTGCGGCGGGTGGACGGTAACGGCGGGTGCGGAGCGGCTGGAGCTGGACGGCGAGGGGCACCCGCTGGACGGGCTGCGCGCGCTGTGCGCGGCGGCGTGGACGGCGGCCGGGGACGGCGCGTGCGCACTGGACGCGGCGAAGGCGCTGGCGCGTCTGGGGGTGTGAGCCGCCCGGCCGGACGCGCCGTCGAGGCATTGGAGAGGTTAGGCTAACCTAACCCCATGTTGGTCGACCGTCCTCCCCGAGAGCGCGCGCCGGGGGCCGCGGCGCTTCCGGACCGCCGTGCGGTACGGGCCGCCGGGCTCCTGGCCTCCGCCGCCATCCTGGCGCTCGTCGCGCTGGCGAGCATCGCGATGGGCGCCAAGGACCTCTCCCCGGCCCAGGTCTGGCACGGGCTGTTCCAGGACTCGGGCAGGTACGGCGACGTCGTGGTCGGCGAGCGGCTGTCCCGGACCGTCCTCGGTCTGCTCGCCGGGGCCGCGCTCGGTCTCGCGGGGGCCGTGCTGCAGGCGCTGACCCGCAATCCGCTGGCCGACCCGGGACTGCTCGGCATCAACGCGGGCGCGTCGGCCGCCGTCGTCACCGCCCTCACGTACTTCGGCGTCACCAGCCTGAGCGGGTACGTCTGGTTCGCCTTTCTCGGCGCGGCCGCCGTGGGCGCGCTGGTGTGGTTCCTCGGCGGCGGCCGGGGCGCCACACCGGTACGGCTCGCCCTCGCCGGCACCGCGATCAGCGCCGCCCTCTACGGCTATCTGCAGGCCGTGATGATCACGGACGGCGCCGCGCTCGGCAGGATGCGCTTCTGGACCGTGGGGTCGCTGGCCTCCGCGGGCGACGGCACCCTCACCCAGGTGCTGCCGTTCCTCGCGGCCGGCACGGTCCTCGCCCTGCTGCTCGCCCGGCCGCTCAACGCCCTGGCGATGGGCGACGACACCGCCCGCGCCCTCGGGGCCCGGCCGCACCGCACCCGGGCGCTGGCGATGCTCGCCGCGACCGTGCTGTGCGGAGCGGCGACCGCCGCCTGCGGGCCGATCGTCTTCGTCGGGCTGATGGTCCCGCACGCGGTGCGCTCCTTCACCGGCCCCGACCTGCGCTGGATCCTGCCGTACGCCGCGCTTCTGGCGCCCGTGCTGCTGCTCGGCGCCGACGTCGTCGGGCGGATCGCCGCCCGGCCCGCCGAACTCCAGGTCGGGGTCGTCACCGCGATCATCGGGGGCCCGGTGTTCATCCTGCTGGTACGGCGGCGCAGGACGGCACGCCTGTGAGGAGCACTCCCGCCGGCCGGACCGGCCGCGCCGCCCGTGACCCGCGCGCCGCCGACAGCCGTGACACGCATGACCCGCGCGCCGCCGACAGCCGTGACCCCCGTGACCCGAGCGCCGCGGGCAGCCACGACCCCCGAGACCAGCGCATCGCCCGCGGCCGTGACACGCATGACCCGCGCGCCGCCCGCAGCCGCGCACCCCTGGGTCGGCGCGTCGTCCGCACCCCGGGCGGCCTGTCCTTCCGCGTCGACGTCCGGGTCTGCGCCGTCGTCGTCCTGTCGGCGCTCGCCGCCCTGGCCGCCGGTGTTGCGCTGATCGGCACCGGCGACTTCCCGATCCCTGCCGCGGACGTGTTGGGGACGCTGCTCGGCCACGGCAGTCCGGGCCAGGAGTTCGTCGTCCGCGAACTGCGCCTGCCGCGCGTCCTCGTCGGGCTGCTGGTGGGTGCCTGCCTCGGGCTCGGCGGCGCCCTGTTCCAGTCCGTCTCCCGCAATCCGCTGGGCAGCCCGGACGTGCTCGGGCTCTCGCAGGGCGCTACCGCCGGCGCGCTGGCCGTGATCGTCCTGTTCTCGGGCGACGCCACCGCGGTCACCCTCGGCGCGCTCGCCGGCGGTCTGGCGACCGGACTCGCCCTCTACCTGCTCGCCCGGAAACAGGGCGTGCACGGGTACCGGATGGTCCTGGTCGGCATCGGCGCCGGCGCCGTGGCCACGGCGGTCAACGGCTACCTGATCACCAAGGCCGACTTCGTGGACGCGGCGCGCGCGGTGGTGTGGATGACCGGCTCCCTGGACGGGCGCGACTGGAGCCAGGTCGGGCCGCTGCTCGCGCTGTGCGCCCTGCTCCTGCCGCTGGTCCTGGCCCACGCGCCCGGCCTGCGGATGACGGAGATGGGCGACGACGTGGCGTACGCCCTCGGGGTGCGCGTCGAGCGCGTACGGCTGCTGCTGCTCGGCTCCGCCGTGCTGCTCACCTCCGCCGCCACCGCCGCCGCCGGTCCCGTCGGCTTCGTCGCCCTGACCGCACCCCGGCTCGCCCGTCGGCTCACCCGCTCCCCGGGCCCGAACCTCCTGCCCTCCCTCTGCATCGGCGCCGCCCTGCTGGTCACCGCGGACTGGACCGCGCAGCGCGCCTTCGGCGCCGACCGGCTGCCCGTCGGCGTGGTCACCGGCGTGCTCGGTGGGGCGTACCTGCTGGTGCTGCTGGTCACCGAGCGCCGAGCGGGCCGGACATGAGCGCCTCACACCCCGACGATTCCGACCCCCGGAGGAGCCCCGTGAACCGCCTGTCCGCCGACGACGTCACCCTCGCCTACGACCGGCGCGTCATCGCCGAACGCCTGTCAATGGAGATCCCCGACCACTCCTTCACGGTGATCGTCGGCCCGAACGCGTGCGGCAAGTCCACCCTGCTGCGGGCGCTGTCGCGGATGCTCAGGCCGCGCGCGGGCCGGGTCCTGCTCGACGGGCAGGCCATCCAGTCGCTGCCGGCCAGGAAGGTCGCCCGCACGCTGGGTCTGCTGCCGCAGTTCTCGATCGCGCCCGACGCCATCACCGTGGGGGATCTGGTGGGCCGCGGCCGCTATCCGCACCAGGGCGTCCTGCGGCAGTGGTCCGCCGAGGACGAGCGGGTCGTGCGGGAGTCGATGGAGCGGACCGGGGTAGCCGGGCTCGCCGACCGGTACGTCGACGAGCTGTCGGGCGGTCAGCGGCAGCGGGTGTGGATCGCCATGGCACTCGCGCAGCAGACACCGCTGCTGCTGCTGGACGAGCCGACGACGTATCTCGACATCCAGCACCAGATCGACGTGCTCGACCTGTGCGCCGAGCTGCACGAGGAAGAGGGACGCACCCTGGTCGCCGTCCTGCACGACCTCAACCACGCCGCCCGCTACGCCACCCACCTCATCGTCCTCCGGGCCGGGAAGGTCGTCGCCGCGGGCGCGCCGAAGGACGTCGTCACGGCCGGGCTGGTGGAGGAGGTCTTCGGGCTCCGCTGCCAGGTCGTCGACGACCCGGAGACGGGGACCCCGCTGGTGGTGCCGGCGGCGCGTGCGGCACGCGCGCGCTCGGCGTTCGACGAGGCCTCCTGACCCGGGCGGCTACAGCAGCTTCCTGAGCCGGAACAGGTCGAACAGGCTCGCCTCCAGCCGCACCCGGCCCGAGCCCCAGGCCCTGGCGAAGTGCAGTTCGCCCTCGACCAGCGCCACCAGGTCGTCGCCGGTCATGGCGAGCCTGATCTGGGCGCTCTCGGCCGGCGGCCCCGTCAGCGTGCGGTGCACCTCTATCCGGCCGGCGGTGAGGAGACCCACGAAGGTGACGTCCAAATCGGTGATCAGGCAGCTCACGGAGCGGTCCATGGCCGCGGCGGCGCGAACGTCGCCCTCGGCGCCCCGCATGGTGTCCGAGAGCTTCTCCAGTGCCGTGCGGCACTCCTCGATCGTGGCCATCGCGACCGACGGTACCGCAGCGCTTCGGGGTAGCGTCGGGGCATGAGCGACTCCGCCTCCGCCTCCGCCCCGGCGGTCGAATCCGGACACGACGACACCGCCGAGCCCACCGGGTACGAGGACGCCCCCGCGCACGGCGCCGACGCCGTACGGGACGCCGGGGACACCGCCGCGGCCGGGGACACCGGCGAGCCCGGACAAGACGCCGCGCCCGGGGACGAGGACGACCCCGCCGCCCCGGCCCCGCTGAACGTGCCGCGCACCCCCACCGGCGACGCCGGCGTCGACACGGTCCTGGAACGGCTCGGCGACGCCGACCACCTCGCCACGGACGGTCATGTCGAGGTGTACGAGGATGTACACCGGGGTTTGCGCGACGCGCTCACCGCGCTCGACACCCGCCCGGGACCCCCGGCGCCCCCGGCGCCCGCACGACCTCTCGACAACAGGAGCTGAACCGAACGTGGCAGGAGTCGCACGCCGCCGTCTCGACGCGGAGCTGGTCCGCCGCAAGCTGGCGCGCTCGCGCGAGCACGCCAGCCAGCTGATCGCCGCCGGCCGGGTCACCGTCGGCAAGACCGTCGCGACCAAGCCCGCCACCCAGGTGGAGACCGCCGCCGCCATCGTCGTGGCCTCCGACGGCAGCGACCCCGACTACGTCTCCCGGGGCGGCCACAAACTGGCCGGGGCGCTGGCGGCCTTCGTCCCGCGGGGGCTCGTGGTGGAGGGACGGCGGGCGCTGGACGCCGGCGCGTCCACCGGGGGCTTCACCGACGTCCTGCTGCGGGCGGGCGCGGCGCACGTCGTCGCCGTCGACGTCGGATACGGACAACTCGCCTGGTCTCTGCAGAGCGATGAACGCGTGACCGTCAAGGACCGTACGAACGTACGCGAGTTGACGCTCGAAGCGATCGATGGGGAGCCTGTGGATCTTGTCGTGGGGGACCTTTCCTTCATCCCGCTCGGCCTGGTGCTGCCCGCCCTGGTGCGGTGCGTGAAGCCGGACGCCGACCTCGTGATGATGGTCAAGCCCCAGTTCGAGGTGGGGAAGGAACGGCTGGGGAGCGGGGGTGTCGTGCGCAGTCCCGAGCTGCGCGCGGAGGCCGTGCGCGGTGTGGCCGCGAAGGCCCGGGAACTGGGGCTCGGGGTACGGGGTGTCACCGCCAGCCCGTTGCCCGGCCCCTCCGGAAACGTCGAGTACTTTCTGTGGCTGCGGGCCGGTGCACCGGAACTGGACCCGGCCGATGTTGACCGTGCAGTGGCGGAGGGGCCGCGTTGACACAGACCCAAGCTCGAACCGTATTCCTGCTGGCCCACACCGGGCGGCCGGCGGCCGTCCGCAGCGCCGAGCTCGTGGTCAAGGGGCTGCTGCGGTGCGGCATCGGCGTGCGCGTGCTGGAGGCGGAGGCGCTCGACCTGCCGCTGCCGGACGAGGTGGAGCTGGTCAAGGAGGCCACCCCGCAGTGCCTCGACGGGTGCGAACTGCTCATCGTGCTCGGCGGCGACGGCACGCTGCTGCGCGGGGCGGAGTTCGCCCGCGCGTCCGGGGTGCCGATGCTCGGCGTGAACCTCGGCCGGGTCGGGTTCCTCGCCGAGGCCGAGCGGGACGACCTGGACAAGGTCGTCGACCGGGTGGTCAGCCGGGCCTACGAGGTCGAGGAGCGCATGACCGTCGACGTGGTCGTGCACCGCAACGGGGACATCGTGCACTCCGACTGGGCGCTGAACGAGGCCGCGGTGCAGAAGGTGTCCGCCGAGCGGATGCTCGAGGTGGTGCTGGAGATCGACGGGCGTCCGGTCACGGCGTTCGGCTGCGACGGGATCGTGTGCGCCACGCCCACCGGGTCGACCGCGTACGCCTTCTCCGCCGGGGGGCCGGTGGTGTGGCCCGAGGTGGAGGCGCTGCTCATGGTGCCGATCAGCGCCCACGCGCTGTTCGCCAAGCCGCTGGTGACCTCTCCCGACTCGGTGCTGGCCGTCGAGGTGCTGCCGCATGTGCCGCCGGGGGTGTTGTGGTGCGACGGGCGGCGGACGGTGGAACTGCCGCCGGGTGCGCGGGTCGAGGTACGGCGGGGGGCCGTTCCGGTGCGGCTCGCCCGGCTGCACCACGCCTCCTTCACCGACCGGCTGGTGGCTAAGTTCGCGCTGCCGGTGACCGGGTGGCGGGGGGCTCCGCACTAGGGGTGCGCCCCGGCACGGCTCCCGCGGGCCCCGCGTCGGCGGGGAGCAGTCCGCAGCTCGTCCGGAAACGGGGACGACCGGATCACCCTCGCGAAGGCGGGGACGCACTGGTGAACGACCGGCCCGGCCACCGGTGACGGTCCGGGGCTTCCCCGGACGGGTGGGGCGCGTCGCGCGACACGAGCGAAACCTCGTATGGTCGGGTTCGTGTTGGAGGAGATGCGGATACGGTCGCTCGGAGTCATCGACGACGCGGTCGTCGAGCTGTCGCCGGGGTTCACTGCGGTCACGGGCGAGACGGGCGCGGGCAAGACCATGGTGGTCACCAGCCTGGGGCTGCTGCTGGGCGGGCGCGCGGACCCGGCGCTCGTCCGGATCGGCGCCGAGAAGGCGGTCGTGGAGGGACGGGTCGCCGTACCCGCGGGCGCCGCGGCCGTCGTACGCGCCGAGGAGGCCGGGGCGGAGCTCGACGACGGGGCGCTGCTGATCAGCCGTACCGTTTCCGCCGAGGGGCGCTCCCGGGCCCACCTGGGCGGGCGCAGCGTGCCCGTCGGGCTGCTCGGCGAACTCGCCGACGACCTGGTGGCCGTGCACGGGCAGACCGACCAGCAGGGGCTGCTGAAGCTGAACCGGCAGCGGCAGGCCCTCGACCGGTACGCCGGGGACGCGGTCGCCGGGCCGCTCGCCAAGTACGCCGAGGCCTACCGGCGGCTGCGGGCCGTCTCCGCCGAGCTGGAGGAGATCACCACGCGCGCGCGTGAGCGGGCCCAGGAGGCCGACATGCTGCGCTACGGCCTCGAGGAGATCGCCGCCGTCGAGCCGCGGGCCGGCGAGGACGGGGAACTGGCCGAGGAGGCGGAGCGGCTCGGGCACGCGGAGGCCCTCTCGTCCGCCGCGACGGCCGGGCACGCCGCGCTCGCGGGCAATCCGGAGGATCCCGAGGGCATCGACGCGGCGACCCTCGTCGCGGGTGCCCAGCGGGCCCTGGAGGCCGTGCGCGCGCACGATCCGGCGCTGGCCGCGCTCGCCGACCGGATCGGGGAGATCGGGATCCTGCTGGGCGACGTGGCCGGGGAACTGGCCGGGTACGCCGACGACCTGGACGCCGATCCGCTGCGGCTGGCCGCGGTGGAGGAGCGGCGGTCGGCGCTGACCGCGCTGACCCGGAAGTACGGCGAGGACGTGAACGCCGTACTGGCCTGGGCCGAGCAGAGCGCCGCCCGGCTGACCGAGCTGGACGGCGACGACGAGCGGATCGGGGAGCTGACCGCCGAGCGGGACGCCCTGCGCGCCGAACTGGGCGGTCTGGCCCAGGGGTTGACGGACGCCCGGACGGAGGCCGCCGAACGGTTCGCCGCCGCCGTGACCGCCGAGCTGGCCTCGCTCGCGATGCCGCACGCGCGCGTGTCCTTCGCCATCCGGCAGACCGAGGACCCCGAGGGCGTCGAGGTCGGCGGGCGCACGGTCGCCTACGGGCCGTCGGGCGCCGACGAGGTCGAGCTGCTGCTCGCCCCGCACCCCGGGGCGCCGCCCCGGCCGATCGCCAAGGGCGCCTCGGGCGGCGAGCTGTCGCGCGTGATGCTGGCCGTCGAGGTGGTGTTCGCGGGGACGGACCCGGTGCCGACGTATCTCTTCGACGAGGTCGACGCGGGCGTCGGCGGCAAGGCCGCCGTGGAGATCGGGCGGCGGCTGGCCCGCCTGGCGAAGACCGCGCAGGTCGTCGTGGTGACGCACCTGCCGCAGGTCGCCGCCTTCGCCGACCGGCAGCTGCTGGTGGAGAAGACCGACGACGGTTCGGTGACCCGGTCCGGCGTGAAGGTGCTGGAGGGCGAGGACCGCATCCGCGAGCTGTCCCGGATGCTGGCGGGCCAGGAGGACTCGGAGACGGCCCGCGCCCACGCCGAGGAACTCCTGGCCACGGCCCGCGCGGACCTGTAGCCGGACCGGCACCGGGCGGACTGTGGCGGGGGGCCGGAGGCCGAGCGGACGCGCAGTGCCGGGCCGGGGCCGGGCGCCGCGACGGCCGCGGGAGTGCCGCCCGACACCTGGCGCGGCGGCTGGGGCGCTCGTGCACGCGTGCCGTGGCGGCGTGGCTGGTGCGGGGAGGCATGAGGGCTCACGGGCAGTGGCCGGAGCGGGAGGAGCGCCCGGCCCTTGCCCGTGGTGGGCGACTCGGGACGACTCGGTGCCCGCACACTCCGGCCGGTGGGAGGAGCGCCCGGATCTCGCGCAGCCCTGGCCGGTGCGGAGGAGCGCCCGGGCCTCGCGCGCTCCGGTTGGGGCGAGGGAGCGGTGGTCCGCGTGCGGCTGGTGGGAGAGGGGCGCTTGGATTCCGCGTATCCCGGCCGGTGGGAGGAGCGTCGCCCGGGCCTCGCGCAGCCCTGGCCGGTGCGGAGGAGCGCCCGGGCCTCGCGCGCTCCGGTTGGGGCGAGGGAGCGGTGGTCCGCGTGCGGCTGGTGGGAGAGGG
>NZ_JBIVBI010000006.1:158342-473322 GCF_044746005.1 Streptomyces sp. NPDC086766 | reverse complement strand
GGGCGCCTGGATTCCGCGCAGTCCTGACCGGTCCGGAGGAGCGTTCCGAAACCCGCGTGTGCCGGCCGATGATCCGTCGGACGTGGGGGGCCGGGGACCGTAGGGTGGCGGGATGATGCGTCGTGTCGCCGTGTCGTTCGTGCTGGCCGCCGGGCTCGCCCGGGCCGGGACCGCCGCCCTGCGTGCCGCCGCGCCCGGGGGCCGGGAGCGCTGGGAGCGGAGGAACCACGCCGGGCGGGCCGTCGGCCTGTACGCGGGCCCCGCGACCGCGCTGGCCGCGGCGGTCGCCGCCGGGCGGGTGCGGCCGGCCGCCGCCTTCGCGGTCGCGGCCGCCGGCGCCTGCGGCGCCTACGACGACATCGCCGGGGCCGGCGACCCCCGGCGCGGCTTCCGCGCCCACCTCACGGCGCTGCGGCACGGCGAGATCACCAGCGGGGCGGTCAAGCTCTTCGGCATCTCCGCTGCCGGTCTCTGCGCGGGCGCGCTGCTCAAGGAGCGGTCGCTGGACAAGGTGCTCGCGGGCATCGTGATCGCCGGGGCCGCGCACGCCGTCAACCTCCTGGACGTGCGCCCCGGCCGCGCCGCCGCGGCGGTGCTCGCGCTCGGCGCGCCCGGGCTGCTGCGCCGGGGCCCCGGCGCGGAACTGGCCGCCGCCGCGACGGGCGCCGCCGCGGCGGTCCTGCCCGACGACCTGGGGGAGCGCGTGATGATCGGTGACACGGGGGCGCACGCCCTGGGCGCGGCCGTCGGCGCGGCCGCCGTCGTGTGCAACGGGCGCCCCGGACTGGTCGCGCACGCCGCCGCGGTGGTGGCCGCGGCCGTCTTCGGCGACAAGGTGAGCGGGCTTGCCCGTTTCTGACACGCTCGGTGCGTCCGGACCGTGCCTCCTCCCCCGGAGGATTCATCACCCGTGTGGGTGACGCATACCGGCCGGACGCCCGCTAACCCTGCTCTTACCGCACCCTGGCATTCCCGGAACACCCGTACGTGCTGGCATCCTTGGGGCGGAAAACCGGCACGCGAAGGTAACGCGCGGTACATCCTGACCGCGGCCCACCTTCTGTACGTTTCCTCGTGACCGTCCCACCCCGACCCAGGAGCCCCGGCCCCCGTGAGCCCCGTGAGCAGCCACGCATCGCACGGTCAGTCGCCGCTGCGCACCGTGCAGGTGCTCGGCGGAGGCAACGCCGGCAGCAGCGCGCACGTGCGGTCGCTGGCCGCGGGGCTGGTCGCCCGGGGCGTACGGGTCACCGTGTGCGCCCCCGACGAGACCGACCGCGCCTACGACTTCACCGGGGCCGGCGCCGCCCATGTCCCGGTGCCGCGCAGCAGCGACCCGGTGTCGGTGGCCGCGCTGCGCACGATCTGCTCGGACGTGGACCTGGTGCACGCCCACGGGCTGCACGCCTCGTTCCGGGCGGCGCTCGCGCTCAGCGGGCGCACCACCCCGCTCGTCGTCACCTGGCACAACCACACCCGCGCCGAGGGCCCCCGCGCCCAGCTGCTGCGCCTGCTGGAGCGGCGGGTCGCCAAGGCCGCCACCGTCGTGCTCGGCACCACCTCGCAGCTCGTGGACCGGGCCCGCCGCAGAGGCGCGCGGGACGCGCGGCTCGCCGCGGTCGCGGTGCCCCGGCCCCGCGGCACCGCCGGGTACGAGGACCCCGAGCGCCCCCGGTCCAAGGTGCGCGCCGAACTCGGCTCCACCGGGCGGCCGTTGCTCATCGCCGTCGCCGCCCTCGAACGGCACCGGGGCCACGAACTGCTGCTGGACGCCGCCCGCGGCTGGCGGGACCTCGATCCCGCGCCGCTGGTGGTGATCGCGGGGGAGGGGCCGCTGCGCCCGGTCCTGCAGCGCCGGATCGAGGACGAGGAACTGCCGGTCCGGCTCGTCGGACGGCGCGACGACGTGGGCGAGCTCCTCGCCGCCGCCGACCTGGCACTGCTGCCCAGGAGCGGGGAGTCCCGCTCCGTCCTCGCCCAGGAGGCCCTGCACGCGGGCGTCCCGCTGGTCGCGGCGCGCACGGGCGGCATCCCCGAGATCGTCGGCGACGCGGCCGAACTGTTCCCGCATCAGGACGCCAAGGCGTTCACCGCCGCCGTCGTACGGCTGCTCGGCGACCCCGGGCGGCGCGAGGCGCTGCGGGAGCGGGGCATCCGGCAGGCCGCCACCTGGCCCACCGAGGACGAGACCGTCGCCCAAGTTCTCAGCGTCTACGACGAGTTGACGCAGCCCCAGCCGCTGATCTGAGGCGACCGGGCCGCCGGCCCGGTGGTCCGGGGCGCCCCGCCCACGGGCCCGGGCCGCCCCACGGAGCGCCCCACGGCCCCGAGGCCGTCACCGCCGTCCGCGACATCTCCTCAGCTAGGTCCCGCCGACCTGCGGCACGTGGCGGCGTGCCCGCAGGGCGAGGCTCAACGCCAGTACCGTCTGCGGGTCGTCGAGGTCGGTGCCCAGCAACTCCCCGATGCGGGCCAGGCGGTTGTAGAGCGTCTGCCGGTTGAGGTGCAGCTCGCGGGCCGTCTCCGCCTTGCGGCCCGCGTGCGCGAGGTACGTCTGGAGGGTGGGCAGCAGCGGCGGCCGGGACCGGTTGTCGTGGTCCCGGACCGGGCCGATGGCGCGGTCCACGAAGGCCGCCAGGTCCGGATGGTCGCGCAGCCGCCACAGCAGCAGGTCGATGTCGAGGCGGCGGGCGTCGTACCAGGGCCGCTCCGGCAGTCCCAGCGCCGCCGTCGCCGTCTCGGCCGCGTGCCGCAGGCCCGCCGACGCGGCCGCCCAGCCGCCGGCCACCCCGACGACCACGACCGGGGGCTGCGCGCCGGGCCGTCGCATCCCGGCCCGCTCCACCCCGGCCCGCAACGCCGCCGCGACCCGGTCCGCGACCGCCGGCCGCTCCGGCTCCGCGCGCAGACCGACCAGCAGCAGGACGCGCCCCTCGACCGGCCGTACACCCAGCAGCACCGGCACGCCCACCGAGGCGAGCTCCTCGGCGACCGCGCGCGCCAGCACCGCCCAGCCACCGCCGGGCGCGAGGGCGTCACCGAGCCGCATGACCACGGGGAGCAGCGGGCTGCCGCCGGGCTTGAAGCCGAGGACACGGGCCTGCGCCGGGGCGTCCTCCGCGGTGATCCGGCCCTCGGCGAGGTCGGTGAGGAAGTCGCCGCGGCCGCGGGCCGCCAGCTCCTCCTCCTGCCGGGCCTGCATCAGCACCACGGCCAGGATGCCCGCGGCCCGCTCGGCGGCCATGCGGTGCACCGGGCCGAGGGGGGAGCGGACCGGCAGCAGCACGAGCCGGGCGCGCACCGCGCCCGCTCCCGGGCCGCCACCGGGCACGTCCACGAGGACCGACCCGGCCGGCGGCGGGACGTCCTTGTGCTGCCCGCGCAGCCCCTCCCACACCTGGAGCGGATCGGCGCCCTCGGGTCCGGACCCCGCCGCGTACAGCAGCCGGCCGTCCGGGGTCTCCAGGAACACCGGGTTGCCGCCGAAGTCGGCGAGGATGGAGAGGACCTGCGGCACCCCGCCGCCGCCCAGCAGGGCCTCCGTGCAGCGCCGGTGCACCTCCTCGGCCCGCTGGAGCAGCGCGTAGTGGCCGTTGACGATCTCCGTGTGGATCTCCTCGGTGACCGTCACGAACGGCACCTCGCGGTGCAGCTGCACCAGCGGCAGACCGGCGGCGCGGGCCGTCTCGACCAGGGCGGCGGGCAGCCGGGCGAAACGGGGGCCGAGCTCCACGACGAGGGCCGCGATGCCGCGGTCGGCGAGCGTGCGGACGAAGGCGCGCTGGTCGGCGGGCCGGGTGCCGAGGCCGTAGCCCGTGGTCAGCAGGAGTTCGCCGCCCTTGAGGAGGGAGGCGATGTTGGGGACCTCGCCGGCGTGCACCCAGCGGACGGTGCGGTTCAGCCGGTCGGCGCCGGCCAGGACCTCCGGGAGGCCGCTGCGGAGGCCGGGCAGCTCGAGGGCGCGCTGGACCGTGATCCCGGCTCCCTCGGTGTCGAATCTGCGGTCCATGCAGCGGACGCTACCCCGCGGTGGCGGCGCCGGGACAGTTCGCCGTCCCCGGCGCCGACCTGCGGGAAGCTCAGCCCCCGTACGCCCCGCTCGCCGTCAGGCGCAGGGCCGTGTCGATCAGCGGGACGTGGCTGAAGGCCTGCGGGAAGTTGCCCACCTGGCGCTGGAGCCTCGGGTCCCACTCCTCGGCCAGCAGCCCGAGGTCGTTGCGCAGCGACAGCAGCTTCTCGAACAGCTTCCGGGCCTCCTCCACGCGGCCGATCATCGCCAGGTCGTCGGCCATCCAGAACGAGCAGGCCAGGAAGGCGCCCTCGTCGCCGGGCAGGCCGTCGACGCCCGCGTGCTCGCCGTCGGTCGGGTAGCGCAGGATGAAACCGTCCGAGGTGGAGAGCTCGCGCTGGATCGCCTCGATGGTGCCGATGACGCGCTTGTCGTCCGGCGGCAGGAAGCCCATCTGCGGGATGAGCAGCAGCGACGCGTCCAGCTCCCGGGAGCCGTAGGACTGCGTGAAGGTGTTGCGCTCCTTGTCGTACCCCTTCTCGCACACGTCCCGGTGGATGTCGTCGCGCAGTTCCTTCCACTGCTCCAGCGGGCCGTCGGCGTCGCCGGACTCGATCAGCTTGATCGTGCGGTCGACGGCGACCCAGGCCATCACCTTGGAGTGCACGAAGTGGCGGCGCGGGCCGCGCACCTCCCAGATGCCCTCGTCCGGCTCCTGCCAGTGCTTCTCCAGGTAGCGGATCAGCTTCAGCTGGAGCAGGGAGGCGTAGTCGTTGCGGGCCAGGCCGGTCATGTGCGCCAGGTGCAGGGCCTCGGTGACCTCGCCGTACACGTCGAGCTGGAGCTGGTGCGCGGCGCCGTTGCCCACCCGGACCGGCGCGGAGTTCTCGTAGCCGGGCAGCCAGTCCAGCTCCGCCTCGCCGAGTTCGCGCTCACCGGCGATGCCGTACATGATCTGCAGGTTCTCCGGGTCGCCGGCGACCGCGCGCAGCAGCCACTCGCGCCAGGCGCGGGCCTCCTCGCGGTAGCCGGTGCGCAGCAGCGAGGACAGGGTGATCGCCGCGTCCCGCAGCCAGGTGTAGCGGTAGTCCCAGTTCCGCACGCCGCCGATGTCCTCCGGCAGGGAGGTGGTGGGCGCGGCGACGATGCCGCCCGTGGGGGCGTACGTCAGCGCCTTCAGCGTGATCAGGGAGCGGACCACCGCCTCGCGGTAGGGGCCGTGGTACGTGCAGTGCCCGACCCACTCGCGCCAGAAGTCCTCCGTCGCCTCCAGCGACTGCTCCGGCTCCGGCAGCGGCGGCGCCTCCTTGTGCGAGGGCTGCCACGAGATGGTGAACGCGATCCGGTCACCGGGAGCGACCGTGAAGTCCGCGTACGTGGTCAGCGACTCGCCGTAGGTCTCCACCTCCGTGTCGAACCACACGGAGTCCGGGCCGGCGACCGCGACCGTGCGCTTGTCGTACCGGTGCACCCACGGCACGATCCGGCCGTAGGAGAACCGCATCCGCAGCGACGAGCGCATGGGCACCCGGCCGGTGACGCCCTCCACGATCCGGATGACCTGCGGGGCGCCGTCGCGCGGGGGCATGAAATCGGTCACGCGGACCGTGCCGCGCGGGGTGTCCCACTCCGACTCCAGGATCAGCGAGTCGCCGCGGTAGCTGCGCCGGGCCGCGGTGGGCGGCTCCTCGTCCGCCGCGTGGGCGGGACCGAGACGCCACAGGCCGTGTTCCTCCGTACCCAGCAGACCGGCGAAGATGGCGTGCGAGTCGAAGCGGGGCAGGCACAGCCAGTCGACCGTCCCGTCCCGGCAGACCAGGGCAGCGGTCTGCATGTCTCCGATGAGTGCGTAGTCTTCGATGCGCCCGGCCACGTGCAACTCCAGTCGAACGGCCACGTCACCCCGCATGGGGGCGGTCGCTAGTGCGGTCAAGGGGTCGTTGTAATGCGTCGTCGAGCGGCGAGGCAGCGGCCGCTCGCTTGGGGGACAAAGCGTCCATTGTTGCTCAACGAACTGACGAGCACACATTGTGCCGGTGGTCACGGGCGGGGGGTGGTGCCGTGTGGCCGGCCGGGCTCGGCAGCGAGTGTCCGAGCAGGATACGACGCACGTAGTTGATGCGTGTGCCCCTCCGGGCAACGCGCATGCGCCGAAAGGGTGAGCCACGGGTGATAAAGCCGTGACCGGTGCGCGCCCGTGTCGACCTGTGCGCGGAGCGTGGCCGGAAGTCATCCCTCTCCGGCGCTGATACCCTGGTAGCCCGTGGACCGGTGGGCTCGATCCCCCCGAACCGCAGCGACGGCGCCTCCGCCCGGCGACCCGGGATTTCCGGGCCGGACCGCCGCACCGCACTCCGAACCGCGACCACGGGAGCCCCCTCTTGGCCATGCCGCCGAAATCTACGACGACCAAGCACATCTTCGTCACCGGGGGTGTCGCCTCCTCGCTCGGCAAGGGCCTCACCGCCTCCAGCCTGGGCATGCTGCTCAAGGCCCGCGGCCTGCGCGTCGTCATGCAGAAGCTCGACCCGTACCTGAACGTCGACCCGGGCACGATGAACCCCTTCCAGCACGGTGAGGTGTTCGTCACCAACGACGGAGCCGAGACCGACCTGGACATCGGCCACTACGAGCGCTTCCTCGACCGGGACCTGGACGGCTCCGCCAACGTCACCACCGGTCAGGTCTACTCGACCGTGATCGCCAAGGAGCGGCGCGGCGAATACCTGGGCGACACCGTGCAGGTCATCCCGCACATCACCAACGAGATCAAGCACCGCATCCGCCGCATGGCGACGGACGAGGTCGACGTGGTGATCACCGAGGTCGGCGGCACGGTCGGCGACATCGAGTCGCTTCCGTTCCTGGAGACCGTCCGCCAGGTCCGGCACGAGGTCGGCCGCGACAACGTCTTCGTGGTCCACATCTCGCTGCTGCCGTACATCGGCCCCTCCGGCGAGCTGAAGACCAAGCCGACCCAGCACTCGGTCGCCGCCCTGCGCAACATCGGTATCCAGCCGGACGCGATCGTGCTGCGCTGCGACCGCGAGGTGCCCACCGCGATCAAGCGCAAGATCTCCCTGATGTGCGACGTCGACGAGGCCGCCGTCGTCGCCTGCCCGGACGCCCGCTCGATCTACGACATCCCGAAGGTCGTGCACTCCGAGGGCCTGGACGCCTACGTCGTGCGCAAGCTCGACCTCCCCTTCCGCGACGTGGACTGGACGACCTGGGACGACCTGCTCGACCGCGTCCACAACCCCGACCACGAGATCACCCTCGCCCTGGTCGGCAAGTACATCGACCTGCCCGACGCCTATCTGTCGGTCACCGAGGCGCTGCGCGCGGGCGGCTTCGCCAACAAGGCCCGCGTGAAGATCAAGTGGGTCACCTCGGACGACTGCAAGACCCCGGCCGGCGCCAAGGCGCAGCTCGCCGACGTCGACGGCATCTGCATTCCGGGCGGCTTCGGCGACCGCGGCGTGCTCGGCAAGGTCGGCGCCATCCGCTACGCCCGCGAGAACGGGATCCCGCTGCTCGGCCTCTGCCTGGGCCTGCAGTGCATCGTGATCGAGGCCGCGCGCAACCTCGCCGGCATCTCCGACGCCAACTCCACCGAGTTCGACCCGGCCACCGGCCACCCGGTGATCTCCACCATGGCCGAGCAGCTCGACATCGTCGCCGGCGAGGGCGACATGGGCGGAACGATGCGTCTGGGCATGTACCCGGCCAAGCTGGCCGAGGGCTCGATCGTGCGCGAGGTGTACGACGACAAGGAGTACGTCGAGGAGCGCCACCGTCACCGCTACGAGGTGAACAACGCCTACCGCGCCGAGCTGGAGAAGAAGGCGGGCATCGTCTTCTCCGGCACCTCGCCGGACGGCAAGCTCGTCGAGTACGTCGAGTACCCGCGCGACGTCCACCCGTACCTGGTCGCCACCCAGGCGCACCCCGAGCTGCGCTCGCGGCCGACCCGCCCGCACCCGCTGTTCGCGGGGCTGGTGAAGGCGGCCGTGCTGCGGCAGGACGCGATGCGCAAGGGCTCCGAGTAACACACCGGTTGTACGGTGACGGGGGTGCGTTCCTTCAACGGTGCGCACCCCCGTTTTCTTTTTGTACGTGCGGAAGGGCAGGGCATGACGATCAAGGACATCCCCGAGGAGTGGGAGACCCGGGCCACGAAGACCCCGTTCACCGGGAACAAGACCTCGGTCCGTACCGACGAGGTGGTCATGCCCGACGGCACCGTGGTCACCCGCGACTACCAGGTCCACCCCGGCTCCGTGGCGATCCTGGCCCTGGACGACGCCGGCCGCGTGGTGGTCATCCGCCAGTACCGCCACCCCGTACGGCAGAAGCTGTGGGAGATCCCGGCCGGCCTGCTCGACGTGCCGGGGGAGAACCCGCTGCACGCCGCGCAGCGCGAGCTCTACGAGGAGGCGCACGTCAAGGCCGAGGACTGGCGGGTGCTCACCGACCTGTACACCAGCCCCGGCGGCAGCGACGAGGCCGTGCGGATCTTCCTCGCCCGGGGGCTGTCCGCGGCCGAGGGCGAGAAGTTCGAGGCCGAGCACGAGGAGATCGACCTGGAGCTGGCCCGGGTGCCGGTCGAGGACCTCGTGCGGGGCGTGCTCGCCGGCGAGCTGCACAACACCTGCCTGGTCGCCGGCGTCCTCTCGCTCGTCGCGGCGCGGACCGGGGACGGGCTGGACGCGCTGCGCCCGGCCGAGGCGCCCTGGCCGGCCCGACCCTTCGAGTCCTGAAACCACCGCGACCCGCTCCCCGGAACACCCCTCCCGTTCCGGTGTGACCATCGCCTGATCCGATCGGGCGACCCCACCGCCGCGCTCCGCCCGGAAGGTCGCAGAGCGTGAACTAGGCTCTGAGGACGCCCGGACCGGAGTCCCGGCGGGCTTGCGCGTGCGGTGGGACGGGAGTGTGGCCCGTGGCGGATCAGGCGGTGGAACCGAGCGGTGCGAACCCGTCCGGAAAGGGCCCGCTCCCCGCGGCCGGGGAACACCGATTCCTGGGCCGCGCACGGGAGTTGAAGGAGCTGCGCGCCGACATCGAGCGGGCCGGCCTGGACACCATCTCGGGACGCAAGGCCCCCCGCGCGCGGGTCCTCCTCATCGCGGGCAGGCCCGGCTCCGGCCGGACCGCGCTCGCCGAGGAACTCGTCCGGCAGGTCGCGGACCGTTACCCCGGCGGGGTGCTGCGCGCCCGGCTCACCGAACCCGACGGCACGCCCGTGCCCGTCGAGCGCGCCGCCCGCGAACTGCTCGCCGCCCTCGGCCTGCCGACCCCGCCCGGCGCCACCGAGGAGGACCTCACCGACGCGTTCCGGGCCGCCCTCGCCGACCGCGCGGCCCTGCTCCTGCTGGACGACGCGCCCGGCGCCGAGCAGGTCGACGCGCTGCTCCCGGACAACGCGGACTGCCTGCTCGTCGCCGTCTCCCGGGGCCCGCTCACCGGCATCGCGGACGTCCGCCCCTGCACCCTCGGCGGCCTCGACACCAAATCGTCGCTGGAACTGCTGACCCGGCACATCGACCCGGTCCGGGTCACCGTCGACCCGCGGTCCGCCGAGGGTCTGGTGGAACTGCTCCAGGGCCAGCCCGCCGCGCTCACCCTGGCGGGCGGCTGGCTGGCCGCCCACCCCCAGGCGGCCGTCGCCGACCTCGCCAAGCAGCTGCACGCCGACCCCGACGAGGGAGCCCCGCTCGGCCGTGTCCTGCGGCTCGCGCACGCCTGCCTGCCGGCCGGTGCCGCGCGGCTGCTGCGCCTGCTCGCCCTCGCCCCGGCCGGCGACATCGACCCGCACACCGCCTCCGCGCTCGCCGGCTGCTCCCTCGACAGCGCGCGGGGCGTCCTCGACGACCTCGCCGGGACGGGCCTGCTGCGGGCCGTGCCCGCACCGCTGCCGCGGTACGAGGTCCCCGGCTGCCTGCATCCGCTGCTGCTGTCCCTGGCCCGGGCCCATGACCGCCCCGCCGAGCTGCAGCTCGCCCGCGCCCGGATGCTGGAGCGCACCGTACGGCTGCTGCAGACCTGCCGCGCGATCACCGAGACCGACAGCCCGGAGACCCGGGAGAAGCTGAAGGGCCTGCCGCCCGCGCTGCGCTTTCCCACCCCGCGGGCCGCCGAGGACTGGCTGCGGGCCCGGCGGCCCGCCCTGCTCGCCGCCGCCCGGCTCGCGGTGGCCGACGGGGAGCTGGACACCCTGGCCCGCCGACTGATGTCCCAGCTCGTGCGGGCGATGGTCGCCCACTTCGGCACCCAGGCCGCCGCCGGTGACCTGTACGGCATCCACCGCCTCGTGCTGGACGTGGCCGAGCGGCGGCGGCTGCCCCGCGAGCGGGCCGCGGCCCTGCTGAACCTCGCCGACCTGGACGCCCGCACCGGCCGGACGGCCCAGGCGCTGGCCCGCTACCGGGCCGCGCTGGACGCCGGCCGGGAGGCGAACGACCCCTACGCGACCGGCCGCGCGATGGAATCCGTAGGCGGGGCCCACCAGGAGCTCGGCGATCACGACCGGGCCGCCGACTGGTTCGGCCGGGCGCTGTCCCAGCGCCTGGCCCGCGGCGAGCACGAGGAGGCCGCCCGGCTGTACGGCCGGATCGCCGGCGCGCACACCTACGCGGGCCGCTACGGCGAGGCCCTGCGCAACTGGCGCGCGGCGATCGCCGAGCACCGCAGGACCGGTGATGTGCCCGCGCACGCCAGGGCGTTGAGCGAGCTGGCCCGGGTCCAGGAGTACGCGGGGCGGCCCGCGGAGTCGCTGCGCACCTGCCAGGAGGCGGTCGAGTGGGCCAGGCGCGCCGACGACGTCCGGCTGCAGGCGGCGCTGCAGCTGAGGCTGGCCGACACCCTGGAGCGCCTCGGCGACCCGGTGGCCGCGAGCCTGCACCGCGGGGCCGCCGAGCGCATCCTGGGAGAGGAGGTCCAGGGGGCCGAAGACGGCGGTACGGACGCCACATCGCCGGAACAGGATGCTAACGCCTGCGAAATCCGCATCACATCCGCTGAAGATTGATGCAATGAAAGGCTAGACAGCGAGAACGCCTTCATTAGACTGGCTCTGCCGCTCGTTCTCCTGCGGTGTCTCCTGGTATGCCCCCGCGTGCCGGAGTGCGTCTTGTATTGCCCCACATTCCCTGAGTCAAGGACCGTGATCGACGTGAAGGTCGGCATCCCCCGCGAGGTCAAGAACAACGAGTTCCGGGTGGCCATCACCCCCGCCGGCGTGCACGAGCTGGTGCGCCACGGCCACCAGGTCGTCGTCGAGCGGAACGCCGGCGTCGGCTCCTCGATCCCGAACGAGGAGTACGTGGCGGCCGGTGCCCAGATCCTGGAGACCGCCGACGAGGTCTGGGCCTCCGCCGACCTGCTGCTGAAGGTCAAGGAGCCCATCGCGGAGGAGTACCACCGCCTCCGCAAGGACCAGATCCTCTTCACCTACCTGCACCTGGCCGCCTCCAAGGAGTGCACGGACGCCCTCCTGGAGTCCGGCACCACGGCGATCGCCTACGAGACCGTCGAGCTGGCGAACCGCGCGCTGCCGCTGCTCGCCCCGATGTCCGAGGTGGCGGGCCGGCTCGCCCCGCAGGTCGGCGCCTACCACCTGATGCGCGCCGCCGGCGGCCGGGGTGTGCTGCCGGGCGGTGTCCCGGGCGTGCCGGCCGGCAAGGCCGTCATCATCGGCGGCGGCGTCTCCGGCTGGAACGCCGCGCAGATCGCCATCGGCCTGGGCTTCCACGTCACCCTGCTCGACAAGGACATCAACAAGCTCAAGGAGGCCGACAAGATCTTCGGTACGAAGATCCAGACCGTCGTCTCCAACGCCTTCGAGCTGGAGAAGGCCTGCCTCGAGGCCGACCTCGTCGTCGGCGCCGTGCTCATCCCGGGTGCCAAGGCCCCGAAGCTGGTCACCAACGAGCTGGTCTCCCGGATGAAGGCGGGAAGTGTCCTTGTCGACATCGCCATCGACCAGGGCGGCTGCTTCGAGGACTCGCACCCGACCACGCACGCCGAGCCGACCTTCCGGGTCCACGAGTCGGTGTTCTACTGCGTCGCCAACATGCCCGGCGCGGTGCCCAACACCTCCACCTACGCGCTGACCAACGCCACGCTGCCGTACATCGTCGAACTGGCCAACCGCGGCTGGGTGGAGGCGCTGCGCCGGGACGCCGCCCTGGCCAAGGGTCTCAACACCCATGACGGCAAGGTCGTTTACCGGGAGGTCGCCGAGGCCCACGGTCTGGAGCACGTGGAGCTGGAGACCCTCCTCGGCTGATCCGCCGCCACCTCCGCCGGTCAAGTCGGCGATCGGCAAAAGGCGATACGTCAACACTGGTCGTCAACACCGCGCACCCGGCCGGACCTTGCCCGACAAGGTCCGGCCGGGTGTGTGTATGGTCACTTCGCCGCACTCGGTCAACTCGCGCCGATCGCAACCAATCGACCGATTCACGCACCGGTGAAACCTGCCGTGCGACGGCCGTACGCCCTTGACAGGGGGGTGTTTCATTGCCGACACATCGGGCCGGGTCCGGCGGATTGTGTTGCTGCGGACGCCCGACACGCCATAGAGTCGCCAATCGTCGGCATGGTGCCACGCTGACCTGTCTAGAAGTTCCCTGGTCACCAAGGAGGTAAGACGACTTGTGAATGAGTCGACATTTACTCCCGGGGGTGGTCAACCAGGAATGCCCGCGCGGGGCCAGGGTCCCACGGGGCTCGAGGCTGTCGGCTCCGTCGCTGTGCGCACCTTCGCAGCCCACCAGGGTCACCGGAATCCGGCAGTGACCCAGCCAGCACCCCAGAGCATGGATGGCCATCACGTGAACGCCAGGGCCGGCGACGGAAGTGGCGCGCCCCGCACCCACTTCGCCGACTACGACGAACTGCCCGAGGGGCACTTCTACGACCCCGACGCCGAGTACGAGCCCGATCCGGAGTACGCGGCCACGCTCGCGCCCGACGCGGCCCGCCAGCGCCGTGAGCGCATCGGCCCGACCGGGCGCCCGCTGCCGTACTTCCCCATCCCGGGCCCGCTCACCGACCACGGCCCCGCGAAGATCATCGCGATGTGCAACCAGAAGGGCGGCGTCGGCAAGACCACGTCGACCATCAACCTGGGTGCCGCGCTCGCGGAGTACGGCCGCCGGGTGCTGCTCGTGGACTTCGACCCGCAGGGCGCGCTGTCGGTCGGTCTCGGCGTCAACCCCATGGAGCTCGACCTCACCGTCTACAACCTGCTCATGGAGCGGGGCATGTCCGCGGACGAGGTGCTGCTGAAGACCGCGGTCCCCAACATGGACCTGCTGCCCAGCAACATCGACCTGTCGGCCGCGGAGGTCCAGCTGGTCTCCGAGGTCGCGCGCGAGTCGACGCTCCAGCGCGCCCTCAAGCCGCTGATGGACGACTACGACTTCATCGTGATCGACTGCCAGCCCTCGCTCGGTCTGCTCACCGTCAACGCGCTCACCGCCGCTCACAAGGTGATCGTGCCGCTCGAGTGCGAGTTCTTCGCCCTCCGCGGTGTCGCGCTGCTGACCGAGACCATCGAGAAGGTCCAGGAGCGCCTCAACCCCGACCTGGAGCTCGACGGGATCCTCGCCACGATGTACGACTCGCGCACCGTGCACAGCCGCGAGGTGCTCGCGCGCGTCGTCGAGGCGTTCGACGACCACGTCTACCACACGGTCATCGGGCGCACGGTCCGCTTCCCGGAGACCACGGTGGCCGGTGAGCCGATCACCACCTACGCCTCCAACTCCGTCGGCGCCGCCGCCTACCGCCAGCTCGCCAGGGAGGTGCTCGCCCGGTGTCACGCCGAGTGAGTCTGCCGGGGGCCGACGAACTGTTCCGTACGACAGGGGGAATGGGGCTCCAGTCGTCGACACCCCGGCGCCAGGCCAACGGCGAGGCCCGGGTGCCCGCTCCCGCGGGGGAGGGCGACGCGGCGGCCGCGGCGGCGGAGGACGCGCCGCAGGCGGTGCCCGCGCAGGCCGGTGACGGCGAGGGCGCGGAGCACGTCGCCGCGGACGCCGAACCGGCCGACTCCGGCGAGTCCCGCAGCCGCGGCGCGGCCGCCGAGCGCTCCGGGCGGCGCCAGGGAGCGCAGGAAGGTTCTGCCGCCGAGCAGCAGCCCCGCAAGCGCGGCCGGGCGGCCGGCCGCCGCCCCAGCGGCCGGGAACGGCACGACGAGAAGATCACCGTGTACGTCTCCGCCGAGGAACTCATGGACCTGGAGCACGCCCGTCTGGTCCTGCGCGGCGAGCACGGGCTGGCCGTGGACCGCGGGCGCATCGTCCGCGAGGCGGTCGCCGTGGTGCTCGCGGATCTGGAGACCCGGGGAGACGCCAGCATCCTCGTACGACGGCTGCGCGGGCGGTAGCGGTAGCCTGCGGAGGCCATGACCTCGCACGACGTTCCCGCCCCCGCCTCCGGCCCGCCCGCCGGCCGCCGGCGCGCGCTGGGACGGGGCCCGGGCGCGAGCGCCCCGCGGCCGGCGCCACCGGTCGAACCGGAACCACCGGCAGAAGCGGCACAGGCGCCCGAAGCGATCCCGGAGCCCGCACCGGCACCGGGTGACGAACAAGCCCGTGAGCCCGAACCGGCACGCACGCCGACGCAACTCCGCACACCGCCGTCGGCGCCCACGCCGACGCAGGCGCCCGAGCCGGCGCGCTCTCCGGAGCCGGCGCCCCTCGCGGTGCGGGCGCCGTCGCCGGCCCCCCGGCCCCGGACGCGGCCCGACACCGGGGACGGCGAACCGGGCGACGGCCGAGGCGGCCGGAGCGGCCCGGACGGCGATGACGGCGGCAGCGGCGACGACAACGTCTTCAAGGTCCGGCTGGCGAACTTCGAGGGCCCCTTCGACCTGCTCCTCCAGCTGATCTCGAAGCACAAGCTCGACGTCACCGAGGTCGCGCTGTCGAAGGTGACGGACGAGTTCATGGCGTACATCCGGGCCTTGGGACCGGACTGGGACCTCGACGAGACGACCGAGTTCCTGGTCGTGGCGGCCACGCTGCTCGACCTGAAGGCGGCCCGGCTGCTGCCCGCCGCCGAGGTCGAGGACGAGGCGGACCTCGCGCTGCTCGAAGCACGGGACCTGCTGTTCGCGCGCCTGCTCCAGTACCGCGCGTACAAGCGGATCGCCGACATCTTCAGCGGCCGCCTCGACGCGGAGGCCCGCCGTTACCCCCGTACCGTCGGTCTGGAGCCCCACCACGCCGAGCTGCTGCCCGAGGTCGTGATCAGCATCGGCGCGGAGGGTTTCGCCAGGCTCGCGGTCAAGGCGATGCAGCCCAGGCCCAAGCCGCAGGTGTACGTCGACCACATCCACGCGCCGCTGGTGAGCGTGCAGGAGCAGGCCGGGATCGTCGTCGCGCGGCTGCGGGAGCTGGGCGAGGCCAGCTTCCGCGCGCTGGTGGAGGACACCGACGACACGCTCACGGTCGTGGCGCGCTTCCTGGCGCTGCTGGAGCTGTACCGCGAGAAGGCCGTCGCCCTCGACCAGGAGACGGCGCTCGGCGAGCTGCTCGTGCGCTGGACCGGCGGGGACGAGGACACCGCCTCGATGGTGACGGACGAGTTCGACCGGCCGCCCGAGCGGCCCGAGGAGACGAAGGGCCCCAAGGAGCCCGAGGAGGAGAAGGCGTGAGCGAGGACACCACCGACGCACCGGCCGGGCCGCCCACCGTCGCCGACCTCGACCTCAAGCCCGCCCTGGAGGCCGTCCTGATGGTCGTGGACGAGCCCGCGACCGAGGAGCTCCTGGCGAAGACGCTCCAGCGGCCCCGGCGGCAGATCGCGGACGCCCTTCGGGAACTGGCCGACGAGTACACCGTGCAGGGCCGCGGCTTCGAGCTCCGGCTCGTCGCCGGCGGCTGGCGCTTCTACTCCCGGCCCGCGTACGCGGCGGCCGTCGAGGGCTTCGTCCTGGACGGCCAGCAGGCCAGACTCACCCAGGCCGCGCTGGAGACCCTGGCGGTGGTCGCCTACCGTCAGCCGGTGAGCCGCAGCCGCGTCTCGGCCGTACGCGGAGTCAACTGCGACGGCGTGATGCGTACCCTGCTCCAGCGCGGTCTGGTCGCGGAGGCGGGCACGGAACCCGAAACAGGTGCGATCCTGTACACGACGACGAACTACTTCCTGGAGCGGATGGGCCTGCGCGGTCTGGACGAGCTCCCGGAGCTCGCGCCCTTCCTCCCGGAGGCGGAGGCGATCGAGGCCGAGACCCAGGAAGCCGTACCGTCGTTCGATCCGGATGCCCCGGACGCGGACGACGGTCCACCGAACACGACGACGACGGAATTCTGATGCGAAGCAGCGGCAAGAGCGGCGGGCGCGGTAACTACCGAGGTGCCGGCAACAGCAGGGACGACAAGCAGGGCCAGGGCCGCCCCCGCAAGCCCCGCCCCGAGGAGCGCCGCTACGACGTGGGCCCCGGCGCCACGAAGGACGGCCCCAAGGCGGGACGCGGCGGCGCGGCCCGCGGCGGCGCCAAGGGCGGTCCCAAGCAGCCCCGGTCCGGCGACGGCCGCACCGCCCCGGCGCGTTCCCGGGAGTACGAGGCCCGCGCCGAGGAGCGCAACCGGGAGCGGTACGCCGGCAAGAAGGACGTCAAGCTGCCGAAGACCTTCCCGGGCGCCGAGCAGGAGGGCGAGCGGCTGCAGAAGGTGCTCGCGCGCGCGGGCTACGGCTCCCGGCGCGCCTGCGAGGAGCTGATCGAGCAGGCCAGGGTCGAGGTCAACGGCGAGATCGTCCTGGAGCAGGGCAAGCGGGTCGACCCGGAGAAGGACGAGGTCAAGGTCGACGGCCTGACGGTGGCGACGCAGTCGTACCAGTTCTTCTCGCTGAACAAGCCCGCCGGCGTCGTCTCGACGATGGAGGACCCGGAAGGCCGTCAGTGCCTCGGCGACTACGTCACCAACCGTGAGACGCGGCTCTTCCACGTCGGCCGGCTCGACACCGAGACCGAGGGCGTCATCCTGCTCACCAACCACGGCGAGCTGGCCCACCGGCTGACCCACCCCAAGTACGGCGTGAAGAAGACCTACCTGGCGCACATCGTCGGCCCCATCCCGCGCGACCTGGGCAAGCGGCTGAAGGACGGCATCCAGCTGGAGGACGGCTACGCCCGCGCCGACCACTTCCGGGTCGTCGAGCAGACCGGCAAGAACTACCTCGTCGAGGTCACCCTGCACGAGGGCCGCAAGCACATCGTCCGCCGGATGCTCGCGGAGGCCGGCTTCCCGGTCGACAAGCTGGTCCGCACCGCCTTCGGCCCGATCACCCTGGGCGACCAGAAGTCCGGCTGGCTGCGCCGTCTGTCGAACACCGAGGTCGGCATGCTGATGGGCGAGGTCGACCTCTAGGGCCCCGCTGCCGGGGCGCGCCGGGTCCGTCCCGGGTCCTTCCGGGGCGTGCCGGGTCCTTCCCGGGGCCCAGGGGGTCCCCGGGAAGCCTGGCGTGCGCGGAGTCTCACGCCAGGCGGATCGAGTTCCCCGCCACCGTGATCTGCTGGACGGGCAGGGGCGCCGGGGCCGGGCCCGCCGCCACCGAGCCGTCGGCGATGTGGAAACGGCTGCCGTGGCAGGGGCAGTCGATGGTGCCGCCCGCGACCCTGGACACGGTGCAGCCCTGGTGGGTGCAGATCGCCGTGAAGGCCTTGAACTCGTCCTTCTTCGGCTGGGTGACCACGACCCGCTGCTCCCGGAAGATCCTGCCCCCGCCCACCGGGATGTCGCTCGTGCGCGCCAGCTCCCGCCCGCCGGAGTCGTTCGGCGACGGCGAGGACTCGGCGGAGGTGTCGCTGCCGCCGTGCTTGCTGCAGCCCGCCGCGGCGAGCGCCGCCGCTCCCGTCGCGAGAACCGTGCGCCGCGTCGAGTCGTGCGTCATGTCGTCACTCCGAACGTGCGGAAGAACCAGCGGGCGGACGTCGGCCGGACGGCCGCGAGCACGGCGAACCCAGTCCGCCGAGCACCGGCGGCAGCCGGCCGGGGAGGCGCTCCGAGCGGAGCAGAAGCATCTTGGCACTGAACACCCCACAGAAGAAACAACCCGGGAGGGAGTGCCACAAAACTCGCGTTTCGCACGTCTGCCGATCGGGGGCGTACGGACGGTGCACCGCGCCCGGCGAGGCCGGTGGTGCCGGGACCTGTCCAGGGGCGCGCACGGGAGCAGCCGTCTCAGCTCGCGGGCGCCACGCCCCCACCCCACCCGGGCTGACTAGGCTGGACGCCCTGAGCCGACAGACATCCGAAGAGCAGCGAACGCTCACGTCAGCAAGGAGCAACGCCGTGGCGGTACGAGCGGTCCGGGGGGCCGTCCAACTGGAGCGGGACGAGGCCGGCCACATGGACGAGCAGGTCGGAGCCCTGCTCACCGCCGTCCTGGAGCGGAACGGCCTGACCGCGGACGATCTGATCAGCATCTGGTTCACGGCCACGCCGGACCTGCACAGCGACTTCCCGGCGGCCGCGGCCCGCAAGCTCGGCATCGTCGACGTGCCGCTGATCTGCGCCCAGGAGCTGGACATCGAGGGCGGCATGCCCCGCGTCGTCCGCGTCCTCGCGCACATCGAGTCCGACAAACCGCGCGCCGACATCGCCCACGTCTACCTGGGCGCCGCGGCCGCCCTGCGCAAGGACATCGCCCAGTGAGAACCGCACTCGTCATCGGCACCGGGCTGATCGGCACCTCCGCCGCCCTCGCCCTGGCCCGCCGGGGCGTCACCGTCCACCTCGCCGACCAGGACCCCGAGCAGGCCCGTACGGCGGCCGCGCTGGGCGCCGGCACGGACGGGGCGCCCGACGGCCCCGTCGACCTCGCGATCGTCGCCGCCCCGCCGGCGCACGTGGCCGCGGTGCTCGCCGACGCCATGCGCCGGGGCGTGGCCCGCGGCTACCTGGACGTCGCCAGCGTCAAGGGCGGGCCGCGCCGCGAGCTGCAGTCGCTCGGCCTCGACCTGACCCGCTACATCGGCACGCACCCCATGTCCGGCCGGGAGCGCTCCGGCCCGCTGGCCGCCACCGCGGACCTCTTCGAGGGCCGCCCCTGGGTGCTCACCCCGACCCGGGACACCGACACCGAGGTGCTCAACCTCGCCCTGGAGCTGGTCTCGCACTGCCGGGCGGTCCCGGTCGTCATGGACGCCGACGCCCACGACCGCGCCGTGGCCCTCGTCTCCCACATGCCCCACCTGGTCTCCAGCATGGTCGCCGCGCGCCTGGAGCACGCCGAGGACGCCGCCGTACGGCTGTGCGGGCAGGGCATCCGGGACGTGACCCGGATCGCCGCCTCCGACCCGCGGATGTGGATCGACATCCTGTCCGCGAACCCGGGCCCGGTCGCCGACCTGCTCACCGACGTCTCCGCCGACCTCGACGAGACGGTCCGCGCCCTGCGCGCCCTGCAGTCCGCCGACGAGGCCAAGCGGCGCGAGGGCACCCACGGCATCGAGGACGTCCTGCGCCGCGGCAACGCGGGCCAGGTCCGCGTCCCCGGCAAGCACGGCTCCGCGCCGCGGGTCTACGAGGTCGTGGCCGTGCTCATCGACGACCAGCCCGGCCAGCTGGCCCGTATCTTCGCGGACGCGGGGATGGCTGGGGTCAACATCGAGGACGTGCGCATCGAGCACGCGACCGGCCAGCAGGCCGGTCTGGTGCAGCTGACGGTGGAGCCGAAGGCGGCGCCGGTGCTGACGGCGGCGCTGCGCGAGCGGGGCTGGGCCATCCGCCAGTAAAAGGGCCTCCGGGGAGACAGTAACCTTGTGCGGGGCGCCTTCGCGTCCCGCACACACCCACCACCATCACCAGGAAGGTGCCCCGCTGTGGAAATCGGCGCCGCCCGGACCGCCCAGCCCGTGATTGTCGCCATCGACGGCCCGTCCGGCACGGGCAAGTCGAGCACGTCCAAGGCCGTGGCCGCGCAGCTCGGCCTGAGCTACCTGGACACCGGCGCCCAGTACCGGGCGATCACCTGGTGGATGGTGACCAACGGCATCGACCTCGACGACCCCACCGCGATCGCCGCCGTGGCCGGCAAGGCCGAGATCGTCTCCGGCACCGACCCGGCCCACCCGACGATCACCGTCGACGGCGTGGACGTGGCCGGCCCGATCCGCACCCAGGAGGTCACCTCCAAGGTCAGCGCGGTCAGCGCGGTCCCCGAGGTGCGCGCCCGGATCACCGAGCTGCAGCGCTCGCTGGCCGCCTCCGCCGAGCGGGGCATAGTCGTCGAGGGCCGCGACATCGGCACCACGGTGCTGCCGGACGCCGACCTCAAGATCTTCCTCACCGCCTCGCCGGAGGCGCGTGCCGCCCGCCGCAGCGGTGAGCTGAAGGGCGTCGACGTGCATGCCACCCGCGAGGCCCTGATCAAGCGGGACGCCGCCGACTCCAGCCGCAAGACCTCGCCGCTGGCCAAGGCCGCCGACGCGGTCGAGGTGGACACCACCGAGCTCACGCTGGCGCAGGTCATCGAGTGCGTCGTCACCCTGGTCGAGGAGAAGCGGGCCGCCGCCGGGGAGAAGCAGGCCGCGCGGTGAGCCTTCCGTCCGAGCGCGGTGCCGACGTCGGCCGCCGGATCGGCGTCGGGCTGATGTACGGGCTCTGGCGTCCGCGCGTGCTGGGTTCCTGGCGGGTGCCCGCGACCGGTCCGGTGATCCTCGCCGTGAACCACTCCCACAACGTCGACGGCCCGATGGTGATGGGCGTGGCCCCGCGGCCGGTGCACTTCCTGATCAAGAAGGAAGCGTTCGTCGGCCCGCTCGACCCCTTCCTGACCGGCATCGGCCAGGTGAAGGTGGACCGCCACTCCGCCGACCGCACCGCGATCACCACGGCGCTGGGCGTCCTGGAGGCCGGCGGCGTTCTCGGCATCTTCCCGGAGGGCACCCGCGGAGAGGGCGACTTCGCCTCGCTGCGGGCCGGGCTCGCGTACTTCGCGGTGCGCAGCGGCGCCCCGGTCGTGCCGGTGGCCGTGCTGGGAAGTTCCGAGCGGCGGGGACGGTTGATAAAGGCGCTGCCGCCGCTGCGCTCCCGCGTCGACGTCGTCTTCGGCGACCCCTTCGAGGCGGGCGACGGAAGCGGACGGCGCACGCGCCGGGCGCTCGACGAGGCGACCGAGCGCATCCAGAAGCAGCTCACCGCCCACCTGGAAAACGCCAGGCGTCTCACCGGGCGCCAGGCCACACTCAAGTAGTGGAGCACCCCCGACGGGGGTGCTCCACCGATCACCACGAAGGAACGACGAGGTACGGACTTCATGAACGACCAGAACCAGCCCGACGGCTCGGCCGAGCTCGCCTCCGAGCACGGGGCGCTCGGCGACGCCGAGTACGCGGAGTTCATGGAGCTCGCCGCGGAGGAGGGCTTCGACCTCGACGACGTCGAAGGCGCCATCGAGGAGGCCGGACACGGCCCGCTGCCCGTGCTCGCCGTCGTCGGCCGCCCCAATGTCGGCAAGTCGACCCTGGTGAACCGGATCATCGGCCGCCGCGAGGCGGTCGTCGAGGACAAGCCGGGCGTGACCCGCGACCGCGTGACCTACGAGGCCGAGTGGGCGGGCCGCCGCTTCAAGGTCGTCGACACCGGCGGCTGGGAGCAGGACGTCCTCGGCATCGACGCCTCCGTGGCCGCGCAGGCCGAGTACGCGATCGAGGCGGCCGACGCGGTCGTCTTCGTCGTGGACGCCAAGGTCGGCGCGACCGACACCGACGAGGCGGTCGTACGGCTGCTGCGCAAGGCCGGCAAGCCCGTGGTGCTGGCCGCCAACAAGGTGGACGGCCCGAGCGGCGAGGCCGACGCGGCCTACCTGTGGTCCCTGGGCCTCGGCGAGCCGCACCCGGTCTCGGCGCTGCACGGCCGCGGCACCGGCGACATGCTGGACCGTGTCCTGGAGGCGCTGCCCGAGGCGCCGGCGCAGACCTTCGGCGCCGCCGTCGGCGGCCCGCGCCGCATCGCGCTGATCGGCCGCCCGAACGTCGGCAAGTCCTCCCTGCTGAACAAGGTGGCCGGCGAGGAGCGCGTCGTCGTCGACGAACTGGCGGGCACCACCCGCGACCCGGTCGACGAGCTGATCGAACTGGGCGGCACGACCTGGAAGTTCGTGGACACGGCGGGCATCCGCAAGCGCGTCCACCTCCAGCAGGGCGCCGACTACTACGCCTCGCTGCGCACGGCGGCGGCCGTGGAGAAGGCCGAGGTCGCGGTCGTCCTGATCGACGCCTCCGAGAACATCTCCGTGCAGGACCAGCGGATCATCACCATGGCCGTCGAGGCCGGCCGCGCCATGGTCATCGCGTACAACAAGTGGGACACCCTCGACGAGGAGCGCCGCTACTACCTGGAGCGCGAGATCGAGACCGAGCTCGCCCAGGTCGCGTGGGCGCCCCGCGTCAACGTGTCGGCCCGCACCGGCCGCCACATGGAGAAGCTGGTCCCGGCGATCGAGACGGCGCTGGCCGGCTGGGAGACGCGCGTGCCGACCGGGCGTCTGAACGCCTTCCTCGGCGAGCTGGTCTCCGCCCACCCGCACCCGGTCCGGGGCGGCAAGCAGCCGCGCATCCTGTTCGGCACCCAGGCCGGCACCAAGCCGCCGCGGTTCGTGCTGTTCGCCTCCGGCTTCATCGAGGCGGGCTACCGGCGCTTCGTCGAGCGCCGGCTGCGCGAGGAGTTCGGCTTCGACGGCACCCCGATCCACATCTCGGTGCGGGTGCGCGAGAAGCGCGGCACGAAGAAGAAGTGACACCGGTACGGTCACGGCGAAGGGCGGCCCCTGCTCCAGGGGCCGCCCTTCGCCGTAGGTCACGCTCCCCGGCGCGGACCGGGCGGCAGCGCCGCCGGAACGTGGCGCCTCCCGGGGTCCTGCTGCCGCCCCAGCGTGCCGACCCGCTGCCACTGCGTCTGCTGCTGGCCGGTGGCGTGCCGGGTGCTGTAAGCCCCCGCGCTGTAGGCGCTGTACCCGCTCGTGCCGTACGAGCCCGTGCCGTGCCGGTCGGAGCCGTGCGGGAGGATCCCGAACGCGGTGAAGCCGAGGTTCTCCTCGCCGCTGCGATCACCCGGCAGCGTCCGGTAGGACTTGACGTACTCGGCGTAGAGCGCGTCGTAGATCGGCGTGGCCGATGGGCTGCCGGCGGAATCCTGCGCCGACCTCGCGGACGGGATCGGCTGGTAGGGCTGGCGGCGGGGAACGTCGTATGCGTGCACGTATGTCCAAACGACCCCGCACGCAAAGGGATGCGGTTGTGAAACATCCCAAAAGGGGCGCGGGGGGCCGCGTGAACCGGCGTGGAGGACGCGCGCCCGCCGCGGTCCCCGCCGCCCCCGGCGGGTGCGCTCAGGTCCCCGCGAGCGGCAGTGCCGCCGCGACCAGCTTCCCGTTCGCCGCCGCCTTGTCCAGGGCGTCGCGGAGCAGGTCCTCCCGCGGCTGGCGCCCGATGGAGCCCACCGGTGCGGCGAACAGCAGCACTTGCTGGTGCTTGTTGGCGGCGGCCCGCCATCCGTCGGTGACCTGGAGCGGCTGGTGCGCCTGCCACCAGGCCACCGGTTGGCCGCCGGTGGGGCCGGGCTGCAGCACGGCGTGCAGCTGCCCCATGGCCAGCAGCACCGACCAGCCGTGCAGCACGGGCGGCACGGCGTCGAGCTGGGTGACGGGCAGGTAGCCCTGCTCGATCAGCAGCGGCAGGAAGTCGTCGCCGGCGCCGATGGCGCCCGGGCGCACGATGGGCGCGGTCGGCTCCACCACCAGGGCCGGGTGCAGCTCCCCGGTGATCAGCACGAGTCCGCTGGTGACGCCGAGGACGGCCTGCTCGGGCACGACCCTGGGGGGCTCCGCCGGGGCCGTGCGGGAACCGGCGTTGATGGAGCGGACCGCGCCCTGCAGCTGCTCCTCGGTGACCTGGACGACCTGGGAGGGCAGGCAGCCGGCGTGGGCGAAGGCGAGGACGGCGGTCTCGTCCCCGATGAACAGGACGGTGCTGGTGCGCTCCTGCTCGGAGTCGCCCGGGGTGCGGCAGGACGTGCAGTCGTAACTGCCCGGGGCGTTCTCTCCGGCGAGCAGCCGGTCGGCTTCTTCGTCGCCGATCTCGGCGCGTACGGCGTCGCTGACGTCGAGCATGCGCGGCACGGGTGGCTCCCTCGGAATGCGGTGCGTGGCGGGACCGGGTGGCTCCCGGCCCGTGAACCGGGTGGGCCCGCGGCTCATGAAGAAGACAACGGGCGATCTGTGGCGGGAGTCACGCCCACCGGCGAACGGAATCGAACCGTCCGGCGCGCAGGGTCACCTCGGGGCCGGAACCCGGCACTCATCGTCAACTCGCCATCGGGTCAAGGCCCTTGAAGAGGTGAAGTGGGTCACAGCGGTGGTCGGGGAGTGGCCGATATATCAGGAAATCAGCGAATGAAATGGGTGTCCGGAAATTGGCGATACCTACGGTAACGTCGAACTGGCCTGCGAGGACGAGGAGTTGGTTGATACCGGATCGACATGCTCCCTACATTCCTGCGCCGAGTGCAACGAGCACCGCTCGGGTACGTCCGCCGGCCGCGCCTCGCGCAGCAGCACCACCCGCGGTACCACCCCTTGTCCCGGCGGACGGGGCGGAGCGCGACGACCGCGTCCCTGCGCGGCGGCGCGCCCCGCCCTGGGGGACCCCGGGTTGTCCGAGAGGGATGTACATGTCCGAATGTGCCGATACCACGCGCGACAACGTTCGTAGGAACCGGACGGCCGCGGTTCTCGCCGGTGCCGTCCTGCTCGCCCCGCTCGGGCTGCTGGCCGCGACCGGCCAGGCCCGTGCGGCGGACGGCGGAGTGTGGGACCGCATCGCCCGGTGCGAGAGCGGCGGCGACTGGCACATCAACACCGGCAACGGCTACTACGGCGGGCTCCAGTTCGCCGCCGGCACCTGGCGGGCCTACGGCGGCACGGCCTACGCGCCCACCGCCGACCGGGCCTCCAGGGCCCAGCAGATCGCCGTCGCCACCAAGGTCCAGCGGACCCAGGGGTGGGGCGCCTGGCCGGTCTGCTCGGCGCGGGCCGGGGCGTTTGGCGGCGCGCCCGCGACGGGCTCGGGCTCCACGGCGACCGGGTCCGCGTACGAGTCGGCACGCCGCTCGACGCACTCCTCGACGCACTCCTCGACGCGAGAGCAGGCACACCAGTCGGACCGGGGTGCGGCCCGGAAGGCCGCCCCGGCGCAGGAGCGGGCGAAGGCCCCCGCCCGCACCACGGGCCACACGGACCACGGGGCCTCCCACGGGGAGTGCACCGTCCGCGAGGGCGACACGCTGAGTGGCATCGCCGCCCGGCACGGGACCACCTGGCAGCGGCTGTACGCCGCCAACCAGGCCGTCGTCGGCGGTGATCCCGACCTGATCGTGCCCGGGCAGCGTCTCGTGCTCTGAGTCGCTCCCCCTGCCCCGGGTGCCAGGCCCCGTCCGGTCCGCCGACCGGACGGGGCCCGCCCGCGTCCGCCGGACGGTGCGCCGGAAGGGTGAAATTCCGATGCGGCGTCAGCTTCCCCGCCGCCGTGCGAGGGGCGGCGGGGAATAGGCCCGGGATCGGTTCCGCAGCGGTTCCGCACCGGCTCCGGCCCGCTTTCGGTTCGGTTCTTCCGGTGCTTTCCGTGGTGCTTTGCCGGGCGCCTTCACGGCACGCGGGGAATTTCGTTCGAATGCCTGCGAAAGGGGGACCGAACCACCCTTCGGTGTGACGGAGTTCGGAGGAGAGGCGCGTCGGCATCCTGTGACAGAAGTGTGACAGGAGCGCCGGTGGTGACCGCTGCGGCGTCCCGACGGACTTCCCCGGCCGCGGACCAGGGCCTAGCGTGGCGGTATGGCAGCCATCCCCACTCCGCCCGCGGAGCCCCAGGACAGCCCCGACGGCTACGTCGGTCTCGACGCGGAGGAGGCGGAGCGGCGTGCGCGCGAACGCGGCTGGTCCTCGGTCCGGTCCCTGCCGCCGGGAGCGATCATCACCATGGAGTACCGGGTCGGACGGCTGAACTTCGAGGTCGAGAACGGCCGGGTGGCCCGCGCCTGGAAGGGCTGAACCGGGGCCGCGCGCACGCGCGGCCCCGGGAGGGTCAACTGCCCGCGAGGGGGCGGGCCGCCGGCGCCGGGCCGCGCGGGACGCGGTCGGCGTGCGGGGGCCTGCGGCTGCCGGCCGGAGTGACCGGCGTGCGCTCGGAGCGGGCCAGATGCGGGCCGGGGGCGAGATGGGCGGGCACCCGGGACGAGCGGGAGACACCGACCGTCCCGCGGGCGGCCGGGGCCTCGTCCGCGGCGGTGGTGCGCGGCCCCAGCGCCACGGGCGCGCCGACGGGAGCGGCCGGCGCCGGCACCGGAGCCGTGCGGCCGCGGCGGTCGCGCAGCCGGTCGCGCAGGGTGAACAGCCGGGCCTCCACCCGGGCGATCAGCGGCTCGCACCACGGCAGCGCCAGCATGATCAGCAGTCCCGCGGCCCAGCCGAGGAGCACGTCGCTCAGCCAGTGCGTGCCCAGGTAGACCGTGGTGAGGCCGACGCCGAGCGAGGTGACCGCGGACAGCGCGGACAGCCAGCGGCGCGCCCTCGGCGTGGAGGCCAGATAAGCCAGGATGCCCCAGGTCACCACGGCGTTGGCGGTGTGGCCGCTGGGGAATATATCGCCGCCCAGGCCCATCTCGTTCGAGCCGATGACGGTCGCGTAGTGCGGTCCGAGGCGGCCCATGCCGATCTTCGCGGCGCCGACCGTGATGTTCAGCAGCAGCAGGGACGCGGCGAGGGTGAGCAGCGGACGGAGCGTGTGCTGCCGCCACGAGCGCCAGCCCAGCCACGCGGCGACCATCACGGCGGTCGGGCCGCGCTGGCCCAGCACCACGTAGTAGTCGAGGAACGCGTGGATCTGCGGCCACTGCTGGTACGGCCGGAAGAACATGACCAGCCAGTCGAGCCGGACCAGCCACGAAGTCGTCACCACGGCCCAGACGATGGACAGGTAGAACGCCAGCGTCGCCGAGAACAGCACGAACCGGTGCCGGCTCATCCGCGGCACGTCGATGTGCGCCGGCCGTTGCGGCTCACGGTCCAGCCTGGCGAACACCCGGTCCAGGCGGGTGAGGGTTCCTTCGGTACGCACCTAATCGACGTTACAGCGAGTGAGCTCACTTCCCCGACGAATCACGGGGTTCGTGATGACGATGTGATGTGGCATTGCTCTCAACGGCGCCTTTATTTCCCCGTATTGCGCAATGGCCGCGCCGCCGCGGCCTGCAATTGCTTTGATCATTCCGGAGATGCTTATGGAGCGCTTATAAATGCGTTGACCGAACACTCGGGTCGAATTCTCCGCACGTTCATGCGACAACCCGCTCCGCTCACGGGGGGCCGGAGCCGTTCAGCCAGAACGCCCCGTACACCGCCGAGACCACCGCCGCACCGGCCACCACCAGGGCCGCCCGCGGCGTCCGCAGCCGGGCGAGGGCCAGAGCGGGCGGCAGCAGCAGCGGGAAGGCGGGCAGCAGCAGACGCGGCTTGGAGCCGAAGTAACTCGACGCGCACAGCGCGAGGGCGGTGACCACGCCCGCGTACACCAGGAGCGGCAGCGGCTGCCGTCCGCGCACCCCGAGGACGAACAGCCAGATCACCAGGCCGACGCCGACGACCAGTCCGAGACCGGCCGGGGCGGACGCGAGCGAGGTGAACTTCTCGGCGGTGAACCGGGCGAAGGCGTACCCGCCGTCGAAACCGTTGCGCCAGCCCGCCTGTACGTCGAGGTAGCCGAGCGGGCCCCTGCCCGTGCGGTGCCCGACCCACAGCACGTACCCGGCGGCCCCCAGGGGCGCGAGCGCCATGCCGAGGGCGCGCGCCGGCCGCCACGCACGCTCGGCCGGGGCCGCGCTCCGGTTCCGCCGGATCGAGGTGAGGCCGGCCGCCCACACCGCCGCGACGACGGCCAGGCCCACCGGCCGCGTCAGCCCCGCCAGCAGGGCCAGGGCGCCCGCGGCCACCCAGCGGCCGGTCAGCACGGCGTACAGCGACCAGGCGGCGAGCGCCGTGAACAGCGACTCGCTGTACGCCATCGACTGCACGATCCCGACCGGCAGCACCGCCCACAGCAGCACCGCGCAGACGCCGGCCCGGCGGCCGTACACGTGCTCGGCGACCGCGAAGACCCCCCACGCGGCGGCGAGCGAGGCGAGCAGGGCGACGGCGAAGCCCGCGTCGGCGTACGTGAGCGGGGTCACCGCGGCGAGCAGCCGCTCCAGCCAGGGCAGCAGCGGGAAGAAGGCCAGGTTGGAATGGACGTCGCCGTTCGGCAGGCGCACCTCGTAGCCGTACCCGAGTCCGGCGACCCGGCTGTACCAGAGCGCGTCCCAGCGGGCGGTCAGCAGGGTGTGGGCGTCCTTGCCCCGCGCGGCGCTCCAGACGGCCAGGGCGAGCAGGCCGAGGACGCGGACGGCCGCGTACCCGAGCAGCGCCGGGGCGGCCCGGCGCAGGATGCCGGGCCGGGCCGGTGCCACGGGCGTCGCAAGATCGGTCACGGGCTCGATTATCGACCGCGCGCTGCACCGGCCCGCCCCGCGGGGCGGCTGGACCGGGGGAGGGAGTGGTGTACGCCACACGGGTTCCTGGTGAAGGGTGAGAGCTGGGCCACGCGACCGCGGCGTCGACTCGCGTAACCTGGCCAGTCACTCGCACGTCGTTGCGCCGGCCGGGGATCACCGCTCTCCCCGGCCGAGCCGCCGGGGAGTCCCCACCCCGCGGATCCGCCGACGCGAGGGTTCATCTGGGAGGTACGTACATGTCCGGGACGACCACGGCCGCCGCAGTGCCGCGCCGTCGGACGGCCGGGGCCGGTGCCAACCGCTGGGTCGTCCTCGTCGTCCTCTGCGTCAGCCTGCTGCTGGTCGCCGTGGACGCCACCGTGCTGCACGTGGCGGTGCCCGCGGTCACCGAGGACCTCAGGCCCGGCGCCATAGAGCTGCTCTGGATCGTCGACACCTATCCGCTCGTCTGCGCCTCGCTGCTGATCCTGTTCGGCACGCTCGGCGACCGGGTGGGCCGCAGGCGGATCCTGCTCCTCGGCTACACCCTGTTCGGGGTCGCGTCCGCCGTGGCGGCGTTCGCCCACCACCCGCAGACCCTCATCCTGGCCCGCGCGCTGCTCGGCGTCGGCGGCGCCATGATCATGCCGGCGACGCTGTCGATCCTGCGGCAGGTCTTCCCCGACCGGCGCGAACGCGCGCTGGCGATCGGCATCTGGAGCGCGGTCGCCGCGGTGGGCGCCGCGGTCGGTCCGCTGCTCGGCGGCTTCCTGCTGGAGCACTTCTGGTGGGGGTCGGTCTTCCTCGTCAACATCCCGCTGATGCTGGTCAGCCTCCCGGTGGGACGGCTGCTGCTGCCGGAGTCGACCGGCGACCGGGACGGCCCCTGGGACGTGGTCGGCGCCATCATGGCGGCGGTCGGGCTGTTCGGCGTGGTGTTCGGCGTGAAGCGGCTCGGCGGCGGGGAGCCCGCGCTGAGCCCGCTCACCGTGGTGCCGCTGCTGGTGGGCGTGGCGCTGCTGGTGGGCTTCGTGCGGCGGCAGCGGCGCCGGGCGCATCCGCTGGTGGACCTGGGGATGTTCGCGCGGCCGGCCTTCGTCACGTCGGTCGGGTGCATCGTGCTGGCGATGCTGGCGCTGGTCGGCCTGGAGCTGATCGCGGCGCAGTACCTGCAACTGGTGCTGGGACTCTCGCCGCTGCGCACGGGGCTGCGGCTGCTGCCGTTGACGTTCGCGGCGATGGCGGCCGGGCTGGCCGGGGCGCGGATGCTGCGGCGGTTCGGGCCGCGCTGGATGGTCTGCCTCGGTTTCTGCCTGACGGCGGCCGCGGTGCTGCTCCTCACGGCGATGGGCGGGGAGGACGACACGGCGCTGCTGCTGGCCGGGTTCGTGCTGCTCGGGTTCGGGCTGGAGACGACGCTCTTCGGGGCGTACGAGTCGATGCTGAGCGAGGCGCCGGAGGCGCGGGCGGGCGGGGCCGCGGCGATCGGGGAGACGTCGTACCAGCTGGGGGCGGGCATCGGCATCGCCCTGCTGGGCAGCGTGATGAACGCGGCGTACACGCCCGGCCTCGCGTCCGTGCCGGGGGTCCCGGCGGACGCCTCGCGGGCGGCCTCGCACTCGCTGGGGGAGGCGTACGAGGTGGCCGGGCGGCTCGGAACGCCGGCGGGGGACGCCCTGCGGCAGGCCGCGCGGACCTCCTTCGTCCACGGGCTGCATGTGACGTTGCTGGTGAGCGCGGGGCTGCTGCTGCTCGGCGCGGTGATGGCGCTGCGGCTGCCCCGGGTGATGCAGTGCGAGGAGCCCGCGGTGGAGCTGCCCGCACAGCGGGAGGTCGAGCGGCCCCGGGTCTCGGCCTGACCCGGGTTCCCGGCTCGCCCTCGTGTTCCGGCTCGCCCTCGCGTTCGGGCCCGACCCTTGGGCATCGGCTCGGCGGACGTCCGCGGCGGCCGGGTGCGGGGCCTCGGGTGGGGCCGTGGGGTGGACGTGCGGGACACTGCGTCGTAACGTCGGGCCGGAGTCGTATAACTAGCGCTGCTAGTTTTCAGTTGCCGGAGGGTGTTCCATGTCCGCGTCCTCGAAGATGCCCCCGTTCGACCCCGCCGATCCGATCGGGATCGACGATCTGCTGGAGCCGGAGGACCTGGCGATCCGGGACACCGTGCGCGGCTGGGCCGCCGACCGCGTGCTCCCGCACGTCGCCGAGTGGTACGAGAGCGGCGAGCTGCCGGGCGTGCGGGAACTCGCCCGCGAGCTCGGCGCCCTCGGCGCCCTCGGGATGTCGCTCGACGGGTACGGCTGCGCCGGCGCCACCGCCGTCCAGTACGGACTCGCCTGCCTGGAGCTCGAGGCCGCCGACTCCGGCATCCGCTCCCTGGTCTCCGTGCAGGGCTCCCTCGCCATGTACGCCATCCACCGGTTCGGCTCCGAGGAGCAGAAGCAGGCCTGGCTGCCCCGGATGGCCGCCGGAGAGGTGATCGGCTGCTTCGGCCTGACCGAACCCGACCACGGATCGGACCCCGCCGCGATGCGCACGTACGCCAAGCGCGAGGGCACGGACTGGGTCCTCAACGGCCGCAAGATGTGGATCACCAACGGCTCGGTCGCCGGTGTCGCCGTCGTCTGGGCGCAGACCGACGAGGGGATCCGCGGGTTCGTGGTGCCGGCGGACAGCGCCGGGTTCTCCGCCCCGGAGATCAAGCACAAGTGGTCGCTGCGGGCCAGCGTCACCAGCGAGCTGGTCCTGGACGACGTACGGCTGCCCGCCGACGCGGTGCTGCCGGGGGTCGTCGGACTGCGCGGCCCGCTCGGCTGTCTGTCCCACGCCCGCTACGGCATCGTCTGGGGTGCCATGGGCGCGGCCCGCTCCTGTTTCGAGACCGCCCTCGACTACGCGCGGACCCGGGAGCAGTTCGGCAGGCCCATCGGCGGCTTCCAGCTCACCCAGGCCAAGCTCGCCGACATGGCGGTCGAACTGCACAAGGGAATCCTGCTCGCCCACCACCTGGGGCGGCGGATGGACGCCGGCCGTCTGCGTCCCGAGCAGGTCAGCTTCGGCAAACTCAACAACGTGCGGGAGGCGATCGAGATCTGCCGCACGGCCCGGACGATCCTGGGGGCCAACGGGATCTCCCTCGAATACCCCGTGATGCGGCACGCGACCAACCTCGAGTCGGTGCTCACCTACGAGGGCACCGTCGAGATGCACCAGCTCGTGCTGGGCAAGGCGCTCACCGGTCTCGACGCCTTCCGGTGACGCCCGGGGCGGGCAGGGCCGGCGTGCGGCCCTGCCTCAGCTCTGGTTGAAGAAGCCGTCCGTCCGGTGCCCCGTCGGCTCGCCGCTGATGATCTCGGTGTCGGCGGGGGACAGCAGGAAGACCCGGTTGGACACGCGGTCGATGGAGCCGCGCAGGCCGAACACGAGCCCGGCCGCGAAGTCCACGACGCGCTTGGCGTCGGCCGCCTCCATGGCCGTCAGGTTCATGATGACGGGCACGCCCTCCCGGAACAGTTCGCCCACCGCGCGGGCGTCACGGAAGCTGTCCGGGGTGACCGTGCCGATCCGGCGGCCCTTCTCCTCGGCCGTGTCCGAGGCCACCTTCACCCGGGGGTCGGTGACCCAGGCGTCCCCGGCGTCGGTGCCCTCGGAGTAGTCGTCGTCGTAGTAACGCTCGTCATCGTTGTCGTCGACGAGGCCGAGCCACGCACTCGCCTTGCGTACCGATCCCATGGACGCCTCCTCTCACAGCGGTCTCTCTTGCTTTCCGTATCCCTATGGTCATCCATGATGCGGACGGTGCGCCAAGTGGATAGACGCCGCGCGGGGGGTTTGTGACGGTACTGGTGCACAGCGAATACGTCGAGAGGCCGTGTGCCCCAAGGGCGAGGCCCTACACGGCTGCTGACTGTGAGTGAAATATTATTGTCCACGGCGTATGGGTGACGCACGGTGCGTACGGGTGAACGAAGGGGCGGATACGATGCGGCGGCTCAACGTCGTACGCATCACGGGGGATCGTCGTGTTCGGAATTGTCAGGCCCTGCCGGCATCGTCTCGGGGAGAACCTCGGGACCCAGTGGATGGCCCACCTGTGCGGACTGTGCCTGGCGCTGCGCGGCGACCACGGCCAGTTCGCGCGCGTGGTGACGAACTACGACGATCCTCTCGGTTCTGACGGAGGCTCAGGCCGAGACGGCCGGATCGGCGGGGGGACGGCGGCGCACGGCGGGCCCGTGTCCGCTGCGCGGTATGCGCACCGCCTCCGTCGCGCAGGGTGAGGGTGCGCGGCTCGCGGCGGCCGTCTCGCTGGTGCTCGCCTCGGCCAAGGTGCGCGACCATGTCGCCGACGGTGACGGGCTGCTGGCGCGCCGCCCGGTGGCGCTCGCCGCGCGCCGGGTCGCGGACGGCTGGCGGCGCGCGGGCGCCCGTACCGGAGCGGGCGTCGGGTTCGACACCGCAGTCCTCGTCGACGCCGTGGACCGCCAGACCGGCATCGAGGCGCTCGCCGGACCCGGGACGCCGCTCCTCGCCGTCACCGAACCGACCGAGACCGCGACCGCCGCCGCCTTCGCCCACACCGCGGTGCTCGCCGGCCGGCCGGGGAACGCCGCACCGCTCGCCGAGGCCGGGCGCCTGTTCGGCCGGCTCGCCCATCTCCTGGACGCCGTGGAGGACCGCCGGGAGGACGCCGCCCGGGGTGCCTGGAACCCGCTCACCGTGACCGGCACCCCGCTCGCCGAGGCCCGCCGGCTCGCCGACGACGCCGTCCACGGCATCCGTCTCGCCCTGCGCGAAGTGGAGTTCACCGAGGGCCGGCTGGCCCACCTGCTGCTCGCGCACGAACCGGGCCGCTCCGTCGACCGCGCCTTCGGCACCGCGTCCTGCGGGCACGCGCCCGAAGGCGCCTTCGGGCCGCCGCAGGGGCCGTACGCACCCCAGGGCCCGCACGGCGCACCCCACGACCCGAACCACCCCCGCACCGGCGGCGGCAGCCCCTTCGGCGGCGAGCCCCCGCGCCCCGGCCGGCGCGGCTTCTGGGCCGGGTGCGCGGCCGCCCTCGGGCTGTGCTGCACCTGCAAGGTGTGCTGTGCCGACGAGTTCGAGGGCCCGTGGTCGCGGAGGAGGCGTGAGGGCTGCTGCGCCAACTGCGACTGCGACGGCTCGTGTTGCGAGGCGTGCCAGTGCTGCGAGTGCTGTGAATGCTGCTCCTGCTGCGACTGCGGGCTGTGACGCGGCACGGGCCGCCGGGGGTGGGACGGGATGAGCAGTCCGCCGGAGAGAAGGAGGAGAGGAGCGGGGGCGCGTCCTGACCGTACGGGGGTTCGCCCGCCCGCCCCCGTACGGAAGGGGTGATCACTGACGGACGTATCGGACCAGGGGGAGGGATGTGCGCGCCGCACCGAGACGGCGCCCCGCGCCCCGCGCCCCGTTCGCGCCGACCGGCGCCCCCTGGCCGAAGAGGTATCCGGACGGTCGAATTCCGGACAACCCCGCCTGCCCGCCGGTCCACGGCGCCGCGATCGCGGCCGCCGCCGCCGAGGCGGACGCTCCGGCCGTCGGCCGGGAGGCGTTCGCCGGCGGTGCGCGACTCGGGGCCGGCGACGAAACGGCGGGCTCCGTGCGGGTTCCGCCGCACTTCGCGAGACCGGCGGGGGAGTGCACTCCGGCTTGGGACGAGGGCCTTCCCGAGATCGCCTGACGAGCCGTCAAGTCACCCCGAACGCAAGCCTTCTAGTTGAATCGCACATAGTTGCACGGCCGAAAGGTGCCCTTGCGCCGACCGTCCGTTCGGCCGAATACTCCCCCTCAGCGCTTGTCAGGGGCACGGCGTATCCGGAATCCGGACACCCGGCGCCTGGCTGCGCCTCACGGGCCCCGACCCCACGCGGGCCCCCGACTTCCTTTGTGGAGGAACGACAAGTGAGGATCAAGCGCACCACCCCGCGCAGCGGCGTCGCGAGACGGACCCGGCTGATCGCCATCGCCTCCGGGCTCGTGGCCGCTGCCGCGTTCGCGGTCCCCAACGCGAACGCGTCCGACACGACCACCTTCAGCGCCGCTCAGCTCACCAAGGCGAGCGACTCGGTCCTGAAGGCCGACATCCCGGGCACCGCCTGGGCGGTCGACAGCAAGACCAACCGTGTCGTCGTCACCGTCGACAGCACGGTCACCCCGTCCGAGATCGCCCAGATCAAGCAGCAGGCGGGGACCAACTCCGGCGCGCTGACCATCAAGCACACCGCGGGCAGGTTCAACAAGCTGATCTCCGGCGGCGACGCCATCTATGCGAGTAGCTGGCGCTGCTCGCTGGGCTTCAACGTCAAGGACGCCAGCGGAAACTACTACTTCCTGACCGCCGGTCACTGCACCGACGGCGCGGGCACCTGGTGGGCGGACTCGTCGCACGCGACGACCCTCGGTTCCACCGCCGGCTCCTCCTTCCCCGGCAACGACTACGGCATCGTGCGCTACACCAACAGCTCGATCACCAAGTCGGGCATGGTGGGCAGCCAGGACATCACCAGCGCGGCCACGCCGTCCGTAGGCACCACCGTGTACCGCCGTGGCTCCACGACCGGCACGCACAGCGGCCGCGTCACCGCGCTCAACGCGACGGTCAACTACGGCAACGGCGACATCGTCTACGGCCTGATCCAGACCACGGTCTGCGCCGAGCCCGGCGACTCCGGCGGCCCGCTGTACGGCGGCACCACCGCCTACGGTCTGACCTCCGGCGGCAGCGGCGACTGCACCTCCGGCGGTACGACCTTCTTCCAGCCGGTCACCGAGGCGCTGAGCGCCTACGGGGTGCACGTCTACTGACGCCCCCCCCACGGACCGCCCGCCCCCGGCGGTCCGGCCTGCGGCAGCAGGAGAGCCCCCGCACGCGACCGGCGTGCGGGGGCTCTCGCTCGTGCGGCGGTCGCCAGGGGGTCGGATCCGGCCCGGAAGGCGCGGCGAGGGCGGGTTGAATTCAGGACAGGACCAGACCTCACAGACAGCACACGGGCCGTCCCCACCTGGTGTTTGCAGTGCGAACCCGGGGTGGCTGACCTCGGGCGGTCAAGGCATAGGGGACGTACGCCGGTTGACGTATACGCGTCCAGAACTCGACCTTGTGTGCGCGCTGTCGGTCTCGGAATAGTGGGCCGGGTCAACCGCCTTCCGGTGCACGGGGTCCCCACAACCTCGTGTGCCGACCCCCCACAGGAGGACGAGAGTTGAAGCACCGACGCATACCCAGGCGCCGTGCGGCCGTGGCAGGTGCGGGCATCGCCGCGCTGGTCGCCGCGGGAGTGACCTTCCAGAGTGCGAACGCCAGTGAGGCCCCGAAGACCCCCGTGGCGCGGACCCTGTCGTCCACGGCGGCCGGAAAGCTCGCCTCGACGCTGGTCAAGGACCTCGGCACCGACGCGGCGGGCACGTACTACGACGCCCGGGCGAAGAGCCTCGTGGTCAACGTGCTCGACGCCGCCGCGGCGAAGACCGTCCAGCAGTCCGGCGCCAAGGCGAGAATCGTCGAGAACTCCCTCGCGGAGCTGGACGGAGCGCGCACCACGCTGCGCGAGGACGCCACCATCCCCGGCACCTCGTGGGCGACCGACCCGGTCAGCAACAAGGTCGTGGTCACCGCCGACAGATCCGTCTCGAAGGCCGAGTGGGCCACGCTCTCCAAGGTCGTCGACGGGCTCGGCGCCAAGGCCGAACTCAAGCGCTCGAAGGGGGAGTTCAAGCCCTTCGTCGCGGGCGGCGACGCCATCACCGGCTCGGGCGGCCGCTGTTCGCTCGGGTTCAACGTGGTCAAGGGCGGCCAGCCGTACTTCCTGACCGCCGGGCACTGCACCTCCGCGATCTCCACCTGGTCCGACTCCAGCGGCAACCAGATCGGCAAGAACGAGCAGTCCAGCTTCCCGGGCAACGACTTCGGCCTGGTGAAGTACACCGCGAGCGCGGACCACCCGAGCGCGGTGGACCTCTACAACGGCTCGACGCAGGCGATCGCCAAGGCCGGCGAGGCGACCGTCGGCGAGAAGGTCACCCGCAGCGGCTCCACGACCCACGTGCACACCGGCACGGTCACCGGTCTGAACGCCACCGTGAACTATTCCGAGGGCACGGTCAGCGGCCTCATCCAGACCGACGTGTGCGCCGAGCCGGGCGACAGCGGCGGCTCGCTGTTCGACGGCGACACCGCGCTCGGCCTCACCTCCGGCGGCAGCGGCGACTGCACCTCCGGCGGCGAGACCTTCTTCCAGCCGGTCACCGAGGCCCTGTCGGCCACCGGAAGCCAGATCGGCTGACCTGACGGGATCCGCTGAGCGTCACCGCTGAGCCCCGCCCCCGCGCGCGAGGGGGGCGGGGCTTTCGCGTGGGCTCCGCGGACTTCTCGCCGACTCGCGCGGCCCTCGCGCGGGCTTCTCGGGCGGGTTTCGGGCGGCTTCCCGCGGGGGCTTCGCGCGGACCCGCACGCGCCGGGCGGCCGCGGATCCGCGCAGGTGGGGGCACCCGAGACGCTTGTCGCACAGATGTTCGGAAATTGGTCTATGGTGGGGGTGAGAGTTGAGGGAACTGATGTTCGAGACCCTGTGAGGGGTCGCGTGTGCGGGAGGTGCGGATGCCGGGCTTCACGCATCTGCGCACCGTCTCCGGGTTCTCCCTGCGCTACGGCGCCTCGCACCCGGAGCGGCTGGCCGAGCGCGCCGCCGAGCGGGGCATGGACGCCCTCGCGCTCACCGACCGCGACACCGTCGCCGGAACGGTCCGGTTCGCCAAGGCCTGCGCCGCCGCGGGCGTCCGCCCGTTGTTCGGCGCGGAGCTGGCGGTGGCCGGGCCGGAGCCCGTACGGCGGGACGGCCCCGTCCGGCACGAGCGGCGCCGGGCGCCCGTGCGCGGCGGCGCCTTCGTCGACGAGTCGGCTCCCCGCGTCACCTTCCTGGCGCGGGACGGCGCCCGCGGCTGGGCCGGCCTGTGCCGCCTGGTCACCGCCGCACACACCGCCGCCGGCACCCCCCTGCTGTCCTGGCCCGACAACCACGCCGACGGCCTGACCGTCCTGCTCGGCCCCGCCTCCGACGTGGGCCGCGCCCTCGCCGCCGGGCGCCCGGACCGCGCGGCCTCCCTGCTCGTCCCCTGGCGCGAGGTCTACGGCGACGCCCTGCGGCTCGAGGCCGTCTGGCACGGCCGTACCGGCACCGGACCCGGCTCCCTGCGCCTGGCCGCCCGTACCGTCGGCTTCGCCGCCGAGCAAGGCGTCCGGCCGGTGCTGAGCAACGCCGTCCGCTACGCCGACCCCGGCCAGGGCCCGGTCGCCGACGTCCTGGACGCCGCCCGCCGCCTGGTCCCCGTCGACCCCACCCGGGAGCTGGACTCCGGCGAGGCCTGGCTGAAGGGCGCGGACGCGATGCTGCACGCCGCCGAGCGGATCGTCGAGGCCGCGGGCTTCCGGCGCGACACCGCCCACCGCCTGCTGGAGCAGACCCGGGCCACGGCCGCCGAGTGCCTGGTCGACCCCGAGGACGACCTCGGCATGGGCTCCGTCCACTTCCCCGAGGCGCACCTCGTCGGCGCCGGCCGCCGCACCGCCCAGCGCACGCTCGCCTCCCGGGCCGCGGCGGGCATGGTGCTGCGCGGCTACGCCGGGCGGCGGGACTACTGGGAGCGGATGCACGAGGAGCTGGACATCATCGCCCACCACGGCTTCGCCTCCTACTTCCTCACCGTCGCCCAGGTCGTCGACGACGTGCGGGACATGGGCATCCGGGTCGCCGCGCGCGGCTCCGGCGCGGGCTCCCTGGTCAACCACCTCCTCGGCATCGCGCACGCCGACCCGGTCGAGCACGGGCTGCTGATGGAGCGCTTCCTGTCCAAGCGCCGCGTGGCCCTGCCCGACATCGACATCGACGTGGAGTCCGCGCGCCGTCTGGAGGTCTACCGGGCGATCATCGGGCGGTTCGGCACCGAGCGGGTGGCGACGGTCGCCATGCCGGAGACGTACCGGGTGCGGCACGCGATCCGCGACGTCGGCGCCGCGCTGTCCATGGACCCCGCCGACGTCGACCGCATCGCCAAGTCCTTCCCGCACATCCGCGCCCGCGACGCCCGCACCGCCCTGGACGAACTGCCCGAGCTCAGGGCGCTGGCGGGGGAGCGGGACAGGTACGGGAGGCTGTGGGAGCTGGTCGAGGCCCTCGACGCGCTCCCGCGCGGGGTCGCCATGCACCCCTGCGGAGTGCTCCTGTCCGACGCCTCCCTGCTGTCCCGTACGCCGGTCATGCCCACCAGCGGCGAGGGCTTCCCCATGTCCCAGTTCGACAAGGACGACGTGGAGGACCTCGGGCTGCTCAAACTGGACGTGCTGGGCGTGCGGATGCAGTCGGCGATGGCGCACGCCGTCGCGGAGGTGGAGCGGGCGACGGGGGAGCGGATCGACCTGGACGCGGTGCCGCCGGGCGACCCGGCGACGTACGGGCTCATCCGGTCCACCGAGACGCTCGGCTGCTTCCAGATCGAGTCGCCGGGCCAGCGGGACCTGGTCGGGCGGTTGCAGCCGGCCGGCTTCCACGACCTGGTCGTCGACATCTCGCTGTTCCGGCCCGGACCGGTCGCCGCCGACATGGTGCGGCCGTTCATCGAGGCGCGGCACGGGCGCGCCCCGGTCCGCTACCCCCACCCGGACCTGGAGGAGCCGCTGCGGGAGACGTACGGGGTCGTCGTCTTCCACGAGCAGATCATCCACATCCTGCACATCATGACCGGCTGCGGCCGGGACGAGGCGGACCGGGTGCGGCGCGGGCTGTCCGACCCGGAGTCGCAGGCGCGCATCCGGATCTGGTTCGCGCAGCACGCGGCGGCGCACGGCTACGACGCGGAGACGATCCGGCGCACCTGGGAGATCGTCGAGGCGTTCGGCTCCTACGGCTTCTGCAAGGCGCACGCCGTCGCCTTCGCCGTACCGACGTACCAGTCGGCCTGGCTGAAGGCGCATCACCCGGCCGCCTTCTACGCGGGTCTGCTCACCCACGACCCGGGGATGTACCCGAAGCGGCTCTTGCTGGCGGACGCGCGGCGGCGCGGGGTGCCGATCCTGCCGCTGGACGTGAACCGGTCGGGGGTCGCCCACCGTATCGAACTGGTGTCTGATTCAGAGTCTGGTTCGCCTGGTATGTGGGGACTTCGGCTGGCCCTCTGCGACGTGCACGGCATCAGCGAGGCCGAGGCGGCCCGGATCGCGGACGGGCAGCCGTACGCCTCCCTGCTCGACTTCTGGGAGCGGGGCAGGCCGAGCCGCCCCGTCGCCGGACGGCTCGCCCAGGTGGGCGCGCTGGACGCGTTCGGTGCCAACCGCCGCGACCTGCAACTGCACCTGACCGAGCTGCACCGGGGCGCCCGGGGCGGAGGCGGTGGCCAACTTCCGCTGGCGGGTGGCCGGAAGACCGCGTCCGCGGGGCTGCCGGATCTGTCCGACGCGGAGCGGCTCAGCGCCGAACTGGGTGTGCTGTCCATGGACGCCTCGCGCAACCTGATGGACGACCACCGCGCCTTCCTCGACGAGCTGGGCGTGGTGTCCGCACGCCGGCTGCGCGAGGCCCGGCACGGGGAGACGGTGCTGGTCGCGGGCGCCAAGGCGGCCACCCAGACCCCGCCGATCCGGTCCGGCAAGCGGGTCATCTTCTCCACGCTGGACGACGGCACCGGCCTGGTCGACCTCGCCTTCTTCGACGACTCCCACGACGCCTGCGCCCACACCGTCTTCCACTCCTGGCTGCTGCTGGTGCGCGGGGTGGTGCAGCGGCGCGGCCCGCGCAGCCTCAGCGTGGTGGGCTCCGCCGCCTGGAACCTCGCCGAGCTGGCCGAACTGCGCGCCGCGGGCGGCCTGGAGGAGGTGGCGGCACGGCTGGCGGAGCCTCTGCCGAAGGGGAGCCAGGAGCGGGACCCGGAGCGGGGTCCGGGGCGGGATTCGGAGCGGGGCCCGGAGCCGGACCCGGACGGCGGCACCGGCGAGGGCCGTCCGGACCCGGGGCGCCCCGGCCGCACGATCCGCCTGCCCACGGGGTACGAGATGCACCCCTGGGCCGATCTGCGTCCCGCGGGCGAAGGCCCCGCGGGTGGACGGAAGTTGTGGCACCAGAGCCCGGGGAGTGCGGGATGACCATCCTCTGCGTACGTTTCCAGCTGCCGCCGGCGCGCGAGGCCGCCCTGCCCGGGCTGCTCGGCCTGCTGGAGGAGTTCACCCCGGTCGTCGAGGCGCTGCCCCCGGACGGGGCGCTGGCCGATCTGCGCGGCGCCGAGCGGTACTTCGGGCGGAACGCCGTCGAACTGGCCTCGGTGATCCGGATCCGGGCTCTCGCGCTGCACGGAGTCGACTGCGTGATCGGCGCCGGGCCCGGGCCGATGCTGGCGCGTATGGCGCTGCGCGACGCCCGGCCCGGGACGACCCGCGTGGTGCCCGGCGACCCTGACGCCGTCGCGGAGTTCCTGGCCGGGCGGCATGTCGCCGCGCTGCCCGGCGTCGGCGCGGCGACGGCCCGCACCCTGGCCGAGTACGGCCTCGACACCGTGGACCGGGTCGCCGCCGCGCCCCTGTCCACCCTCCAGCGCCTGGTCGGCGCGGGTGCCGGCCGCGCACTGCACGAGCGGGCGAACGGTGTGGACCGCGGTCGGGTCGTTCCCGACGGGGTCTCACGCTCCCTCGCCGCGGAACGCCCCTTCGCACGCGACGAGACGGACCCCGGCCGTCATCGCCGGGCGCTGCTCTCGGCCGCCTGGGAACTGGGCGTCCGGCTGCGCGCCCTGGACAAGGTCTGCCGCGTCCTGACCCTCACCGTGCGCTACGCCGACCGCTCCGCCACGACCCGCGGCCGCACCCTCGCGGAACCGACCGCCCACTCGGCCGTGCTGATCGGGGCGGCTCACGGCCTGTACGACTCCCTGGGCCTGCAACGCGCCCGCGTCCGCGCGATCGCCCTGCGCGCCGAGGGCCTGACCCCCGCCGACCGGGCCTCCCACCAGCTCACCTTCGACCCCGTGGACGAGAAGGCCCGCCGCGTCGAGGAGGCGGCCGACCGCGTCCGGGCGAGGTTCGGCCCGCGCGCGGTGGTACCGGGGGCACTGGCGGCGTGATCCCGCCTCCGCAGGCGTCAGTTGGCCCACGGGGGAGTGATGCGCGTGCCGTCGGCCAGCTCCGCCTCCAGGCCGACGGACGTGGTGACCCAGGAGAGCGCGGTGTGCCCGGTGGGGTTCTCGACGGCCACCGTCGCACCGGGATTGATGATCACCGTGTCGCCCGCGGAGATCCGCTCGCACCGGCCGTCGAGGGTGATCAGGAGTTCTCCGACGAGCAGATGGAGGATCTCCTCGCGGTTGACGGTGTGGGCGGGGGCCTTCGTCCCCGCCGGGATCTCGCCGCGCCAGGCGCACAGTTCCCTGCTGCCGGTGAGGGGGGTGGCGTACGAGACGAAGCGGGCGCCGTGGATCTCATGGGTCACGGCTTCGCCGGAGCGGACTACGGGCATGGTGGGGCTCCGTTCATGTAGTCAAGTTGCTTGACTACATCGTCAAGCTGCTTGTCGATTTCGTCAAGGGTGTTTCAATGCCCTGGTGCAGAACTCCGAAGCCATGGCCCTGTCCGCCGCCCTGCTCGCCGCCGCCGGTGGGCTCACTCAGCGCATCCACGACGGCGTGGTGGCCCGCGGTTTCGAGGGGCTCAGGCCCGCGCACGGCTTCGCCTTCGCGCGGCTGGCGCCGGACGGCGCCACGGTCGGTGAGCTCGCCGCCCATCTCGGAGTCACCAAGCAGGCGGCGAGTCAGCTCGTCGACGAGATCGTGCGCAAGGGGTACGCGGAGCGTCGGCAGCATCCGGGCGACGCGCGGTCCCGGCTGGTGGTGCTGACCGACCAGGGGTGGGCCTGCACCCGCGCGGCCCAGGAGGCGGCCGCCGAGGCCGTGGGGGCATGGGTCGAACTGATCGGCGAGGGTGAGGTGCGTGCGTTGCGTGAGCGGCTGGCGCGTATCGCGCCGTACGGTCCGATCAGGCCTGTCTGGTGACGGTTTGTCAGGGGCGTTATCACGGTCTCCGATTGGTGCCAGAAGTTTTTACTGACGCGTAACTTCCCATGCGAGCTACTCGTCCGTAACTTGACGGATGAACAGCATCCTCGTGATCCGGATCACAGGGCTTAGTGCCGTCGCACCTCCCCCCTTGAGCCGCAAGGAGATCACTCGATGCTGCCCCACAAGCGCGTCCTCCTCAGACCCTTGGCCGCCCTGCTGCTCGCCGCCGCGGTCGCCCTCGTCCCCGCCGCCACCGCCCACGCGACCGACGCACCCCACAGTGGCTGGAACGACTGGTCCTGCAAGCCGTCGGCCACCCACCCCCGCCCCGTCGTCCTCGTCCACGGCACCCTCGGCAACTCCGTCGACAACTGGCTGTCCCTCGCGCCGTACCTGAAGGACCGCGGGTACTGCGTCTTCTCCCTCGACTACGGACAGCTGCAGGGCGTCCCGCTCTTCCACGGCCTCGGCCCCATCGACAAGTCGGCACAGCAGCTGTCCGACTTCGTCGACAGGGTGCTCGGCGCCACCGGAGCCGCGAAGACCGACCTCGTCGGCCACTCGCAGGGCGGGATGATGCCCCGCTACTACCTGAAGTTCCTCGGCGGCGCGGGCAAGGTGAACGCGCTCGTCGGCATCGCGCCCGACAACCACGGCGCCACCCTCAGCGGGCTGACCAAGCTGCTGCCGTACTTCCCGGGCGCCGAGGACCTCATCTCCGCCAACACCCCCGGCCTCGCCGACCAGATCCCCGGCTCCGACTTCCTCACCAGACTCAACGACGGCGGCGACACCGTGGCCGGCGTCCACTACACGGTCATCGCCACCAAGTACGACGAGGTCGCCACGCCGTGGCGCAGCCAGTACCTCACCGGCCCCGACGTGCGCAACGTCCTGTTGCAGGACCTGTGCTCGGTGGACCTCTCCGAGCACCTGGCGATCGCGCTCTTCGACCGCATCGCCTTCCACGAGGTGGCCAACGCCCTCGACCCGGGCCACGCCACCGCCACCACCTGCGCGTCGGCGTTCAGCTGACGTGTGTTCCGGGGCCTGTCCGGCCTGAGCCGCCGGACAGGCCCCGCGCTGGTGGGACCGCCCTCAGCGGCGGCCCTGCCGGGCGCCGTTCGCCGCGCGCCTGCGCACCGAGGCGAACAGCGCGGCCGAGCCGACCGCCAGGGCGGCGGCCGAGCCGACCGCGACGTACGGGGCGCCGCCGTCGCCGCCGGTCTCGGCCAGGTCGCCGGAGGCGTCTGACGCACCGGCGGCCTCGGGCCGGTCGGCCGTGGACGCGTTCCCGGCGTTCGCGGTGTCGCGGGCGGCTCCGGCGCTCTCCGGCCGGTCCGCCGCCGAGGGGCCGGAAGCGGACGCCGGGCCGGACGCCGGGTCCGTCGCCGTACGGGCGCCGGTGTCCCCGTGGCCGTGGTGCCCGGCCGTCGACCTGCCGGCACCGTCCTCGATCTGCCGCCCGGTGGGCGCGGAGGCGGCCGGGGCCGGGGACGCGCCGGCCGCCGTACCGCCGCCACCGCTGCCGCCGCCGAAGACGACGTCCGAGCAGGAGTAGAACGCCTCCGGACTGTCCGAGCGCTGCCAGATCGCGTACAGCACGTGCCGGCCCGAGTGCTCGGGGAGGGTGCCGGTGAACGTGTAGAAGCCGCCGGACGCCACCGGGTCGGTCGCCGTCGCCACCGGGTGCGCGAGGTCGAGGTCCGCCCAGGCGAGCGGCTTCGCCGGGTCGTAGCCGGCCTTGGTGAGGTAGACCTTGAAGGTGCCCTTGTGCGGGGCGGTCACCCGGTACCTGAAGGTGTACGAGCCGCCGCGCACCCCGGTCGCGGGCCAGTCCGCGCGGGCCAGGTCGAGGCCCTTGAACTCCGGGTTGTTCGCGCTGCACAGCCTGCCGTCCGGGATCAGCGCCTGGTGGCGGCCGTTCGCGTCGCCGATCCGGATCCCGTTCCAGTCGTAGAGCGCCTGGGTGCCGCCGGCCGCGACCGCCGCCCTGCACGCGGCCGACTTCGGGCTCTCCGGACCCTCCGCGTAGCACTGGGCGACCCGGCTGACCGGGCCGCCCATGGACCCGTGGGCGGACGCGGGCGCGGCGGCCAGTACGGTCAGCGCGAGCGAGGCAGTGCCGAGGGCGGCGACGCCCGCGGCGGCCCCGCGGCGTCGGGCCGTCGTCCCCCGCTCGAACGGCGCGGAGAGCCTGGGGAAGGGCATGGAAGAACTCCTCGGAACGGTCCTGGGGGGGCGGGACCCGGAGCGCGGACTCCGGGCGCCGGATCCCGTGGGGGCGATCAGCAAGCTAGCCCGCGGAAACCGTGAAATCGCCCGCCGGAGGCGGCGGGAGGAGATCCTTATGCTCGCGTTAAGGGAGCGCTGAGGCTGCGCTCAGACAGGGAGCGTGCGCGGCATGCCGAACGAGGTGATCCGGGCGGCCCGTGCCGCCGACGTCCCGGCCGTCGGGTCCGTGACCGAGGAGGCGTACCGCCCCTACGTCGCGCGCATCGGAGTGCGGCCGGCGCCCATGGACGCGGACCACGCGGCGGACGTGGCCGCGGGCAGGGTGTTCGTCGCCGAGGAGCCCGCGACGGGCCGGGTGATCGGCCTCGTGGTGGTCGAGGCGCACACCGATCACCTCTTCCTCGACAGCATCGCCGTCCGTCCCGACGCCCACGGCACGGGCGTCGGCCGGCTGCTGCTGGAGTTCGTGGACGCGCACGCGCGTGCGCTGGGCCTGCCCGAGGTCAGGCTCTACACCAACGCGATGATGTGGGAGAACCGCAGGATCTACCCGAAGTTCGGCTACGAGGCCGTCGAGCGCCGTGTGGACGGGCCCTACGACCGGATCCACTACCGCAAGCGGCTGGTCTGAGACGTCTCATGTCCGGGCCCTCGGCCCCTCATCCGTCCGGCCACCAGGTGCGCGCGATGTCCTTGCGCACTTCGGGGCGCGCGGCGGGACGCTCCTCGGCCTCCTCGCGGACCCGGCGGGTGTCCGTCTTCCTCAGGGGCTTCTGCACTGTCGTACGGCGCATCGCTGCCTCCTTCGACGCCTACCGAGTCCGTGCTGCCACGGTGGTAGACCGTTGCGGGCGAGAGTTCCTCATCGGTGCGGGTCTGTCTGTGGCCGCTGTCACATTCGACTGTCAGTGGCGGGTGTCACCCTGGGACGCATGACGACACGGATCACGGACGACGGTGACGGGCCGGTTGCGGCTCGGGTGGACTGGGACGCGCAGGCCGCCGTCTTCGACGACGAGCCGGATCACGGGCTGCGCGACCCGGACGTGCGCGCGGCCTGGGCCGAGCGGCTGCGCGGCTGGCTGCCGGGACGCCCGTGCGACGTCCTCGACCTCGGCTGCGGCACCGGCAGCATGTCGCTCCTCGCCGCCGAGCAGGGGCACCGGGTGACCGGGATCGACCTGTCCCCGGCCATGGTGGAGCGGGCCCGCGCCAAACTGGCCGGCCGGGACGCGGCGTTCCTGGTCGGCGACGCGGCCGCGCCACCGGTGGGCGAGCGGCGCTTCGACGTGGTCCTGGTGCGCCACGTGCTGTGGGCGCTGCCCGAGCCGGACCGGGTGCTGCGCCACTGGCGGGCGCTGCTGCGCCCGGCCGGGCGGCTGGTCCTGATCGAGGGCCGGTGGGGTTCCGTCACGCCGGTCGGCATACCCGCGCACCGGCTGACCATGCTTGTACGCCCGCTCGCCGAGGAGATCCGCAGCGAACCGCTGTCGGCCGACGCGCGGCTGTGGGGCCGGGAGGTGGACGACGAGCGGTACGCGGTGGTGGCGGAGGTCGGGGCCGCGTAAGGGGCACGTCGAAGGCGCCGCCGCTCCGCGGCCTCAGGCCAGCAGTGCCTCGAAGCCGTCCCCGCGGGCCAGGGCCTCCAGGGTGTCGAGGGCCGCGACGGCGGCCGCCGCGGCCTCGGGGTCCGTCCGCGCCAGGCCGCTGTCCGCGAACTCGTCCTCGTCCAGGCGCCGTACGTCCGTGCCGTCGGCGGAGCGCCACAGGTCCAGGTCCAGATCCTCGACCACCAGTTCCGCGCCGGAACGGGTGGCCGGGCGGGTGACGTCGCAGTACCAGCCCTTCACCGCGCCCCGGGCGTCCCGGACCTCCTTCACCGCGTACCAGCGGTCCCGCCAGTAGTACTCGGTGAAGACGTCGCCCGGCTCGAACCGTACGAAGCCGAAGTCGCGCGCCCCGTCGCCCGCCCACGGGGCGCGGACGACGATCCGGGTGCCGTCGTCGGCGAGCAGTTCCGCCGGGTAACGGATCTTCGTGGCGCCCGCCTTGACGAGGACGACATCCAGGAGCCCGCTCGGCTCAGCGGAGTTCGCGTACATGACGCACCTCCGTGCCGCAGATCTCGTACCCGAACCACTTGTTGATCGCCATCATCGGCCCGTTGCCGGCGTCGTTGCCCGTGAACGCCTCCGTGTATCCGGCGGCGCGGGCCCGGTGCAGCGAGTCGTTCTTGGCGAGCTTGGCCAGGCCCCGGCCGCGGAAGGCGCGGGCGGTGCCGGTCATGACGGTGCCGTACCGCCTCCCGCCGTCCGTGCGGGCCGCGCTGAACGCGGCGGGACGCCCGTCGACCACCGTCACCGAGGTCAGCTCGGCGCTGAACAGCGGGTGCCGCCAGGTCTCCTCCAGCCAGGCCTCGTAGTCGGTGAACTCCGTGTCCACGTCACTCGGTTCGTCCGCCACGGTCTCCGCGTCCAGGGCGAACAGGGGCCGCGGGTCGTCGGCGAAGTCCGAACCCCGGCGCACCTCGACGCCCGGCGGCGGGGCCTGGAGCGGCGGGAGCGCGCCGTTCGCCAGGTCCAGCCGGAGGAAGTGCGCGGCGCGGCTCGCTCGGTAGCCGTGCCGCTCGGCGAAGGCCCGGCTGCCCGGCTCGTCCAGCACCCAGGAGAACAGCTTCCTCGCCCCGTGGGCGGCCAGGTGCTCCTCGGCGGCGCGTACGAGGAGGCGGCCGGCGCCCCGGCGGGTGTGCCCGGGGTCGACGTACACGTTGATGTTGCCCTGGCCGGGCTCGGGGCTCTCGTGGACCATGTGCACCTGCGCCGTGCCGATCACCTCGCCGTCCGCCTCGGCGACGAGCGGGCGGTAGTGGGCGGCGGGGTGCATGTGGAGGAGGTCGTGGGCCAGGGACTCGGGGGTGAACAGGATGAAGGGGAGCGCGAGGTGCCGCACGCGGGCGAAGCCCTCGAGGTCGGCCCGCGCGTCGGGCCTGAGGTCGCGGATGGTCACGGTCATGAGGGCGCACGCTACGGGGGAGAACGGGCGGGGTGCCTCTCATTTTCCGCCGGGTACGGGACAATCGGCGGGTGACGTTGAAGATCCACATCGAGGACGGCGCACCGCCGTACGAGCAGGTGCGGGCGCAGATCTCCGAGCAGGCGCGGTCGGGGGCGCTCCCGGTCGGGTACCGGCTGCCCACGGTGCGCGGGCTGGCCGAGTCGCTCGGGCTCGCCGCGAACACGGTCGCCAAGGCGTACCGGGCGCTGGAGGCGGACGGGGTGATCGAGACGCGGGGGCGCAACGGCACGTTCGTCGCGGCGGCCGGCTCGGCCGCCGAGCGCGAGGCGGCGATGGCCGCCCAGGGCTACGCGGAACGGGTACGGCGGCTGGGTCTGGACGAGGACGCCGCGCTCACGGCAGTCCGCGACGCCCTGCGCGCGGCCTACGGGAAGTAGCAGCCCTGCGCGCGGAGCTCGCGGACCCGGAACCCTGCGCGCGGAGCTTGCGGGCGCGGGAACCGGCGGGGCCCTGCGGGCCCGGAGCCCGGTGGGGGGCGGGCGCGGAAGTCGGTGGACGGCGCCCGGACGCGGATGTCGGCGGGTGGTCTGCGGCCCGGAGCCCGGTGGGTGGTGCGCGGGCGCGGAGGCCGGCGGTGGTCTGCGGGGGGCGGACGTCGGCGGGCGGGGTACGGGCGGGACGTCGGCGGGCGGCCGGCGGACCCGGGCCCCGCGGACGCGGAGGCCGGCGGCCGGACCACGGGACCGGAAGCCGCGGGCGGGCCCTCGCCGGACGCCGGTGGTGCGTGCCGCGGCGGGCGGACCCTGCCGGTGCGGGGCGTGCGAACGGCTATCGGGCCGCTGTCGCGAGCCGTCGCGGGGTTCTGGTGACCTCGAGGCCCGCGATCGCGGCCACCCGCGCGAACAGCATCGCGTCCCGGACCGCCGCGCCCGCCGGGTCGTTGTTGAAGTAGGCGTACACGTCCTGGTCGTCCGGCCAGGCGGCCGCTATCCGGTCGACCCACGTCTCCAGGGACCGGCGACCGTAGTGCGGCCAGGCCCGGGCGCGCCCCACGTGGAAGCGGACGTAGCCCCAGTCGGTGGTGCGCCACAGCGGCGTGACCGGACGGGCGTAGGCGTCGGCCCAGCACAGCGCGGCCCCCCGCTCCCTCAGCACCGCCCGCACCTCGTGCGTCCACCACGACATGTGGCGCGGCTCGACCGCGACCCGGGTGCCCGCCGGGAAGCACGCCAGGCAGGCGTCGAGCAGCCGCGCGTCGGCGAGGAGCGTCGGCGGGAGCTGGAGCAGCACCGGTCCGAGCCGGTCGCCGAGTCCCTCGGCGTGGCTCATCAGCCGGTGTACCGGCTCCGCGGGCTCCTTCAGCCGCTTGACGTGGGTGAGATAGCGGCTCGCCTTGACCGCGGCGACGAAGTCCGGCGGCACCCGCTCCCGCCAGGCCGCGAAGTTCTCCCGCGACGGCAGCCGGTAGAAGGCGTTGTTGATCTCCACCGTGGCGAAGTGGCGGGCGTACTCCTCCAGCCACAGCCGCACGGGACACCCCTGCGGGTAGAGCACGCCCCGCCAGTCCTTGTACTGCCAGCCCGACGTCCCGACGAACAGGGTCATACCACCATCAAAGCACCGGCCGCGGCACCGGTCCTCCCGCGGTCGCCCGCGCACTCCGCGTCACAGGTACAGCCCCGCGTCCACCCCGCCCCGGGGCTCCGGCAGGGCGGTCGGGGACGTGCCCCGGCGCAGGGCGTACAGCTCCGCCAGGGTGGCGCCGTCGCGGCCGACGCCCTGGTCGGTGCCCAGCCAGCTCACCGACTCCGCGCGGGTCAGCGGCCCCACCTCGATCCGGGCCAGACAGCGGCCAGGCCGGACCACCGCCGGGTGCAGGCGCTCCAGGTCCTCGTTGGTCGTGACCCCGACCAGCACGTTGCGGCCCTGGCCGAGCAGGCCGTCGGTGAGGTTGAGCAGCCGGGACAGCGCCTGTCCCGCGGTGTGCTTGGCCTCGCCGCGGATCAGCTCGTCGCAGTCCTCCAGCAGGAGCAGCCGCCAGCGGCCCTTGCCCGCCACGTCCTCCTCGCCGATGGCGATGTCCATCAGGTAGCCGACGTCGGAGAAGAGCCGCTCGGGGTCGAGGACGCAGTCCACCTGGCACCAGTCCCGCCACGAGCGGGCCAGCGTCCGCAGCGCCGACGTCTTGCCCGTGCCCGGCGGGCCGTGCAGCAGGAGCAGCCGGCCCGCGATGGTCTCCGGGGTCGTCTTCATCAGGCGGTCCATCGCGTCCGCCACCGGGGCCGTGTAGTTCGCCCGCACCTCGTCCCAGGTGCCCGCGGAGATCTGGCGGGTGGTGCGGTGCGGTCCGCGGCGCGGGGACACGTACCAGAAGCCCATCGTCACGTTCTCCGGCTGCGGTTCCGGCTCGTCCGCCGCACCGTCCGTCGCCTCGCCGAGCACCTGTTCGGCCAGCTCGGCGGTGGTCGCGGTGACGGTGACGTCGGCGCCCCGGTTCCAGCGGGAGACCAGCAGCGTCCAGCCGTCGCCCTCCGCGAGGGTGGCGCTGCGGTCGTCGTCGCGGGCCGTGCGCAGCACCCGGGCACCCGCGGGCAGCAGCGTGGCGCCGGAGCGGACGCGGTCGATGTTCACCGCGTGCGAGTACGGCTGCTCGCCCTTCGCGAAGCGGCCGAGGAACAGCGCGTCGACGACGTCGGACGGCGAGTCGGAGTCGTCGACGTTGAGCCGGATCGGCAGAGCGTCGTGTGGGTTGGCAGACATGCCGCCATGATCCGTCACGGGACCGCCGGACGCACCCGCTTTCCGAGGTGCGCGTGAAGTGTCGCGGATCTCTCCGCTCCGTCCCCGCTCGTACGGAGTCGTCCGCCGTGGTGCGGTCTCGCCCGTCCTGTGGCGAAGTCGTCGCCCGGCGACACCTGCCCGGCGGGCGATTTCTGCCGTTACCGTCGCCGCTGAGGGGGCGTCACGGGTGGAGCTCGGGGGAGCGGCGGTGGCGGCTCACCGCACTGGGGGGCGTCGACGCGGCCGTTCCGGCCCTGGTCGTGACGCTGGTCGGCGCCCTGACCGGGAGCGGCGGCACGGCCGGCACCGCGCGCGACGGCGACAGGGCGCACGGCACGCCCGGCGTCCATCACCGGGGAGGGGAAGGCGCCGGAGGCTCCGGCCTCGAACGGCTCCTGACCCGCCACCAGGTGGTCGCACTCGCAGGGTCCCGGGCGTCCCGGGTGAAGCCGGGGCGGTGCACCAGGCCCCGGCAGTCGGACACGCCGTCGCTTCGCGCCCGGTTCTGAACATGCGTTCGGGGGAGCGGTGTGCCCTTTTTCGGACCGTATCCGTTCGGGTGATTTGTCTGAGTATGCGTCAGGGGTGGGTTGTTGACGACTTCATGGATTCTGTTGAGCGGCGAAAAAGTTTTGGCATGAACACTTCCAGTCAACACGCGTAGCTGCTACCACAGTTGTGGCAGAGATCCTGCTAAAGGGAGGTTCCATGAGACGTTCCCGATTTACCGCATACGTCAGTTCCCTCCTCCTGGCCGCCGGTATCGCTCTCACCGGGGCCGCGTCGGCGCAGGCATCCGAACTGGCCGCCGGCGGCTACGTGGCCCTCGGCGACTCCTACTCCTCGGGGGTCGGCGCGGGCAGCTACATCAGCTCCAGCGGCAGCTGCGACCGCAGCACCAAGGCGTACCCCTATCTCTGGAACGCGGCTCACACGCCGTCGTCGTTCGACTTCACCGCCTGCTCGGGCGCCACCACGGACGACGTCCTGGCCAACCAGCTCGGCCCGCTCAGCTCCTCCACCGCCCTGGTCTCCCTCACCATCGGAGGCAACGACGCGGGATTCGCCGACGTCATGACGACCTGTGTGACGTCGTCCGACAGCACCTGTCTCTCCCGTATCAACACCGCCATGGCCTATGTCGACTCGACGCTGCCCGGCAAGCTCGACAACGTCTACTCGTCGATCCGCGCCAAGGCCCCGTCGGCCCGGGTCGTCGTCCTCGGCTACCCGCGCTTCTACAAGCTCGGCACCTACTGCCTCGGCCTGTCCGAGACCAAGCGGTCCGCCATCAACGACGCGGCCGACCACCTCGACGCCGCCATCGCCAAGGTCGTCGCGAACCACGGCTTCGTCTTCGGCGACGTCCGCACGACCTTCACCGGCCACGAAATCTGCTCCGGCAGCTCCTGGCTGCACAGCGTCAACTGGCTCAACATCGGCGAGTCGTACCACCCCACCGCGGCCGGCCAGTCCGGCGGCTACCTGCCGGTGCTCACCAACGCGGCCTGACCCGTCACGGGGAGGCCGAGGCCGTTGGCGAAGCGGAGGCCCCGCCCGTCGGGGTCTCCGTCACGCAGGTCACCGAGAACGGCACCGTGTCCGAGGCGGTGCGCACCGGCGCCCGCACCTCGACACCGATCGCGTCGTGGTACGTCCCACCGTCCGAGTACGTCGTGACGGCCACCGTGTCCTGCCGGGAACTCCCCCCGCCCGCCGGGAACGACAGCGTCTTCCAACCGGGGTCGGAGACCTCGCCGTCGCGCAGCACCCAGCGGTAGGAGACCTCCGCGGGCAGCCGGCCCACCGTGAACGTCGCCGTGAAGGACGGCGCCCCGGCACGCGGCGGCGGGCACGTCCCGGAGTACGCCGTGTGCGTCCCCGTCAGCGCGACCCTCACCGACTGCGGAGCGGAGTGGGACGAGCCGCCGCCCGGGGAGGCGCTCGCAGCGCCACCGTCACGGGTGTGGTCCTCGCTCGGCGTCGGCGACGGCGTCACCCCGGCCCGGCTGCCGCCGGTGGTGCCGGCGCTCTCCTTCCCCCTCCCCCCGCCGCTCCGGTCGAGCAGCGCGTACGTCAGCCCGGCCAGGGCCAGCGCGAGGGCGGCCAGGCCCGCGACCAGCACCAGGGCCGTACGGCGACCGCCGTCCGGGCGCTCGCGGGCCGCCGCCGCGGCCCGGGTGGGCCCGGTCCCGGCCGGCGGGAGCGGCAGCGGCGGGGTCGGCGACCGCTCCTCCCGGACGGTGGCGACCGTCGGCGCGTACGCGGCCGCCGGTCCGGGGTCCGCACGGGGTGTGCCGCCCGCCCCGACGAGGCGCAGGTCCCGCTCGGCCCGCTCGGCCGGCATCCGCTCCGCCGGGTCCTTGCGGAGCAGTCCCTCGATGACCGGCGCGAGGGGACCGGCCCGGCGCGCGGGCGGCAGTTCCTCGTCGACGACCGCGCGCAGGGTGCTCAGCGGGGTGTCCTGCCGGAACGGCGAGCTGCCCTCGACGGCCGCGTACAGCAGCACCCCGAGCGACCACAGGTCCGACTCCGGGCCCGGGGTGCGGCCCAGCGCCCGCTCCGGGGCCAGGAACTCCGGGGAGCCGATCACCTCGCCCGTCATCGTCAGCGCCGAACTGCCCTCGACCGTGGCGATGCCGAAGTCGGTGAGCACCACCCGGCCGTCGTTCGCCAACAGCACGTTGGCCGGCTTCACGTCGCGGTGCAGCACCCCGGCGGCGTGCGCGGCGCGCAGCGCGGACAGCACCTCCGCACCGATGTGCGCGGCGCGCTGCGGGCCGATCGGGCCCTCGGCCTCCAGCAGGTCGGCAAGCGACAGCCCGCGCACCAACTCCATGACGACCCACGGGCGGCCGCCGTCGGTGGCCACGTCGTACACCGTGACCACATTGCGGTTCGAGACCCGGGCCGCCGCCCACGCCTCGCGCTCCAGCCGCGTGTACATCCGCTCCACGTCGGCGGCCGCCAGCCCCGCCGGCGCGCGCACCTCCTTGACCGCGACCTCGCGGTGCAGCACCTCGTCGCGGGCGCGCCACACGGTTCCCATGCCGCCCTCGCCGAGCGGGGACAGGAGACGGTAGCGGCCCGCGATCACACGCTCACGGCCCGGTTCTTCGGACACCGGCGCCCCCCATTCGCTTCCCGGCGATGTCTCCACTCGACGTGACTCGCGTGATTTCTCCCCAAAAGTAGCTCAGCCCAGTGCGGATGCCGCCCCCTTGAGCACCAATCCGGCACCGAGGGCCAGGACGACGCAGGCCGATCCCAGCGGCGCGGTCCGGCGCACCAGGGCCGCCAGCGGGCCCGCGGTCCAGCGTGGGCGCCGGTCCAGCACCCGGGAGACGCCGCTGCCCAGCCGGACGACGGCGAACCCGGCGGCGGTGAGGGTCAGGGCGAGCCCGGCACCGTAGGCGACCACGAGCAGCAGCCCGAACCAGGCCTGCCCCAGCGCGGCCGCGCCCACCAGGACGACCACGGCCGAGGGACTGGGCACCAGCCCGCCGGCGAAGCCGAGCAGGAGCGTGCCGCGCAGGGTGGGGGCGGTGGGGTGGGTGTGGGTGACGCCGCCGTGGGTGTGGGCGACGGCGGCGGGGTGGGGATGGTGGTGCCCGGACTCGTGCCCCCGGTCGTGTGTGTGGCCGGGGTCGTGGTCGTGCGCGTGTGCCGGGTCCTGGGCGTGGGCATGGTCGTGCCTGTCGTCGTGCGCGTGCCCGTGCCCGTGCCCGTGCCCGTGCCCGTGCCCGTGCCCGTGTTCGTGGGAGTGCTCGTGCCCGTGCCCGTGCCCGTGTTCGTGGGAGTGCCTGTGGCCGTGCGCGCGGTTGCGCCAGGCACGGCGTACGAGGTTCGCGCCGGCGACGGTCACCAGGACGCCGCTGGCGAGTCCCAGCCAGGCGATCACCGAGGGCGCGGCGGCCGAGCCCGCGGTGACCAGGAGGCCGAGGGCGACCACGCCGAGGGTGTGGGTGACCGTCACCGACGCGGCCAGGGGGAGGACGTCCCCGAGGCGGGCGCGCCCACCGCGTGCCGCCGCCGTGGCGGCCATCAGGGTCTTGCCGTGGCCCGGCGCCAGGGCGTGCAGGGCGCCCAGACCGACCGCGATCACCAGGGCGAGGGCGGCGAAGCCGAGGGTGAGGTCGTGGCGGGCGACCAGGTCGTCCAGGGCGCGGGTCCAGCGGTCGGCGCCGCGCGGGAGGACGGAGGCGGCGGGCGCGTCCGCCCGGTCCTCGACGAGGGCGGGACCGCCGGGGCGCACCCGCAGGAGGGCGGTGGAGGTGTCCGCGGGGGAGGAGAGCAACTCCTTCGGATAGCTGGTGAGTTCGTGCGAGGTGGAGGTCTTCGGCACGTCGGACACGGTGAGTGTCGTACGGTCGCCGGCGGCCGTGATCTCCCGCCAGCCGGGCCCGGAGGACGCTCCCGCGCTGCGGAAGCCCACGGTGACCGTGCCGCGCTTCGGCAGCGGCGCCGTCAGCGCGCACTCGACCCGGAGGGTGTGCAGGCCCGCCTGGCCGGGACGCGTCCGCGCGTGGCTGCCGCGGACGGCGAGCGCGGACCTCCGCCCCTGGACGGTGAGCCGGCTGCCCCGCGCGGCCCGCTCGCACCGCCGCCGGGCCCACGCGGTCGCGCCGAGCCGCTCGATGTCGGGCCCGGCCTGGGTCGCCGGGATCTCCGCGAGGTCCTCGACGTGGTCGACGCGCAGCAGGCCGGGGGCGGTGACCAGGCCGTCGTAGCGATTGACGGTGAAGTTGCCGAGGGGATGCGCGCTCGCGGCGGCGGAGAGCACGACGACCAGGGCGCAGGCGGCCGTGAAGACGGCCGCGGCGGAGGCGAGTACACGGCGGGGCCTCATCGGGCCGCCTCCAGGGACTTCAGGGCGGTACGGGCCGTGCGGGCGCCCAGCGGGGAGAAGCCCGGGTTCAGCCGCAGCGCGGCGGCGAGGTGGGTGCGGGCGTCCTCCGGGTGGCCGGTGGCGCGCTCGATCATGCCGCGGTGGTAGAGGAAGGCGGCGTTGCGGTAGCCGGTGGCCGCCGCCTGCCGGGCGTAGGGAAGGGCGTCCTGGTCGAGGCCGTTGACGTGCAGGGCCCAGGCGAGGGCGTCCGCGGTGTGCACGGTGTGGCGGCGGGCCCATTCGGCGCGGGCCGCGCGCAGGGCGGCCTTGGGGTCGCCGTGGTCGGCGGCGGCGAGCGCGGTGTCCAGGTCGGCGTTGACGCCGCCCGCGCGGGCCAGCGCGATCCAGGCGTCGACGAGGGCGTACTGCGCGTGCGCCCGCTTCCGGTCGCCGGCGGCGCCCCGGGCCTCGTACAGCTCGCCGAGTGCGACGAGCGGGCCGGGCAGCGGGTAGCGGGCGACGACGGCCTCCATGTCCTTGAGGGCGCCCGCGCGGTCACCGCTCGCGGCCCGGGCCCGGGCGCGGCCCTCCAGGGCGGGGAGGCAGGCGTCGTCGGCGGCCAGCGCCCGCGCGTACTGGCGCAGGGCGGTCCGGTAGTCGCCCTGGTTCCAGGCGAGCAGGCCGAGTTGCGTGGCGACGTACGCGATGTCGCCCGGGGAGGTGGCGGAGTCGAGGGCCCGGGTGAGGACGCGGCGGGCGGTGCTGACGTCGCCGCGCAGTTCGCGCACGTAGGCGTAGCGCGTGAAGACGGGGATGCCGGGGCGCCGGGCGTCGGCCGTGTCGGCGGCCCGCGCCGCCTCGCCGTACCGGCCGAGTTCCACCAGGGCGTCGATGCGCGAGGACAGGGCGCGCTCGCTGTACGGGTTCTGCCGCAGGGCACGGTCCGCGTAGGCCAGGGCGTCCACGAAGTCGTGCCGGGCGGCGGCGAGCGCGGCGCGCCCGGCCAGCGCCACATCGTTGCCGGGCGCCAGCTCCAGCGAGCGGGCCAGCGCCCGCCCGGCCCGCGGGTAGAGCGCCGGGTCGCCCTTGGTGCGCGCCTGCTCGACGTAGGCGAGTCCGAGGGTGGCCCAGCCGTCGTGGTCCCGGGGCTGCCCGCGCAGATGGGCCTGGAGCGAGACGACGCTCGCGTCGAGGCCGCCGCCGGCGAGCAGTTCGGGCGACACGGCGGGGGCCGCGGAGGCCGCGGGCACGCCTCCCGGGTCCCGGGCGGCCCCCACGGCGATCGCCCCGCCGGTGAGCGCCACGGCCAGCAGCAGCGAGGAGCCGGCGAGCCGCGCCGCCCGCCACCGCCGTCCGGCCGCCGCGACCCGCCGCACGGCGGCCACTCGCCCGTCGCTGTCGCTCGGGTGTTCGGCCGCGTCCGCCGCGGTGGTCGGTGTGTCGTCGGCGTCGGTGGGTTGTTCCGTCGCTCCCGCAATGGTGGTCCGCGTGTCGTCGCGGCGGGTGGGTTCGCGCCCCGCGTCCGCCGTGGCGACCCGCGCGTCGCCCCTGTCGGCCGGCTCCTCCGCCGCGTCCACCGTCCCGGCGTCCACCGTCCTTCCGTCCGCCGCCACGGCGGGCCGGGCGGGCGGTTCGGCGGGTTCTGCGGTGGGCGGTACGGCGGGGTGGTCGCCCGGGCCGTCGTCCGGCGCGTTGTCGTTGCTCCGCGGGGCCATGCCCTCTCCTCGGTCGCCTGGGTGGTGCGATGTGCTCGGTGGTGGACGAAGTCGTCGCGTGGGGCGGCGCGGCCCGCGCCGTGGGGGATGGGGTGAGCGCGGGCCGCGCCAGTCGGTGGGGCCGGCGGGTCAGTACGGCCGGCGCATCCGGCGGCGCCACCACGCCAGAGCCGTGCCGAGGAGCAGGATCCCGGCCGCGCCCGAGGCCGCCGAGGAGGCGATCAGGACGGTGTCGCCGGAGCCGGAGGACGCGCCCGCCGGCTGCAGCGCGTCGCCGAGCTGGCTGCGCACGTCGGTCCCGCTGGTCGTGCCCTTGGCGAGCTGCCCGCGCGAACCGGACGTCGGCTGGGCCACGTAGGGGAAGTACTTCTCGAACTTCTTGTCGTTGGCGTCGACCGCGTCGCCCAGGTCGTTCTTGGAGCCGACCAGTTCGCCCTCCATCACCTGCAGCGCCTCGTCGACCACGTCGTCGGTGAGTCGGCGGCCGTTGGGGAAGCCCGCGTTGTCGCCGTCGAGGACGCCCAGCCGCTTCGGGTGCGCGCTCGGCTTGACGGAGGTGTTCAGGCGCAGCTCCTCCGACGGCTTCACGTGCGGCGGCTGGTTGAGGCCCTTCACACCCTTGAGGAAGACGTCGACCAGGTCGTTGCGCGGCTCGGCGGGCGCCTTGATCTTGTAGATCTGCTCGATCAGCTTGGGCAGTTCGGGGTTGGTGACGTTCTTCAGGAACTGCGCGTCGTCCCAGGGCGCGGACGCGTTGAACCTGTCCTTGTCCTTCTGCGGGTTGACGACCTCGTTGACCAGCGGGTTGCCGAGGCGCGAGACCTGGCTCCAGCCGTCGCGGGCGTTCTTGCGCTGGGTGGTCGACCAGATGCCCACAACCGGTTGGGCGGCCGACTCGCGGATCAGGTCGTTCGGCACCTGCAGGGCGATCGAGTTGACGTTGTAGCCCTTGAGGGTGTCCCGGCCCACCTCGGAGAGGTTCCCGCCGTACAGCAGGTCGAAGACGCGCAGGTCGAGGAAGAAGGGGTCGTCGGCCTGCCCGGCGAAGGTCGCCGCGCCGCCGGCCGTCTTGTGGATCGCCTGGTCGCGCAGCTTGCCGTAGTCGGGCATCGACGCCTTGCCGACGTTCGACGGGGCGACCGGCACGTTGTCCGCGAGGCGCGTCTTGGAGACCAGCTTCTGGTGGCGCAGCTTGATGAGGTCGATGTCGTACGTCTGCGTGACGTTGAGGTTCGGGTCGTCGAGGCTCCTCACCGGACCCGTGTTGTAGAGGAAGGTGTTCTTGTTCTTGACGTGCGTCGTGAAGGTGTAGCGGAAGATCAGCTCGCTCTGCGCGTCGCCGTTGTTGTCCACGTGCAGGTCGTACTGCGCGTCGTCCGCGAAGGTGTAGAAGTTCGGTCCGCCGGCCGGCTCCTCGAACGGTATCCAGTTCGCCACGATCGTCGTGGTGTCGGGCTTGTCCGGGCTGACGAACGCGTACACGTCGGTGTTGTCGTACTGCGGGGTGCCCGAGATGAGCGGGGCCTCCCGGTGGCTGGAGGCGGAGGCCGCCCCCGGTTCCAGCGCGGCCACGCCGACGGCCGTGAGCCCCCCGGCGGCCAGCGCCGCGCAGACGAGGCCGGCCAGGCCCCTGCGCCCCGGACCGCCCCAGAGACTGGAAATAGGTGTCATGCCGTTCCGTCCTCAGTGCCGACTTGCCTGTCGACCGGGCATTCGGAGACCCCGCGGAGGCGGATTGGTCGGCGCGGAGATTTTTCTTTCCGCCTGCTCGACCCGCGTTTTCGGCCCGCTGATCCGTAACACCGTCAGGAGGTGTGCGCACCGCGGACGCCTCGCCTGAGGGACCGGCCCGCGGCGGCCGGCGGAGAGGGGGACGGCAGTGGAGGCGGACGAACTTCTGGTGCTCGTCGCAGGGGGCGACCAGAAGGCATTCGAGGAGCTCTACGGTCTGGTGTCCGGGCCCGTGTACGGGCTGGTGCGGCGGGTGGTGCGCGACCCCGCGCAGTCCGAGGAGGTGGCCCAGGAGGTGCTGCTCGAACTCTGGCGCTCCGCCCGGCGGTTCGACCCCGGCCGCGGCAGCGCCCTGTCGTGGGTGCTCACCCTGGCCCACCGGCGCGCCGTCGACCGGGTGCGCAGCGCCCGCGCCGCCGGCGAACGCGATCAGCGCGAGGCCCTGCGCGCCGCCTCGCCCGCCTTCGACCAGGTCGCCGAGGAGGTCGAGGCCGGGCTGGAGCGGCAGTGGGTACGGCGCTGCCTGGACCGGCTCACCGCCCTCCAGCGGCAGTCCCTCACCCTCGCCTACTACGACGGCTACACCTACCGTGAGGTGGCCGAGCGGCTCTCGCTGCCGCTGGGCACGGTCAAGACGCGGATGCGCGACGGGCTCACCCGTATGCGCGAGTGCCTGGGAGGTGCGGCATGAGCCGGCTCGGCCGCCTGTTCCGCCGCGAGGACCTGCACTCCCTCGCCGCGCCCTACGCCCTCGACGCGCTGGAACCCGCCGAACGCCTCCGATTCGAGAAGCACATGAAGGACTGCGACCCCTGCGCCGCCGAGGTCCGGGCACTGTCCGAGGACGCGGTGCGCCTGGCCTGCTCCGCGGCGGCCCCGGCCCCGGCCGCGCTGCGCGCGAGGGTGCTGGCCGCCGTGCGCACCACTCCGCAGGAGCCCGCCCCGGCCCGCGGCCACACACCCCAACTGCCGCCGCACGTCTGGGGCACGCAGCCGCCGCCCGCGCGCACCCGTGCGCCCCGGCCGCGCCTCCTGCTCGTCCCGTTCGCCACCGTGACCGCCGCCGCGGCGCTCGTGGTGGCCGCGCTCTTCGCCGTGCAGGCCCGCGAGGCGCAGGACCAGGCGGAGGCGCAGCGGGACCGGGCACGTGAGATCGCCCACGTTCTCGGCGCCTCCGACGCGCGGGCCGCCACCGGCCAGGACGCGCGGGGCGGCAGTATCGGAGTGATCGCTTCCGCCTCGGAGGGGCGGGCCGTCGTCACCCTGAGCGGATACGGCCCCGCGCCGAGCGGCCGGGTGCGGCAGCTGTGGCTCATGCGCCCCGGCGCACAACCGCGCTCCCTCGGGCTCTTCGAGGCCGACACGCCCTTGGTCGCCGCGGGTCTCACTCCGGCGTCCACGTCACTCGCCGTGACCGTCGAACCGAACGGGGGCTCAGATCGGCCGACTACGCAGCCAATTGTTCAACTCGCCTTGAAATCGGTCGGATTCGGAGGGTAGTCGTCAACCCCCTTACGGGGTAGGTGAATCCTGTGACCGCGATACACGAGTGCCGCAACGGGGCGATAGGGTTACTCTGCCCGGGCCGGGTGGACTCGTACGGGTGGGGAGTGACATGGAGCAGATAACTGTGCGCAGCAGGGCGAGGGTCCCTGCGATCACGTGCGGGAGCAGCGCGACCAGCTCGCGCCTCGACCGCCATCTCTCGGTGCTGGCCGGCCCCGCCGTCCCGCAGCGCGAGACGGCCGAGGCGACCTCGCTGATGCGCGAGCTGACCGCGCGGAACGCGCACGACCGCACGGGCAGGGGGGCACGGGTCCGCCGGGTGTCGCTGTTCGCGCCGCTGCGCCGGCTGCGCCGCTCGCTGTTCGGCGGGCACTGAGCGCCACCGGCGTCCCTCCGGGCCGTCTTCCCGAGGACCCGCGTCCCTCCAGGGCCCGCGTTCAGGCCGCCACGCCGTCCCGGCGCAACGCTGCGATCTCGTCGTCCGTCATCCCCACGGCACGCAGCAGCGCCTCGGTGTGCTGTCCGAGCGCGGGCACGTCCCCCATCCGCGGCTCCGCCGCGCCCGGCAGCGTGATCGGCGGCAGCGGAGCCCGCAGCGGCCCGACCGGCGTCCCCACCTCCCGCCACCGCTCCCGGGCCGCCAGCTGCGGATGCTCCGCCACCTCGTGCAGGTCCCTCAGGCGTGCGCACGCGATGCCCGCGCCCTCCAGCCGGGCCAGCGCCTCGTCGGCGTCCAGCGCGCCCAGCGCCTTCGCGACCAGGTCGTCGGTGCGCTCCCGGTGCGCCACCCGCGCCGCGTTCGTCGCGAACGCCGGGTCCGCGCCCAAGTCGGCACGCTCCAGCACCTGTTCGGCCAGCCGCCGCCACTCCCGGTCGTTCTGCACCGACAGCAGCACCCTCCCGCCGTCGGCCGTCGGGTAGGCGTCGTACGGCGCGATGACCGCGTGCGCGAGTCCGGTGCGCGCGGGGGCGGCGCCGCCGTGCATCGCGTGGTGCAGCGGGTGCCCCATCCACTCCGTGAGCGCCTCCAGCATCGACACCTCCACCGGGCCGCCGCGACCGGTGGTGCCACGCCGCACCAGGGCCGCCAGGACGCCCGAGAAGGCGTACATGGCCGCCGCGATGTCCGCCGCCGGGATTCCCGCCTTCACCGGTTGCTCCGGCGTGCCCGTCACCGACACCAGCCCCGCCTCGCACTGCACGAGCATGTCGTACGCCCGCTTGTCCGCGTACGGCCCCGCCGAGCCGTAACCCGAGATGTCGACGGCGATCAGCCGCGGGTGCGCGGAGCACAGCGTGGCCGCGTCCAGCCCGAGCCGGGCCGCCGCCCCCTGCGCGAGGTTCTGCACGAACACGTCCGCGTCCGCCACCAGCCGCCGCACGGCCGCCAGTCCCCGGGGGTCCTTGAGGTCCAGCGCGATCGACTCCTTGCCGCGGTTGCACCACACGAAGTGCGAGGCGAGCCCGCCGGCGGCGGTGTCGTACCCGCGCGCGAAGTCGCCGCCGTCGATCCGCTCGACCTTCACGACCCGGGCGCCGAGGTCGGCGAGCTGACGGGTCGCGAAGGGGGCCGAGACGGCCTGCTCGACGGCGACGACGGTGATGCCCTCCAGGGGCAGGGGGAGTTGCTCCATGCCCCGGATCATGACCCGCGGACACCACCTTTGTCAGCAGCCGCCCACACGACGGGGCGCTGCCGGGCAGGGGTGTGGACGCGGTTCCGGTCAGCGCTCCCCGTGGGTGCAGCGGCGTACGGCGAGCGGGGCGAAGACCGTGATCAGGACGGCGCACCAGGCCAGGGAGCCGGCGACGGGGTGGGCGACCGGCCAGGCGGCGCCCTCGGGGACGGGCGCGTTGCCGAAGAGGGTCCGCAGGGCCGTGGTCACCGCGCTGATCGGGTTCCACTCGGCGAGGGTGCGCAGCCAGCCCGCGAGGTTGTCGGTGGGGATGTAAGCGTTGGACAGCAGCGGCAGCAGGAAGGTCGAGGCGCCGAGCTGCCCGGCGGCCTCCTCGCTGCGGGTGAGCAGCCCGAGGAAGACGCCGACCCAGGTGCATGCGAGCCGGAACAGCAGCAGCAGGCCCACCGCGCCCAGCGTGGCCGGCACCGAGCCCTCGGCCCGCCAGCCCACCGCGAGGCCCACCAGCAGCAGCGGCACCGTCCCGACGGCCGTGACCGCCAGATCCGCCACGACCTGCCCGAGCGGCACCGCCGCCCGGCTCACCGGCATCGTGCGGAAGCGGTCCATCACGCCCCGGTGCGTGTCCTGGGCCGCCTGGAACATCCCGGTCATGACCCCGCCCGCGGCGGTCGCCACCAGCAGCCCCGGCACCAGGAAGGACCGGTACTCCCGGCCGGGCATCGCCAGCGCGCTGCCGAAGACGTAGCCGAAGAACAGCAGCATGTTGATCGGCATCAGCTGGGAGAGGATCGCCAGCCCCGGGTTGTTGCGGACCCGGCGCAGCTGCCGGACCGTCATCGCCGTGCCGTCGTAGGTCAACGCGTTCATGCCACGAGCTCCTCGGGGTCGGTGGAGGGGGCGGGGGACTCTGCGGTCAGCCGGAGGAAGACGTCGTCGAGGGTCGGTGGCCGCAGGCTCGCGTCCAGCAACGGCACCCCCGCCGCGTCGAGTTCGCGGACCAGTCGGGGCAGGGTGAGGGTCGGGTCGGTGGAGACCGCGCCCACGGCCCGCCGGTCGTGGTCGAAGACCGGCTCGGCGCCGGTGAGTCGGTCCAGGACGGCCGCCGCCCGCGTCATCGCGTCGGTGTGCGCGACGACGACCTCCGCGTGCGCGCCGATGAGCGCCTTCAGCCGGCCCGGCGAGCCGGTGTGGGCGACCCGGCCGCGGTCCACCAGGGCGATCTCGTCGGCGAGCTGGTCGGCCTCCTCCAGGTACTGCGTGGTCAGCAGCACCGTGGTGCCCTGCCGCTTCAGCTCGCCCACGGCGTCCCGGACGCTGGTGCGGCCGGCCGGGTCGAGCCCGGTGGTCGGTTCGTCCAGGAACAGCACGTCGGGGCGGCGGATCAGGCTGGCCGCGAGGTCCAGGCGGCGCCGCATCCCGCCCGAGTAGGTGGACGCCGGCCGGTCGGCGGCGTCGGCCAGGCCGAACCGGTCCAGCAGCTCGCCGGCCCGGGCCCGCGGGTCCCGGACCCGGTGCAGCCGGGCGAACAGCCGCAGGTTCTGCCGCCCGGTGAGGTCCCCGTCCACCGACGCGGACTGCCCCGTGACGGCGATGCGGCTCCGCACGGCGGCCGCCTCGCGCAGCAGGTCGTGTCCCGCGACGCGCGCCGACCCCGCGTCCGGCCGCAGCAGCGTGGTGAGCAGCCGTACCGCCGTGGTCTTGCCCGCGCCGTTCGGTCCGAGGAGCCCGCAGACGGTCCCCTCGGCCACGGCGAGGTCCAGCCCGCGCACGGCGCGGACCTCCCCGAACCGCTTCTCCAGACCCTCACTAAGTACAGCGTACGTAGAAGTCATGCCCCGACCATAGCGCACTACGTACGGTGTACGTAACTACGATGGTGGGGCGAGGTGATGATCGATGGCTGGCCGAGCGGCCGTACCCGAAGTGATCTGGGCCCGTCCCGAGCGGACGGGACGGGGCCCGAAGCCGGCGTACAGCCGGGCCGACATCGCGGCCGCCGCGGTGCGCATCGCCGACGCCGGCGGGCTGGACGCGGTGTCCATGCGGCACGTCGCCGCCGAACTGGGCTGCGGGACGATGTCGCTGTACAACTACGTCCCCCGCAAGGAGGACCTGTACGAGCTGATGGTGGACGCCGTCAGCGCCGAGCACGAACTGTGGGAGCCGTCCGGGGACTGGCGGGCCGACATGGTCCGGGTCGGCCACCAGACCCGCGACCTGATGCGGCGCCACCCCTGGCTGCCCCGTCTGATGTCCGGGATCTACGGCTTCAGCCCCCACGCCCTGCGCTACCTGGAGCACTGCCTGACCTGCCTGGACCCCCTGGAGGCGTCCTACGGCACCAAGATGGAACTGGTCGCCATGCTCAACGCGGTGGTGACGATGTACGTGTCCAACGAGCTGGCCACCGCCGAGCGCACCCGCTCGCTGCCCTGGTCGGAGGAGCAGGAGACCGCGGTGCGGATCGCCTACCTCGGTGGTCAGATCGCCACCGGCGCCTATCCGCGCATGGCGGCGGCCTTCCAGGAGGACGCGGGGCCGATCGACCTGGAGGCGGTGTTCGAACGGGCGCTGAGGCGGGTGCTGGACGGGTTCGAGCCGCGCGGCTGAGGCGGAGCCGGGCGGCCGAGCCCCTGCGCGGGCGCGGGCCGATCGCGTGGCGCGGGCCGAGGCGCGAGCGCCGGCCGGGATGCCTACGCGGGCCGCGGTGCCGACGCGGGCCGGGGTGCCCGCACGGGCCGGTGCGCCGTCACAGCAGGGCGAACTGCCCCTCCGGCCCCTCCTCGTGATGGTCGAGGACGGAGGCGGGCCGGCGGGCCGCGCCCGGGACCGGCAGCACGCCCGCCGCCCGCAACTCGGCCGCGGTGATCGGGGAGGACGGCTCCAACGCCTCCCGCCGCGGCCCCAGTTCCGCCAGCAGCGCCAGGACCGTGATCAGCTCCAGCAGCTCCGAGGTCCACGTCTGCGGCCAGACCGCCGGCCGGATCGCGGCCAGGGTGCCCGGCTGGGCCTCCCCGGTCCGGGCCGCGAACCACTGCTCCAGGACGCGCACCTGGCCGACCTCGAAGTCCCAGGCCCCCGGCGGCACCGGGGAGATACGGCCCTCGTCGAGGTGCAGCGTCTCCTCGTCCCGGTCGTAGCGCAGGGTCAGCGGGCGCGGCGGCAGCGGGGCGCGGACGTAGGGGCGGCGGCCGCCGGGGAGCTTCGGGCGTTCGCCGTCGCGCCGCATCAGCCACAGCGTCCGGCGGCCGACCTCCAGCGCCGCGGACCAGAGTGCGGGGTCGGAGGTGAGCGGGACGGCGAGTCCGTCCGGGCCGGGGCGCACCGTCGCCAGGATCCAGGCGAGGACGTCCACCGGGGCGGGGGAGTGCCCGAGACGGGCGGCCAGGTGGTCCGCCAGGCCCGGTGCCAGGTTCGGCTCCGCGCCGCCGGGGCGCCGGTACAGCGGGCGGACGCGCCCCGGGCGCAGGAGCGGCAGCAGGGAGGTGGCCAGCAGCGGTGGGCCCGCCGCGCCGGGCGCGGCGCCCGTCTCCACGGCGAAGACCTGCGCGGCGTCCGCCACCCGCCACAGCTCGGGGCGGGCCGCGTCGATCAGGCGGTGGTCGGGGATCAGCCACTGCTCGTCGAAAGCCCCGTACAGCACGCGCACCGGCTCCGCGCACGGGCCCGTGGCGCGGATCAGCTTCCCGGTGCCGCCGGATCGTCCGGGCAGCTGCCCGACCGCCGTGTGCGCGGTGCGCGACCGCGTCGGCTCGAACAGGCTCTCCCGGCCGGGCCCGTCGGCCTCGAGCAGGGCGTCCCAGCGGGTCTTCAGGCACGCCGCGTCGGGGGCCGCCGGCCACCCCCGGCCCAGCCGCGGCGGTGCGACGGACCACGGCATGAGGTCCGCCAGCAGCGGAGCGTCGTCGCGCGTCACGCCGGGCATCGTACGACGGGCCGCCGGTACGGCGGGGGCGGGTCAGGTGGCCTCGAGCGTGACCGTGAAGGAGAAGCGGTCGCCCCGGTAGTGGATGACCGCCACGTCGAGCGGCCGCCCCTGGGCGTCGTAGGTGACCCCCGTGTAGTGCAGGATCGGGCTGAGCAGCGGCACTTCGAGCAGCCGCGCGGTCTCCGGGTCGGCCAGCCGCGCCTCCACGGTGTCGGTGATCCGGCTGATGTCCGCGCCCACCACGTCCCGCAGCACCTTCGTCATCGGCCACCGCACCAGATCGCCCAGCTCGATCCGCGCGGCCAGCTCCGGACGGACGTAGTTGCGGGCGTGGTTGGTGGGCTCGCCGGTCTTCTCGTCGCTGCGCAGCCGGTGGTACGTCGCCACCTCGCCGAGATCGGGGAAGTACTCGGCGAGTTCGGCGGGCACGGGGGCCCGGCCGTGGTCCAGCAGCTCGGTCGTCATGCCGGACTGCTGGGCCACGATCGCGTCGACCGAGCCGAGGAGCCGGACCGGCGCGCCACGGGTGGCACCTGGCTCGATGAAGGTGCCGCGCCGGCGGTGGCGCGTGATCAGTCCCTCGTCCTCCAGCTCCTTCAGCGCCTGCCGCATGGTCAGCACGCTCACCCCGTAGTGCCCCGCCAACTGCTCCTCGGTGGGCAGGCGCAGCGGGTCCCGGGCCGAACGGCCGAGGATGGAGGCGCGCAGCGACTGGGACACCTGGTACCACAGCGGCAGCTTGCGGTTCAGGACGATCGAATCCGGGGCGAAAGAGGTCACGGGCCTATCCGTACCGGGCGGCACCGTTCAGCGCAACGGGCGGAAGTGCCGTTCGAGGCCCTGCCACACGTCGTCGTACCGCCGCTGCAGGTGCTCCGCCCGTGCCGCCTGTGGCGTGAGCGTCAGCGGCCACCGGGTCTCGAACATGAACGCGAGACCGTCGTCGATCTTCTGCGGCCGCAGCTCGGCCGCGCTCGCCCGGTCGAACGTCTCCCGGTCCGGGCCGTGCGCCGACATCATGTTGTGCAGTGAGCCCCCGCCCGGCACGAAGCCCTCCGCCTTCGCGTCGTAGGCGCCCTCGATCAGGCCCATGTACTCGGTCATCACGTTGCGGTGGAAGTACGGCGGCCGGAAGGTGTCCTCGCCCACCAGCCAGCGCGGCGCGAACACCACGAAGTCGACGCCGGCCAGGCCCGGGGTGTCGGACGGCGAGGTCAGCACCGTGAAGATCGACGGGTCCGGGTGGTCGTACGAGATCGTGCCGATGACGTTGAAGCGGCGCAGGTCGTAGACGTACGGCACGTAGTTGCCGTGCCAGGCGACGACGTCGAGCGGGGAGTGGCCGTAGGTGGCGCTCCAGAGGTTGCCGCAGAACTTGTTCACCACCTCCACCGGGCCCTCGACGTCCTCGAAGGCGGCGACCGGGGCGCGGAAGTCACGGGCGTTGGCGAGGCCGTTGGCGCCGATCGGGCCGAGGTCGGGCAGCCGGAAGGGGGCGCCGTAGTTCTCGCAGACGTAGCCGCGCGCGGCCTCGCGGAGCCCGCCGTCCGGCTCGGTGTCCAGGAGCTCGACCCGGAAGCGCACTCCGCGCGGGATCAGCGCCACGTGGCCGGGCTCGGCGTGCAGCATCCCGAACTCCGTGTGCAGCAGCAGCCCGCCCCGCTCCGGGACGATCAGCAGCTCGCCGTCGGCGTCGCTGAAGACCCGCTCCATCGAGGAGTTGGCGGTGTAGAGGTGCACCGCGACGCCGGTGCGCTGGGTGACGTCGCCGTTGCCGCCGAGGGTCCACAGGCCGGCCAGGAAGTCCGTGCCCGCGGGGGGCTCCGGCAGCGGGTTCCAGCGCAGGCGGTTGGGGTCGGGCACCGTCTGGTTGAAGGGCGCCGTGCGGAGCGCGCCGTTGGCGGTGCGGGCGAAGGCCGGGTGCGCGGCCGAGGGGCGGATCCGGTACAGCCACGAGCGGCGGTTGTGGGCGCGCGGCTCGGTGAACGCCGTACCGCTCAGCTGCTCCGCGTACAGCCCGAGGGGGGCGCGCTGCGGCGAGTTGCGGCCCTCGGGCAGCGCTCCGGGCATCGCCTCGGAGCTGTGCTCGTTGCCGAAACCGGAGAGGTAGGTCAGTCCCTCGGCGGTCTTGCGTGCGTCCCCGCTCATGATCGCTCCCTTGCGCCCTGATTCCTATGCAACACCGTAGGATTGCGGTTGCTCCCGCGCAAGAGGGCGGGGCCCTCCGTGCGGGGGACGGCCGCTACCTTCCGGGGCCACGGGGCGGCGCACCCCCGGAGCGCGACCGGGGTGCGCTTCACCGGATCGCCGCGGAACGGCATCATGAGGGGCGTGCCCCACGCGAGATCGCTCCGCCGTGTGCCCGTGCAGCGGCGCAGCGCCGAACGGCTGACCAGGATCCTGGACGTCTGCGCCGACCTGCTCGACGAGGTGGGCTACGACGCCCTGAGCACGCGCGCCGTCGCCCAGCGGGCCGGTGTGCCCATCGGCTCCGTCTACCGCTTCTTCGGCAACAAGCGGGCGATGGTCGACGCGCTCGCGCAGCGCAACCTGGAGCGGTACACCGACCGGGTCGGCGAGCGTCTGCGGCGGGCCGCCGGTCCGGAATCCGCCACGCCCGCGCCCGGCGAGGAGCCCGGGGCCGCCTCCGGGGTGCCCGGCCCGCCTCCCGCGGCGGACTGGCGCGCGGCCATGGACGCCGTGCTCGACGAGTACCTGGCGATGAAGCGCACCGCCCCCGGCTTCTCGCTCGTCGACTTCGGCAACCAGATCCCCGTCGGCGCCCGGCACGCCGAGCCCAACCACCGCGTCGCCGACCGCCTCACCGAACTGCTCTCCGGCCATCTGGGCCGCGAGCCCGACGAGGATCTGCGGCGGGTCTTCCTGGTCGCCGTGGAGACCGCCGACACCCTCGTCCAACTGGCCTTCCGGGTGGACCCGCAGGGCGACGGGAAGATCGTCGAGGAGACGCGCGCCCTGCTGCGGGCCTATCTGGGGCGCGTGCTCGACTAGGCCCGGCGGGGCGGGCCGGGACCGGAATTCCCGGCGATACCTCCGCGGCCCTCCCCTCCATGCCTACCGGTCGGTATGCTCACCCCCGTCCCAGCGCCGCTGCCGCCGCCCCTCCGGGAGGACCCGTGTCCCGCACCGCCCTGCGAATCTGCCCCCTGTGCGAGGCCACCTGCGGGCTGACGCTCACCGTCGAAGGCACCCGGGTCACCGGCGCCCGCGGCGACCGCGAGGACGTGTTCAGCAAGGGGTTCATCTGTCCCAAGGGCGCGGCCTTCGGGGCCGTCGACGGCGACCCGGACCGGCTGCGCGCCCCGCTCGTACGCAAGGACGGCGAGCTGCGCGAGGCCACCTGGGAGGAGGCGTTCGACGCCGTGGCCGCCGGGATCCGGCCGGTCGTGGAGCGGTACGGGCCGCACGCCGTGGGCGTCGTCCTCGGCAACCCCAACGTGCACACCATGGCCGGCGCCCTCTATCCGCCCATCCTGCTCGGCGCCCTCGGCACCCGCAGCCTCTTCACCGCCTCCACGGTCGACCAGATGCCCAAGCACGTCTCCAGCGGCCTGCTCTACGGCGACGCGAACGCCATCCCCGTGCCCGACCTGGACCACACCGGCCATCTGCTCCTGATCGGCGCCAACCCCCTGGAGTCCAACGGCAGTCTGTGCACCGCCCCCGACTTCCCCGGCAGGCTCAAGGCGCTCAGGGCCCGCGGCGGCACCCTCACGGTCGTGGACCCGCGCCGCACCCGCACCGCGCGCCTCGCCGACCGGCACGTCGCGATCCGGCCCGGCACCGACGCCCTGCTGCTCGCGGCGATGGCGCACGTGCTCTTCGAGGAGGGCCTCGTCGCCCTCGGCGCGCTGGACCCGCACGTCCAGGGCCTCGACGAACTCGCCCAGGCGATGAAGGACTTCGCCCCCGAGGAGGTCGCCGGGGCGTGCGACGTGGAGGCCGGGACGATCCGCGCGCTGGCCCGTGAGCTCGCCGCCGCACCCGCCGCCGCCGTGTACGCGCGCATCGGCATCTGCACGGTCGCGCACGGCACCCTAGCCAGCTGGCTGGTGGACGTCCTCAACATCCTCACCGGCAACCTCGACCGGCCCGGCGGCGCCCTCTTCCCGCAGGCGGCCACCGACAAGGCGCCCCGGCCGGCCGGGCCCGGCCGCGGCTTCGCGCTCGGGCGCTGGCACTCCCGGGTGAGCAAGCACCCCGAGGCGAAGGGCGAGTTGCCGCTGTCCGCGCTCGCCGAGGAGATCGACACCGCCACCGAGGACGGCGAGCCCGTCCGCGCCCTGGTCGTCGTCGCCGCCAACCCCGTGCTGTCCGCACCCGACGGCGCCCGGCTCGACAAGGCCCTGGAGTCGCTCGACTTCATGGTGAGCGTCGACCCGTACCTGAACGAGACCTCGCGCCACGCCGACGTCGTCCTGCCCCCGCCGCCGCCCGCGCAGAGCCCGCACCACGACTTCGCCTTCAACACCCTCGCCGTACGCCACCAGGTCCGCTACACCCGCCCGGCCGTCCCCCTGGAGCCCGGCCGGATGGCCGAGACCGAGATCCTGGCCCGGCTGATCCTGGCCGTGACGGGCATGGACGGCACCGACCCGTCGGCGGTCGACACGATGGTGATCGACCAGACCCTCGGCAAGGCGGTCCGCGACGCGCACTCACCCGTCCACGGCCGCGACCCGCACGAACTCGCCGCACGGCTCACCGGCGACACCGGCCCCGAGCGGCGCCTCGACCTGATGCTGCGCCTCGGCCCCTACGGCGACGGCTTCGGCGTACGGCCCGACGGGCTGAGTCTGGAGAAGCTGCTCGCGCACCCGCACGGCATCGACCTCGGCCCGCTGCGCCCGCGCCTGCCGCAGCCGCTGAGGACGGTCAGCGGCAAGGTCGAGCTGCTGCCGCGGCCGCTCGCGGACGACCTGCCGCGCCTGCGGGCGGCCCTGCGCGAACGCCCGGCCGGGCTCCTCCTCGTCGGCCGCCGCCATCTGCGCTCCAACAACAGCTGGATGCACAACGTGCCCGCCCTGACCGGCGGTTCCAACCGCTGCACCCTGCACGTCCACCCCGAGGACGCCGCCCGCCTCGGCATCCGCGACGGGGCCCCGGTGCGGGTCAAGGGCGCCGGGGGAGAGGTGACCGCCCCGGCCGAGGTCACCGACGGTGTGCGTCCCGGCGTGGTGAGCCTGCCGCACGGCTGGGGCCACGACCGGCCCGGCACCCGGCTGACGCACGCCGCCACTGACCCCGGGGTCAACGTCAACCAGCTCCTGGACGGCAGCCTGCTCGACCCGCTCTCGGGCAACGCGGTCCTCAACGGCGTCCCCGTCGAGGTCGCCCCGGCCCGATGAGGGGCGGGCCGTGGTTGCGCCGGACGGGCGATCTCTGACGGCGCGTCGGGCTCCGGTGCGGTCACCGGAGCGGGAGATGTGAAAGAGAGTCAGACGAAAAGAGCGATTGTATGAAAATCGTCTGATTCGGAGGAGCCCGCATGTCCCCCCTGACACTCCCACGCAATCACGGCACCCGTGTCGGCGCGGCGGCCGTCCTCGCGGCCCTCACCGCGGCGGGAACCACGTGGCTGGCGGCACCCGCAGCCGCGGCCGTCCCCGGAGACAACGGGGACATCAAGATCCACCGGGTGGGCGTGCCCTTCGGCGTCCCGAAGGACGACCCGGTGGTCTGCAGGTTCTACCTGGACGCCATCAACTTCGACGCGCTCACGAACGTGGCCTACACCATCCAGGCGCAGCCCCCGCTGCCCAACACCGCCACCCTGGGGGGCTCCATCGTCCTCGCGGCCGGCGCCGGCCACACCGAACCCCTCGGGCTGACCGACGGGCAGTACCGGCTGATCTGGGCCGTCCCCGGCGGCACCACCAGGGAGAAGATCTTCCGCGTCAACTGCCGCGAGGAGAACGAGCGGCACGAGGGGCAGGGGCCGGGCGGTCAGATCGAGGACCAGGGCGGCCGCGGCGACCGGGAGTCGGGCCGGGACGACGACGAGCGCGGGCAGGCGGCCCCGGGCCGCGGCGACCACGACGGTCCCCGGGGCGGTGTGCACGCGGGCGGCGGCGGTCTCGTCCCGGCCGCCGCGGCCTTCTCGCCGCTGACCGGGACCGCGGCCGTCGGCCTCGTCGTGGTGAGCGGTGTGGTGTACCTCCGGATGATCCGCCGGCGCCCCCATGGTGCCGCGTAGGCGCCGACGCAGGCGCCCCTGGTACCGGACCCGCGCCTACCGCCTCGCCAGGACCACCGTGCTGGCGGTCGTGCTGGTGACGGCGGGGGTCCGGTGCGCGGGACCCCACGGTCGGTCCGGGCCGGACCTGGCCGGCGGCCCGGACGCCGTGGCCCCGGCCGTTCCCGGCGCGGGGGACGACGGGTCGGGCTCCTCGGACTCCGGGCACTCGGACCCGGAGGACGGGGCGGACGCGGAGGCGTCGGCGAGTCCCACCGCCCCGCCTTCCCCTCCGCCCCCGCCGCTGTCCCGCTCCCGGGCGACCTCGCTGCGCATCCCCTCCCTCGGGATCGACGCCCCCGTCATGGGCGTACGGATCGATGCCAAGCGGGAGTTGGGCACACCACCGGTGGACAAGCCGAAGCTGGTCGGCTGGTACGAGCAGGGGCCCACACCGGGCGAGTCCGGCACCGCGGTGGCCGTGGGGCACCGGGACACCACGACCGGCGCGGCCGTCTTCGCCGCGCTCGGGCAGGTGGCGCCGGGCAGCCGCGTCGAGGCCCGGCGGGCGGACGGCCGTACCGCCGTCTACACCGTGGACAAGGTGCGGGTCTTCGACAAGTCGCGCTTCCCCGACAAGGAGGTGTACGGCCCCAGCCGCCGGCCCGAACTCCGGATCATCACCTGCGGCGGCCTCTTCACCCGCAGGGCCGGCTACTCCAGCAACATCGTCGTCTTCGCCCATCTGACCTCGACGGCCTGACGGGCCCGGACGGCCCGTCCGTCCCCCCGACGGCCCGTCCGTCCCCCCGACGGGCCGTCCGCGCGTGGCGAAATCTCGCCGTCCGCTTTCCCGCACGCTGGACGGAGCGTCCGATCCCGACCGATGTCTTCCCCCCGGTGCGCACAATCCGTTAGCTTCCGTGACTCACACGCCCCGTACGACCCGCACGAGGCGTTTCGGCGGCGGAGCGCCAGTGCTCGGTCGAGTCCCGGGGGCACCCTCATGACACGCGCCATCTCTCTGCACGACGTGAGCAAGACCTACACCAAGGGCGGCGGCCGGGTGGTGGACCGCCTGTCGCTCGACATCGCGCCGGGCGAGTTCCTGGTGCTGCTCGGCCCCTCCGGCTGCGGCAAGTCCACCGTGCTCCGGATGATCGCCGGGCTGGAGGAGATCACCGAGGGCGAGCTGCGGCTCGACGGCGAGTACGCCAACGACCTGCCGCCCGCGGGGCGGGACATGGCGATGGTCTTCCAGAACTTCGCCCTCTACCCCAACATGACCAGCCGCGACAACATCGGCTTCCCGCTGCGCATCGAGTCGCCCGGCGCGGACCCGCGCACCCGCGTGGACGCCACGGCCCGGATGCTCGGCATCGAGGACCTCCTCGAACGCTTCCCCGGCCAGCTCTCCGGCGGTGAACGCCAGCGTGTCGCGATGGGCCGGGCGATCGCCCGCCACCCGTCCGCCTTCCTGATGGACGAGCCGCTGTCCAACCTCGACGCCAAGCTGCGCAACCACCTGCGCGCCGAGATCGCCCGGCTGACCGGAGAGCTGGGCGTCACCACGGTCTACGTCACCCACGACCAGGCGGAGGCCATGTCGCTCGGCGACCGGGTGGCCGTGCTGCGCGGCGGGGTGCTCCAGCAGCTCGACAGCCCGCGCGCGGTCTACGCCCTGCCCCGCAACGTCTTCGTCGCCGCCTTCATCGGCACCCCGCGGATCAACCTGCTGCGCGGTATGGTCCGCGCCCCGCTGGACGGCGCGATGTCCATCAGCCTGGGCAAGCAGTTCCTGCGCCTGCCCGAACCCCTCTCCCGCGACCACCAGTTGCTGCGGGTGCAGCAGGGCCGCGAGGTGATCGTGGGCCTGCGCTCGGAGGCCGTGCGCATCGCCGAACGCTCGGCGGCCCGGCCCGGCGAGGTGGCGCTCACCGGGCTGGTGGAGCACGTGGAGTTCCAGGGGCACGAGGTCCTCGTCCACTTCAACACCGGTTCCCGCCCCGCCGTGGTGACGGATCTGGAGGCCCCGCGGCCCGCCCGCCGCCCGGTCCGGCGGCGCCGCCGCGAGGGCACCGTCCTGGAACGCCTGCGGGACCGGGCGGGCGCCCTGCGGGCCGGCCCGGTGGTGGTCCTGGAGCACCCGGCCGACGCCGGGCCCGGGTTCGCCGATCCCGCCGAGGCCGAGCCGCGCCTGACCGGCGACCTGGTGGTGCGCACCAGCCCGGACCTCCGGCTGCGCCACGGGATGCAGGTCCCGCTCCTCGTCGATCTCGCCCATCTGTTCGTGTTCGACCAGCACGGCGAGCGCGTCTGCCCCGCCCCGGACCGGCTGCCGGGCCTGGAGGAGTGAGCGGGCCGGGCTCCCTCGGCGGGGCGGGGTGTGGCGGTCAAAAACTATCGGCGCTAGTTTATGGGCCTGTCGACAGGTTGTGACGCGGACGTCCGCGGCGCGGCCGCGAACGGACGCACCCCGCCCCGGAGGAGCACCATGAAGGCACACGACGGCCTGTACATCGACGGCGCCTGGCGCCCCGCCGCGGGCCGGGACACCATCGAGGTCGTGAACCCGGTCGACGAGCAGGTCGTCGGCACCGTCCCGGCCGGTACCGCCGAGGACGTCGACGCCGCCGTGCGCGCGGCCCGGGCCGCCCTCCCCGCCTGGGCGGCGACCCCGCCCGCCGAGCGGGCCGCCCGGCTGACGGCCCTCCGGGACGTCCTGGCGGCCCGCAAGGACGAGATCGCCGAGACGATCACCGCCGAACTCGGCGCGCCGCTCGCGTTCTCGCAGGCGGTGCACGCGGCCGTGCCGATCGCCGTCGCCGGATCCTACGCGGAGCTCGCGGCGGCGCACCCCTTCGAGGAGCGGGTCGGCAACTCCGTCGTCCACCACGAGCCGGTCGGCGTGGTCGGCGCGATCACCCCCTGGAACTACCCCCTGCACCAGATCGTCGCCAAGGCCGCCCCGGCGCTCGCCGCGGGTTGCACGATCGTGCTGAAGCCCGCCGAGGACACCCCGCTCACCGCCCAGCTGTTCGCCGAGGCGGTGCACGAGGCCGGCGTCCCGGCCGGTGTCTTCAACCTGGTCACCGGCCTCGGCCCGGTCGCCGGCCAGGCGCTCGCCGAGCACCCCGGGGTCGACCTGGTCTCCTTCACCGGCTCCACCGCCGTCGGCCGGCAGATCGGCGCCACGGCCGGCGCGGCCGTGAAGAAGGTCGCCCTGGAACTGGGCGGCAAGTCCGCCAACGTCATCCTGCCGAGCGCGGACCTCGCCAAGGCGGTCAACGTCGGCGTCGCCAACGTCATGTCCAACTCCGGCCAGACGTGCAGCGCCTGGACGCGGATGCTGGTGCACCGCGACCAGTACGACACGGCCGTCGAACTCGCCGCGGCCGCCGCCGCCAAGTACGCCGACCGCATCGGCCCGGTGGTGAACGCCAAGCAGCGGGCGCGGGTGCGCGGCTACATCGAGCAGGGGGTGGCGGAGGGGGCCCGGCTGGTCGCGGGCGGCCCCGAATCCCCGCGCGAGCGGGGCTGCTTCGTCAGCCCGACCGTCTTCGCCGACGTCACCCCCGAGATGACGATCGCGCAGGAGGAGATCTTCGGCCCGGTCCTCACCCTCCTGCGCTACGAGGACGAGGAGGACGCCCTGCGCATCGCCAACGGCACGGTCTACGGCCTCGCGGGCGCCGTGTGGGCCGGAGACGAGGCGGAGGCGGTGGCCTTCGCGCGCCGGATGGAGACCGGCCAGGTCGACATCAACGGCGGCCGCTTCAACCCCCTCGCCCCCTTCGGCGGATACAAGCAGTCCGGCGTCGGCCGCGAGCTCGGCACGCACGGCCTCGCCGAGTACCTCCAGACCAAGTCCCTCCAGTTCTAGGAGCGTTGCCCACCATGGCCGTACGCGCCGCCGTCCTGCCCGCCATCGGCTCCCCGCTGGAGATCACCGGCATCGAGCTGCCCGAGCCCGGTCCCGGCCAGGTCCGGGTCCGCCTGGCCGCCGCCGGGGTCTGCCACTCCGACCTGTCGCTGTCCGACGGCACCATGCGGGTGCCGGTGCCCGCCGTCCTCGGGCACGAGGGCGCCGGCACCGTCGTCGCCGTCGGGGACGGCGTCGCCCATGTCGCGCCCGGCGACCGTGTCGTCCTCAACTGGGCGCCCTCGTGCGGGCGTTGCCACGCCTGCTCGCTCGGCGAGGTCTGGTTGTGCGCCAACGCCCTGAACGGCGCGGCGGACGTCCACGCCCGCACCGTGGACGGCACCGACCTCCACCCCGGTCTGAACGTCGCCGCCTTCGCCGAGGAGACCGTCGTCTCCGCCGCCTGCGTCCTGCCGCTGCCCGAGGGCGTCCCGCTCACCGACGCGGCCCTGCTCGGCTGCGCCGTCCTCACCGGCTACGGCGCCGTGCACCACTCGGCGCAGGTGCGCCCCGGGGAGACGGTGGCCGTGTTCGGCGTCGGCGGCGTGGGCCTGGCCACCTTGCAGGCCGCCCGGATCGCCGGGGCCTCGAAGATCGTCGCCGTCGACGTCTCCCCGGAGAAGGAGGAGCTGGCCCGCGCGGCCGGCGCCACGGACTACGTCGTCGCCTCCGCGGACACCCCCCGCGAGATCCGCGCCCTGACCGGCAGGCAGGGCGTCGACGTGTCCGTCGAGTGCGTGGGCCGCGCGGTCACCATCCGCGCCGCCTGGGAGTCCACCCGCCGCGGCGGCCGTACCACGGTCGTCGGCATCGGGGGCAAGGACCAGCAGGTCACCTTCAACGCGCTGGAGATCTTCCACTGGGGCCGGACCCTGTCCGGCTGCGTGTACGGCAACTCGGACCCGGCGAAGGACCTGCCCGTGCTGGCCGGGCACGTGCGCGCCGGACGCCTGGACCTGGGGGCGCTGGTGACCGATCGGATCGCCCTGGACGGCATTCCGGCGGCCTTCGAGAACATGGCGGCCGGGAAGGGCGGCCGGGCCCTGGTCGTCTTCTAGCCCGCCCCGCGACGCGCCCGGCCCTCCCACCGAGGACCGGGCCCTCGGCGTGCCCACGGGCCGCATTTGGTGCCATGTACAGGTAAAAACTGCTGGTGTGCGACCCGTTGACGTCCATACCGTCCGGTCAGTACGTTCCCCGGAACTCGAGCCGCCCCCCGCTTCCCCCCCGTCCGTCCCCGCACCCATCGGAGCGTGCACGCATGGACACGGCCCCTTCCGCTCAACCGCTCACCACGCCCGCCGCCCCCGTCGACCGGCACCGCCGCCGGGTCGCCACGGCCGCCGCGCTCGCCTCCGCCGTCGAGTGGTACGACTACTTCGTCTTCGGCATCGCGGCCGCCCTCGTCTTCGGCGGCCTCTACTTCCCGTCCGGCAGCTCCACCGCCGGCGTGCTGGCCTCCTTCGCCACCTTCGCGGTCGGCTTCCTGGCCCGCCCGATCGGCGGCATCGTCGCCGGGCACCTCGGCGACAAGCGCGGCCGCAAGCCGATGCTGGTCCTGGCCCTGACCCTGATGGGCCTCGCCACCACGGGCATCGGCCTGCTGCCCACGTACGCGACCATCGGCGTGGCCGCCCCGATCCTGCTGGTCGCCCTGCGGGTCGTGCAGGGCGTCGCGGTCGGCGCCCAGTGGGGCGGCGCGATGCTGCTGGCCACCGAGTACGCTCCCGAGGGCCGGCGCGGTGTCTACGGCAGCGTCGTCCAGCTCGGCGTCCCCATCGGCGTGATCACGGCCAACACCGTCTTCCTGCTGGCCGGCGCCTTCACCAGCGACTCCGCGTTCGCGGCCTGGGGCTGGCGGCTGCCCTTCCTGGTCGGCCTGCTCGTCCTCGTCCTGGCCTGGTACATCCACACCCGGGTCGAGGAGACCCCCGAGTTCCGGGCGGCGGAGGAGGCGCTGGCACGCAAGGAGGCGGCCGAGCGCGGCTCCCCGCTGCGGGAGATCCTGCGCGGCCACCTCGGCACGGTCCTCCTCGCCGGAGGGTCCTTCGCCGTGAACACCGCGACCTTCTACATCCTGATCACCGGCGTCCTCGAGTACACCACCCGGGCCCTGCACATGGATCGCGGCGCCGTGCTCACCGTCTCGCTCTGCGTCAGCGTCACCCAGCTCGTGCTGATCCCGGCCTCGGCGGCGCTGTCCGACCGCATCGGCCGCATCCGGATCTACGCGCTCGGCGCGGCGGGCATCGCGCTGTGGGCCGTACCGCTGTTCCTACTGATCGACACCGGCTCGCTGCTGTGGCTGGCGGTGGGCACGTTCGTCGCGAGCTGCTTCCTCAGCATCATGTACGGCCCGCAGGCCGCGCTGTTCGCCGAGCTGTTCACGCCCGAGATGCGGTACACGGGCGCCTCGCTCGGCTACCAGATCGCGGCCGTGTTCGGCGGCGGTCTCGCGCCCTTCGTGATGGTGCTGCTGCTGGAGGCGACGGGCACGTCGATGGCGGTGTCCGGCTACATCGTCGCCCTCGCCGTGATCGCCCTGGTCTGCATCAAGGTCCTGGCGAGCCGGGCCCGTACCCGCAGCTCCTGATCAGGAGGCCCGCTCGGGCTGCGGCTCCGGACGGGCGTCCGGGGCCGCGGCCGTGCGCGGGACCCGCGGCCGCGAGCGGGACACCGCCACGCCCGCCAGGCACAGCACCCCGCCCACGAGCGTGACGGGCCCCGGCACTTCGCCGAGCGCCAGCCAGGACATCAGCACCACCAGGGCGGGAACGGCGTACGTGGTCGCGCCCATGCGGCTGGCCGTGGTCCGGGACAGGGCGTAGGCCCAGGTCGTGAAGGCCAGAGCGGTGGGGAAGACGCCCAGGTAGACCATGTTGAGGGTGGCCGGCACCGGCGCGTCGGCGGCGTCGGACAGCAGCCTCCCGGCGAACGGCAGACAGGCCACCGCCCCGACCAGGCACCCGAACGTCGTCACCTGCAGCGCGCTCGCCCGGCCCAGCGCCGGCTTCTGCGCGACGACCCCGGCGGCGTACGCGACGGCGGCGAGCAGGCACAGCACCACGCCGAGCACCGAGGCTCCGCCCGCGCCGGACATCGACAGGCCCACGGTCACCGCGCCCGCGAAGGAGACCGCCATGCCCGCGAGGAGCCGCGGCGGCATGGGGTCCCCGAGCAGGCGCGCGCCGAGCAGGGCGATGAGCAGCGGTCCGATGTTGACGACCAGCGCGGCCGTGCCGGCGTCCACCTGCTGCTCGCCCCAGTTGAGGGCCACCATGTAGAAGCCGAACCACAGCAGCCCGGATATCGCGATCCCGCGCCAGGCGGCCCGCGGCGGCCACCCCTCCCGCCGCGCCAGGCAGATCAGTCCCAGCGCCAGGGCCCCGGACAGCAGCCGCCCGAGCGCCAGCGCGCCCGGTGAGTACGCGGCGCCCGCGCTGCGGATCGAGACGAAGGCGGAGGCCCACAGCACCACGGTGACCGTGGCGGCACCCGCGGCGCGGCGGGACGGAGAGACGTTCATCATGCTCCAGAGGTTAGGCGGGGGAGCGCGCAAGGTCTGGCGGATTTCGGACGCCACGCTCCCGGGCGTCACGTATCCCGGGCGCCACGCTCCCGGGCGCCACGCTCCCGGGCGTCACGTATCCCGGACGTCATGTTCTCGGGCGCCACGCCTTCGGGACGCCCCACATCCCGGGCGGCAGCCTTGTGGCGCGGGGCCGGCGGGCGCGTCCGTGGGGAAGGCCCGCGGCACCCCGGGGGAGTGCCCCGTGCGGGGGTGCTCAGGCGGTCCGCGCCGCCCGCTCGTACTGCTGCGCCAGGCCGTCGAGGAGGGCCGTCAGCCCGGTCTCGAAGGCCCGCTCGTCGATCTTCTCCTGCTGGTCGGCCAGCAGGTGCGCCTGCCCGAGGTGGGGATAGTCGGCGGGGTCGTAGGCGCTCGCGTCGTCCACGAAGCCGCCCGCGAAGGAGCCCAGCGCGGAGCCCATGATGAAGTACCGCATCAGCGCGCCGATCGAGGTCGCCTGGGCCGGCGGCCAGCCCGCCTCGACCATCGCGCCGTACACGGCGTCGGCCAGGCGCAGCGCGGCCGGGCGGCGTCCGGGGCCGCGGGCGAGGACCGGGACGATGTTCGGGTGGTCGCGCAGGGCGGCCCGGTAGGAGACGGCCCAGTCGTGCAGCGCGGTCCGCCAGTCGCGGCCGTCCTCGAACATCGACAGGTCGACCTGGGCGCTCACCGAGTCCGCGACCACCTCCAGGATCTCGTCCTTGGTGCGGAAGTGGTTGTAGAGCGAGGGTCCGCTGACCCCCAGTTCGGCGGCGAGCCGGCGGGTGGAGACGGCCGCCAGGCCCTCCCGGTCCACGAGGTCCCGCGCCGTCGCGACGATGCGGTCGGTGCTGAGCAGGGGCTTGCGCGGTCGGGCCATGGCGCACATAGTAGGGCTGAGTCTTTAAACTAGCAGTGCTAATTTAAGGGACGGTCCGCACCGTCCGTCACTTGTGGGGTGATCCGTCATGAACCTCGGACTCAGCGAGGAGCAGGCCGCGGTCCGGCGACTGGCCCGGGACTTCGTCGAGCGCGAGATCACCCCGCACGCCGTGGCCTGGGACCGCGCCGAGGAAGTCGACCGGTCGATCGTGAAGAAGCTCGGCGAGGTCGGCTTCCTCGGGCTGACCGTCGACGAGGAGTACGGCGGCTGCGGCGGCGACCACCTCGCCTACTGCCTGGTGACCGAGGAGCTCGGGCGGGGGGACTCGTCGGTGCGCGGCATCGTGTCCGTCTCCCTCGGACTGGTCGCCAAGACGATCGCCGCCTGGGGCAGCGAGGAGCAGAAGCGGCGCTGGCTGCCGGGGCTGACCTCCGGCGAGCTGGTCGGCTGCTTCGGCCTGACCGAGCCCGGCACCGGCTCCGACGCCGGCAACCTCGCCACCCGGGCGGTCCGCGACGGCGGCGACTACGTCGTCAACGGCACCAAGATGTTCATCACCAACGGCACCTGGGCCGACGTCGTCCTGCTCTTCGCCCGCTCCACCGACGCCCCCGGGCACAAGGGCGTCTCCGCCTTCCTGGTGCCCACCGACACCCCCGGCCTGAGCCGGCGCACCCTCCACGGCAAGCTCGGCCTGCGCGGCCAGGCCACCGCCGAGCTGGTCCTGGAGGACGTCCGCGTACCCGCCTCCGCGATGCTGGCGCCGGAGGGCAAGGGCTTCTCGGTGGCCATGTCGGCGCTGGCCAAGGGCCGGATGTCGGTGGCGGCGGGCTGTGTCGGCATAGCCCAGGCCGCGCTGGACGCGGCGGTGCGGTACGCGGGCGAGCGCGAGCAGTTCGGCAGGTCCATCGCCCACCACCAGCTCGTGCAGGAACTGCTCAGCGACATCGCCGTGGACGTGGACGCGGCCCGGCTGCTGACCTGGCGGGTCGCCGACCTGATCGACCGCGGACTGCCCTTCGCGGTGGAGTCCTCCAAGGCCAAGCTCTTCGCCTCCGAGGCCGCGGTGCGCGCCGCCAACAACGCCCTCCAGGTGTACGGCGGTTACGGCTACATCGACGAGTACCCGGCGGGCAAACTGCTGCGCGACGCCCGCGTGATGACCCTCTACGAGGGCACCAGCCAGATCCAGAAGCTCGTCATCGGGCGCGCTCTGACGGGGGTCTCGGCGTTCTGAGGGCCCGCGCGGGAACTCGGTGGGGATCCGGCCGAGGGTCCCGGCCGGGTGCCCCGGCTGAGTACCTCCGCTGAGTACCTGTGCGGATGTGCCGGCGGCCCCGTGCGCCGAGGCTGGTCGGCATGAGTGAGACACCGGTCAAGCAGCAGAGCACCGCCGCCTTCTACGGCCAGGCGGTCGCCTCCTTCGCGGTGGCCATGGCGGCGACCGCGGTCGGGATCTTCCGGCTGAACGCCGACGCCTGGGTCCGGGGCTTCCTGGCCATCGCCGTCCTCTACCTCGTCACGTCCGCCTTCACCCTCGCCAAGGTGATCCGGGACCGCCAGGAGGCCGGCCAGATCGTCAGCCGGGTCGACCAGGCCCGCCTGGAGAGGCTGCTCGCCGACCACGACCCCTTCGAGAAGCTCTGACGGAACCGGAGCGCCCGCGAAGCCGTGACGGTGCCACGGCACTCCGGCGAGCGGTCGCGCTAAGCGACCGCTCACCTTCGGCGGTATGGTGGTGCCCCTGACGAGAGAGGGGCGAGCGATGACTACGGCGGAGGAGACGGCCGGCGGCGAGGCGCAGCCGTGGGGCGAGGTCACGCCTGACGCGGCCCGGCGGCTGCTCGTGGCCGCCGTGGAGGCCTTCGCCGAGCGGGGCTATCACGCGACGACGACCCGCGACATCGCGGGCCGCGCCGGCATGAGCCCGGCCGCGCTCTACATCCACTACAAGACCAAGGAAGAGCTGCTCCACCGCATCAGCCGGATCGGCCACGAGAAGGCCCTGGAGATCCTGCGGACGGCGGCCCGGCGCGAGGGCGGCGCGACCGAGCGGCTCGCCGACGCGGTGAGCTCCTTCGTCCGCTGGCACGCCGGCGGTCGCACCACCGCGCGCGTCGTGCAGTACGAGCTGGACTCGCTCGGCCCGGACGCCCGCGCGGAGATCCTCGCGCTGCGCCACAAGGTCGACGCCGAGGTGCGCGGGATCATCGAGGAGGGCGTGGCGTCGGGCGAGTTCGACGTCCTGGACGTCCACGGAACCACGCTCGCCGTGCTCTCCCTCTGCATCGACGTCGCCCGCTGGTTCAACCTCGACGGCCCCCGCACCCCGGAGGAGGTCGGCGCGCTCTACGCCGACCTCGTGCTGCGGATGGTCGGGGCGAAGGAGCCGGACGCCCGGCGGAAGTGACCGGGGCCCGGCACGGGGCCCCGGCGGCGGGCGGCGCGCGGCTCCTTCGGGGCCTAGAGGTAGTACCGGGCCACCGACTCCGCGACGCACACCGGCTTGTCCCCGCCCTCGCGCTCCACCGTGAAGCCGACGCTCACCTGCACGCCGCCCGGCACGTCGTCCACGCCGGTGATCGTCGCGGTGGCGCGCACCCGCGAGCCGACCGGGACGGGGGCGGGGAAACGGACCTTGTTGGTGCCGTAGTTGACGCCCATCTTCACGCCCTCGACGCCCATCAGCTGCGGTCCGAAGAGCGGGAGCAGCGACAGGGTCAGGTAGCCGTGCGCGATGGTCGTGCCGAAGGGGCCCGCGGCGGCCTTCTCCGGATCCACGTGGATCCACTGGTGGTCGCCGGTCGCCTCCGCGAACAGGTCGATCCGCTTCTGGTCGATCTCCAGCCAGTCGGTGTACCCCAGCTGCTCGCCCACCGCCGCCTTCAGCTCGTCGGCGGACGTGAAGATCCTCGGCTCTGCCATGTGCCCGGCCTCTCGGGTTGCTCCGTCGTGCGGCGCCGTGTCCGTCGCCCACATCGCCATCTCTAAGCAACTGCTTAGCATGGTGGGCCGCGGGGCCGCTGTCAACGGACCGGGCCGGGGTGCGGTGGGTAGGCTCTGCGGGGTGCCGCAGATTCCCGAGAAGATCCACGAGCTGACCGTCGGCCAGTTGTCCGCGCGCAGCGGGGCCGCCGTCTCGGCCCTGCACTTCTACGAGGCCAAGGGACTGATCAGCAGCCGCCGCACCGCCGGCAACCAGCGCCGCTACACACGCGACACGCTGCGCCGGGTGGCGTTCGTGCGGGCCGCGCAGCGCGTCGGGATCCCGCTGGCGACGATCCGCGAGGCGCTCGCCGAACTCCCCGAGGAACGCACGCCCACCCGGGCGGACTGGGCGCGCCTGTCCGAGGCCTGGCGGTCCGAACTGGACGAACGCATCAGGCAGCTCAACCGGCTGCGCGACCACCTCACCGACTGCATCGGCTGCGGCTGCCTGTCCCTGGAGGGCTGTGTCCTGTCCAACCCCGAGGACGCCTTCGGCGAGCGCCGGGCGGGGTCACGGCTGATGGTGGAACGTCCGGGCGAACCCTCCGGCGGCCGCGCCGCCGCCCGTTCGCCCGGCCGGCGGCCCTGACGCGCGTCCGCCGGCGAAGGGGGTGCGGCATCCCCGTCGCACCCCCGCGTACTCAGGCCGACACCAGCAGCCGTCCCCGCCGGGCGAAGGCCAGCGCCTCCGCGGTGAGGACGGGGCGCGGCACCAGGATGCCGCAGTCGGTGCAGACCGGACCCGAGGACGGCTCGTGGTCCAGGTCGTACTGCCACACCAGGCGCACGCCCCCGCACACCGGGCACCCCGAGCCCGGTTCGCGCTGCAGTGCGGCGATCAGCCGGCGCAGGACCTCCGCCAGCGGTTCACGCGGGTGGACCCGCGGGTCGTCGCACCAGGCGACGCCGAACCCGCCCCAGGTCATCCGGTGCCAGTCGTCCACGCTGCCCGGCCTGCGCAGCCCGTCGTGCTTCTCCTTCCTGCGCCGGTCCGCGAACTCGACCTCGTAGCCCAGCCAGACCGAACGCGCCTGCTCCAGCTCGTCCAGTGCGGCCACGAGCCGCGCCGGATCGGGGGAGCGGTCCTCGGGGCCGAACCCCCACCGGGAGCACAGGTGGTCCCAGGTCGCCCTGTGCCCGTAAGGGGCGAATCGCTCAAGGCACTTGCGCAACGAGTAGCGCCGCAGCGCCAGATCGCACCGCGGGTCCCTCACCTGTCTCGCCAGACTCCGGAAACCGGCCATCGCCCTGCACCTCCGTCACATCTGCACCTGCACTTCGGTCACTTCGGCGTCGTCGTACGCGTCGTACGAAGTCGTCGTACGGACGTCGCCGAATAGACGTGTCGACACGCCAATCGGCTCCATCCGATTTCCGATGCCCTCCATAAGCCCGCCCTGCTTGACCTCCCGGCACCTCCACGCCGACTCCAAAAAGTGACGCACGTTCATCTTCCAACTCGGGGATACCGGCGGTAACGTCCCGCCCCGTCCCCGTCCGGAGGAGCCGCCCCATGCCACGGCGCACCCCACGTCACGCGCTCGACGAAGAGAGAACTCCCCGCAGACTCAACGGGTTCCTGAAGACCGCATCCGTATGCGTCCTCATTGCCGGTCTTTTGTCGCCCTTTTCCCAAGCGGCCGCGGCCGAGTCGGCCACTGTGAACGACTACTGCGGCTCTCAGTGCTCGGACATCCTGCCGCCCGGCGAGAACGGAAACGCCACCCTCGCCCAGATCCTGCTCAACCAGGCCTTCGGCACCCAGCCCAGCCACGCCGAGGACCAGCTCGGCCCCTACGCCGGCCTGGCCAAGGGCTACCCCGCGCTCACCGACGCCAAGATCAACGACTTCTTCCGGGACGCCTCGTTCGGGGTGCCCTCGGACCAGGTGGCGTCCTCGGAGAAGCCGGCCGGCCGCGGCGACGTCACCATCGTCCGGGACAAGAAGTCCGGTGTGCCGCACATCACGGGAACCACCCGCTACGGCACCGAGTTCGGCGCCGGGTACGCCGCCGCCGAGGACCGGCTGTGGCTCATGGACGTCTTCCGGCACGTCGGCCGCGGCCAGCTGACCGGCTTCGCGGGCGGCGCCCCCGCCAACCAGGGCCTGGAGCAGGAGTTCTACCGCAACGCCCCGTACACCGAGGCCGACCTCCAGGCCCAGATCGACGGCGCCGTGGCGCGCGGCGGCGCCCGCGGGCAGCAGGCCCTGGCCGACGTCAACGCCTACCTCGCCGGTGTCAACGCGTACATCGACGCCTCCGACTCCGGCCGCTACTTCCCCGGCGAGTACGTCCTCACCGGCCACAAGGACGCGATCACCAACGCCGGCACCATCGAGCACTTCAAGGTCACCGACCTGGTCGCGCTGGCCTCCGTGGTCGGCGCGCTGTTCGGCTCCGGCGGCGGCGGCGAGGTGAACAACGCGCTCTCCCTGCTCTCCGCCCAGTCCAAGTACGGCGTGACCGAGGGCACCCGGGTCTGGGAGTCATTCCGCGAGCGCAACGACCCCGAGGCCGTCCTGACCCTCCACAACGGCGAGAAGTTCCCCTACGCCACCAGACCGGACGACCCCCAGGGTGAGGCCCTGCCCGACGCGGGCTCGGTCGACCGGGAACAGCTCGTGTACGACCGTACCGGCAGTGCCGGCACCTCCGCCGCGACCGGGGCCTCGGCCGCCGCCGCCACGACCGCGCTGAGCTCCGCCCGGCGCGGCATGTCCAACGCCCTGGTGGTCAGCGGCAAGCACACCGCGAGCGGCCACCCCGTCGCCGTGTTCGGACCGCAGACCGGGTACTTCGCCCCCCAGCTGCTGATGCTCCAGGAGATCCAGGGACCCGGCCTCAGCGCCCGCGGCGCCTCCTTCGCGGGCCTGAGCATGTACGTCGAACTGGGCCGCGGCCAGGACTACTCGTGGAGTGCCACGACCTCGGGCCAGGACGTCATCGACACCTACGCGGTGGAGCTGTGCCAGGACGACCACCACTACCTCTACCACGGCACCTGCACGGCGATGGAGAAGGTGGAGCAGAAGAACTCCTGGTCGCCGACCGTGGCCGACGGCACCGCGGCCGGCTCGTACACGATGCGCGTGTGGCGCACCAAGTACGGCCCCGTCCAGTACCGGGCGACCGTCGGCGGCAAGAAGGTCGCCTACACCACCCTGCGCTCCTCCTACTTTCACGAGACCGACTCGATCATCGGTTTCCAGATGCTCAACGACCCGGACTACGTCAAGGGCCCGGAGAGTTTCCAGAGCGCGACGCAGCACATCAACTACACGTTCAACTGGTTCTACGCCGACTCCCGGCACACCGCGTACTACAACAGCGGCGACAACCCGGTCCGGGCGGACGGCGTGGACGCCGAGTTCCCGGTGTGGGCGCGGACGGCGTACGAGTGGCGCGGCTGGGACCCGGCGACCAACACCGCCGACTACACCCCCGCCTCCGCCCACCCGAACTCCGTCGACCAGGACTACTACATCTCCTGGAACAACAAGCAGGCCGAGGAGTACACGGCGGCGCCCTGGGGCGAGGGATCGGTGCACCGCGGCGATCTGCTGGACGACCGGGTCGGGCGGCTCGTCGCGGCGGGCGGGGTGACCCGCGCGTCCCTGGTGAAGGCGATGGCGGACGCGGCGCTCGCGGACCTGCGGGCGGAGGACGTGCTGCCGAGGCTGCTGCAGGTGGTCACCAGCTCGGCGGTCACCGACCCTACGGCCGCCGCGGCGGTGGGCAAGCTCCAGGCGTGGGTCACGGCGGGCGCCCGGCGCACCGAGACCGCGGCCGGCTCGAAGACGTACGCCGACGCCGAGGCGATCCGGATCCTCGACGCCTGGTGGCCGCTGCTGGTGAAGGCCGAGTTCGAACCGGGGCTCGGCAGCGACCTGTACACCGCACTCACCGCCAACCTGCCCGTCGACGAGGCGCCTTCGGCCGCCCACGGCCCGACCGGCGCGCACGCCGGAAGCTCCTTCCAGTACGGCTGGTGGAGCTATGTCGACAAGGACCTCCGGTCGGTGCTCGGTGAGCCGGTGCGGGGCCCACTGGCGCAGAAGTACTGCGGCGGCGGCAGCCTCACCTCCTGCCGGGACATCCTGATCAGCACCCTGAAGGAGGCGGCCGGCAGGACGGCGTCCGAGGTCTACCCCGGCGACGACCAGTGCGCGGCGGGCGACCAGTGGTGCGCCGACTCGATCGTGCAGCGCCCCTTGGGCGGCATCAAGCACGACAGGATCGGCTGGCAGAACCGGCCCACCTACCAGCAGGTGGTGGAGTACACGTCACACCGGTGACACCCCATGGCGGCGGGTCAGCCTATGCGGCCCGCCGCCAGTACCACCCGGGCCAGCTCCGGGTGCAGGATGTCGCTGTGCGCCCCGCTCGGCGGCCCGCCGCGCCGGACGACCTCGGCGGCGTCGACGTTCACGCAGCCCGACACGGGCAGCGGCGCCCGCAGGGCGTCGGCGAGGGCGCACGCGTGGGTGCCCGGCACCCCCTGCACCCCGTCGTGCCCCATGGCGCCCCACCGCGCGCCGAGCAGCCGCCCGAGGTCGAAGCCCGCCAGCGAGCGGTCGTCGCCCGCCATCCGCGAGGCCATCGGATACAGCGTGCCGAGCGCCGAGTCGAAGCGGGAGAAGCAGCACACCACCGGACCGTCGACCCGGCGGTACAGGCCCCGCAGCACCCCGCCCGCGCGCGCGTCGTCCGGCAGCCGGTCCGCGAACGCGTGGTGCGAGAACGCCCCCTGGAGCAGCGTCACCGACTTCACCGTGCGCACGCCCCCGGGCAGGCCGCGCAGCGTGAACGAGACCAGACGGCCCCCGAAGCTGTGCCCCACCAGGTGCACCCGGACGTCCGGGGCCGCCCCGGCGAGCCGGCCGACCGCCGGGCCGAGCCCGCGCTCGCCGACCGTGCCCGCCCGCCGCTTCATCTCGAAGTACGTGGCCTGGCGCAGCAGTTCCAGCGCCCCGGACCGCGCGTCGCCCAGCGCCCCGGGCAGCGCGAGGGACTCCTCGCCCGCCGCGGCCCGCAGGTCCGCCAGCGCCCCGGCGAACTCCGCGCAGACCTCCGCCGCGGGCCGGGAGAACATCTCCGGCTCGCCCGGTGGTTCGCCCTCGGCCACGGTGTCCGCCGCGAAGAGCGTCCGCGGGGCTCTCGGTTCCACCTCGACGAGCAGCCGCACCAGCCGCCCGAACTCGTCCAGCGCGGCCGCCTCGGGCGGCGGCCCGTCCAGCAGCCGGGCGATCCGGTCGATCACCGTGGCCCGTCCCGGGAACGCCGCCAGCAGCGCGACGCGGGTGTCCTTGTCCAGCGCCGTGCCCGGCAGCGGCCCGGCGGCCGTGGCGCGCGGGAAGTCCGGGACCGGCTCGTCGCAGAACCGCATCGACGGCCACACCACGCCGACGTACCCGATCCGGGCCGCCGCTGCGAGGCCCGGGATCGGGGCGAAGAAGCGCCGGTACAGGTCGGTGGCGCGCCTGCGGTCGTTGTTCCAGCCGTGCGCGAAGACGATCAGGTCGCGCACGCCCTCCCGCGTGACCCCGTCCAGCAGCCGGTCCCGTTCCCGGCCGTCCACGTCCCCGTCGGCGTCGAAGGTCAGCTCCCAGTACGGAGCCACACTCATCCCAGGATCCGTCATGACCGACTCCTTCGTCCCCCACGGCGGCTGATGTGGGCGCATCGTCCTGCCATCGGGCGGAGTTGGCCATACGTCACGCCTCATCCGCGGAGGACGGGCCCCGTCCGCGGACGGGCGGACGACGGGCCTCAGCCGTAGACGAGGTACTTCCGCCGCACCGCACGGAACGCGGCCAGGTCCTCCTGCCAGCCCGCCACCACCGCGTCGGTGTCCGCCCCGGAGTCGATCGCCGTGCGCACCCAGGTGGAGCCGGTCAGCTTGTCGATCCAGTGGTCCGGGCGCCAGGCGAAGCCGCTCCAGACCTTCCGCGCGGTGACGAGCAGGGCGATGCCCGTCCGCACCGGGTCGAAGGCGGCCCGGTCGTGCACATGGATCTGCACCCCGCCGACGGTGGTGCCCTGGAACTTGGAGAAGGTGGGCGCGAAGTACGCCTCGCGGAAGCGCACGCCCGGAAGGGCGAGCCGGCCGGCCTCGGCCGCCCACCGCCCGTCGATGCCGTCCGCGCCGAGCAGTTCGAAGGGGCGCGTGGTGCCGCGGCCCTCGGACAGGTTCGTCCCCTCGAACATGCACGTCCCCGCGTACACCAGCGCGGTGTCGGGGGTGGGCATGTTCGGGCTCGGCGGGACCCACGGCAGGCCCGAGGCGTCGTAGAACTCCGAGCGTCTCCAGCCGGTCATCAGGACCGTCTCCAGCGGCACCGGCGCGCTCAGGAACTCCCCGTTGAACAGCCGCGCCAGCTCCGCGACCGTCATCCCGTGCGCCTGGGAGACGGGCTGCCGCCCGACGAAGGTGGCGAACTCCCGGTGCAGGACCGGCCCGAGGGCCGCGCGCCCGGTCACCGGATTGGGCCGGTCGAGCACCACGAACCGCTTGCCCGCGAGCCGTGCCGCCTCCATGCAGTCGTACAGCGTCCAGATGTACGTGTAGAAGCGCGCGCCCACGTCCTGGATGTCGAAGACGACGGTGTCGACGCCGGAGGCGGTGAAGACGTCGGCGAGCGGCTGCCCGCTCTTGAGGTACGTGTCGTAGACGGGCAGTCCGGTCGCCGGGTCGTCGTAGCGGCCCTCGGAGCCGCCCGCCTGCGCGGTGCCGCGGAAGCCGTGCTCGGGGCCGAAGACGGCGACCAGGTCCACCCGGCGGTCGGCGTGCATGACGTCGACGATGTGGCGCACGTCCCGGGTGATGCCGGTCGGGTTGGTGACGACGCCGACGCGCTGCCCGGCGAGGAGGGCGTAGCCGTCCGCCGCGAGGCGCTCGAAGCCGGTGCGCAGCCGTTCGCCGGGCCGGCCGGCAGCTCGCGCCGGGGCCGCGGGGACCGTCGTGGCCGCGACCGCGGCCGTCCCGGCGAGCAGGCTCCGTCTGGTCAGCTTCATGCGGGGACCTCCGTGATCGCAGCGGGTGTCATGCACACGCACGCTAGCGCGGGCCCCGGCGCAGGGGAACGAAGCGGCGCCGCCGCGTCGCACGGACCCCTTCCGCGGCCACATACCGACCGGTTAGTCTGACCGTCCAGCAGAGCCGGGGCGTGCGGCCACGCGCGCCCGCGACGCCGTGTCGAAGGAGACCGATGGTGGAAGCCGTGCAGGGTGCCTCAGTCGTGGTGACCGGGGCTGGAGGCGGCATCGGCGCCGCGCTGGCCCGCCGGTTCGCCGCCGAGGGGGCCCGGGTCGTCGTCAACGACCTCGACGCCGGGCGGGCCGAGGCGGTCGCCGCGGAGATCGGCGGCGTCCCGGTCCCGGGCGACGCGTCCGCCGTGGTCGAGGAGGCCCGCGCCGCGCTCGGCGGCACCGTCGACATCTACTGCGCCAACGCCGGTGTCGGCTCGGGCGGTTCGGAGGCGGCCGGCGAGGAGGTCTGGGCGCAGGCCTGGGACGTCAACGTGATGGCCCATGTCCGCGCCGCGCAGGCGCTGCTCCCGGCCTGGCTGGAGCGCGGCGCCGGCCGGTTCGTCTCCACCGTCTCCGCCGCCGGACTGCTCACCATGATCGGCGCCGCCCCCTACAGCGTCACCAAGCACGGCGCGTACGCCTTCGCCGAATGGCTGTCGCTGACCTACCGCCACCGCGGCCTCAAGGTGCACGCGATCTGCCCGCAGGGCGTGCGCACCGACATGCTGACCGCCGCCGGCAGTGCGGGCGACGTCGTCCTGCGGCCCACCGCGATCGAGCCGGAGGACGTGGCCGACGCCCTGTTCCGGGGCATCGAGGAGGACCGGTTCCTGATCCTGCCGCACCCCGAGGTCGCCGGGTTCTACCAGGCCCGGGCCGGTGAGCCCGACCAGTGGCTGGTGCACATGAACCACATCCAGCGCAAGTGGGAGGAGGTCCGGTGACCGCCTCCGGCACCGCGCCCGACGCCCCCTCCGCCTACGCCGCCCAGCCCTGGCTGGCCCTGCTCACCGAAGCCCAGCGCACTCCCGTCGACCCCGCCGACTCCCTCGTGCACGCCCTGCGCCGCGCGGTCGCCGAGGCCCCGGACCGCACCTGCCTCGCCTACTTCGACGCCCGGCTGACCCACCGCGAGGTCGACGAGCTGAGCGACTCCGTCGCCGGCCACCTCGCCGCGCGCGGCCTGGAACGCGGCGACCGGGTCGCCGTCCTGCTGCAGAACTCCCCGCACTTCGTGCTCGCGGTCCTCGGCGCCTGGAAGGCGGGCGCCACCGTCGTCCCGGTGAACCCGATGTACAAGTCGGCGGAGGTCGGGCACGTCCTGCGGGACGGCGAGGTGGCCGCGCTGATCTGCTCCGACCGGGCCTGGGAGGCGTACCTGCGGGACACCGCCGCCGGCTCGCCGGTGCGCATCGTGCTCACCGGCTGCGAGCGCGACTTCCAGACCCGCGACGACGCCCGCGTGCTGAACTTCGAGCGGCTCCCGCAGGCCCCCGACGCCGAGGACCTGGTGGCCGTCGCCCGGCAGGGGCTGACGGCACCCGAGGACCGCGACCCCGCCCCGGCCGACATCGCGCTGATCAGCTACACCTCGGGCACCAGCGGCACGCCCAAGGGCGCCACCAACACGCACGGCAACATCATGTACAACGCCGAGCGGCAGCGGACCGGGCTCGCCCTGCCCGCGACACCCGTCTACTTCGCGATGGCGCCCCTGTTCCACATCACCGGCATGGTCGTCCAGTTCGGCGCCTGCCTGAACAGCGCGGGCACCCTGGTCCTGGCGTACCGCTTCGAGCCCGGGGTGGTGCTCGACGCCTTCGCCGAGCACCGGCCGCACTACACCGTCGGCCCCTCGACCGCCTTCATGGCGCTGGCCGCCCACCCCTCCGCCACGGCGGACCACTTCTCCTCCTTCCACGTCATCTCCTCCGGCGGCGCCCCGCTGCCGCCCGCGCTGGTGGAGAAGTTCCGGGCCGGCTTCGGGCCGTACATCCGCAACGGCTACGGGCTCACCGAGTGCACCGCGCCCTGCGCCTCCGTCCCGCCCCACCTGGAGGCCCCGGTCGACCCGGCCTCCGGGACGCTGGCGGTGGGCCTGCCGGGCCCCGACACGGTCGTGCGGATCGTCGACGACGCGGGGCGGGAGGTGCCCTTCGGCGGGCAGGGCGAGATCGCCGTACGCGGCCCGCAGGTCGTGCCCGGCTACTGGCGGCGCCCCGACGCCACCGCCGAGACCTTCCCCGGCGGCGAACTGCGCACCGGCGACATCGGGTTCATGGACGCGCAGGGCTGGCTGTACGTCGTCGACCGCAAGAAGGACATGATCAACGCCTCCGGCTTCAAGGTGTGGCCGCGCGAGGTGGAGGACGTGCTCTACACGCACCCGGCCGTGCGCGAGGCGGCCGTGGTCGGGGTGCCCGACGGCTACCGCGGGGAGACCGTCAAGGCGTACATCAGCCTGCGCCCGGGCGCCGAGGCGGACCCCGGTGCGCTGGCCGCCTGGTGCAAGGAGAGACTGGCGGCCTACAAGTACCCGCGCCAGGTGGAGATCCTGCCCGACCTGCCCAAGACGGCAAGTGGGAAGATCCTGCGTCGGGAGCTGCGTTCCCGTGACGCGGAGCAGGCCCACGAAAGCCAGTAGACATCGAGGAAAGGCAGGTGGCGGCAGTGCCCAGAACGACGGACACGTACGGCACCCCCGTGCCGCAGCGGCTCCTGGCCGCCGCCACCCGGCTCTTCGCCGAGCAGGGCTACGACCGCACCTCGGTGCAGGAGATCGTCGAGGCGGCCGGCGTCACCAAGGGGGCGCTCTACCACTACTTCGGCTCCAAGGACGACCTGCTGCACGAGGTGTACGCGCGCGTGCTGCGCGTCCAGCAGGAGCGCCTGGACGCCTTCGCGGACGCCGACGAGCCGATCGAGAAGCGGGTGCGGGACGCGGCCGCCGACGTCGTGGTCACCACGATCGACAACCTCGACGACGCGTCGATCTTCTTCCGCTCCATGCACCACCTGAGCCCCGAGAAGAACAAGCAGGTGCGCGCCGAGCGCCGGCGCTACCACGAACGCTTCCGTGCCCTCATCGAGGAGGGCCAGGAGGCGGGCGTCTTCTCCCGGGCGACCCCGGCCGACCTGGTGGTGGACTACCACTTCGGCTCCGTCCACCACCTGTCCACCTGGTACCGCCCCGACGGACCGCTCACCCCGCAGGAGGTCGCCGACCACCTCGCGGACCTGCTGCTGCGGGCCCTGCGCCCGTAGTCGCGCCGGGTACAAGGACGAGGGGCGGCCGCCCGGCGCGGCCGCCCCTCGTCCGTGTCCCACGGGTACCTCCCGGTCTCACAGGTACTTCTTGAGCTCCCGCCGCGCCAGCGAGCGCTGGTGCACCTCGTCCGGCCCGTCGGCGAGCATCAGGGTGCGGGCGCCGGCGTAGAGCTCGGCCAGCGGGAAGTCCTGGCTGACCCCGCCCGCGCCGTGGAGCTGGATCGCCCGGTCGATGATGTCGACCACCGCGCGCGGTGTGGCGATCTTGATGGCCTGGATCTCGGTGTGGGCGCCCCGGTTGCCGACCGTGTCCATCAGCCAGGCCGTCTTGAGCACCAGCAGCCGCAGCTGCTCGACGGTGACCCGCGCGTCCGCGATCCAGTTGTGCACCACGCCCTGCTGGGCCAGCGCCTTGCCGAAGGCGGTGCGGGAGACGGCCCGGCGGCACATCAGCTCGATCGCCCGCTCCGCCATGCCGATCAGGCGCATGCAGTGGTGGATCCGGCCGGGACCGAGCCGGGCCTGGGCGATGGCGAAGCCGCCCCCCTCCTCGCCGACCAGGTTCGCCACCGGCACCCGCACCTGGTCGAAGACCACCTCGGCGTGGCCCCCGTGGTAGTGGTCCTCGTAGCCGAAGACCTGCATCGCGCGCCTGACCGTGACGCCGGGTGTGTCGCGCGGGACCAGCACCATGGACTGCTGGCGGCGGATGTCCGGACCGTCCGGGTCCGTCTTGCCCATCACGATGAAGATCGCGCAGCGCGGGTCCATCGCCCCGGAGATGTACCACTTGCGGCCGGAGATGACGTACTCGTCGCCGTCCCGCTCGATGCGCGTGGTGATGTTCGTGGCGTCCGAGGAGGCGACCTCCGGCTCGGTCATCGCGAACGCCGAGCGGATCTCGCCCGCCAGCAGCGGCTCCAGCCACTGCTTCTTCTGCCGCTCGTCCCCGAACTGCGCCAGCACCTCCATGTTGCCGGTGTCGGGGGCCGCGCAGTTGGTGGCCGTGGGCGCGAGCTGCGGGCTGCGGCCGGTGATCTCGGCGAGCGGGGCGTACTGGAGGTTGGTCAGCCCGGCACCGTACTCGGCGTCGGGCAGGAAGAGGTTCCACAGACCCTGGCGGCGGGCCTCGGCCTTCAGCTCCTCGACCACCGCCGGGGTGTCCCACGGCGAGGCCAGCCGGGCGCGCTGCTCGTGCGCGACCTGCTCGGCCGGGTGGACGTACTCGTCCATGAAGGCGAGGAGCCGGGCGCGCAGCTCCTCGGTGCGTGCGTCGAACGCGAAGTCCATGGCGGATCAGCCCTCCTGTAGGCCCTGGTGCAGCGTGGTGAGGCCGTGCTCGATGAAGACGGGGACCAGATCGCCGATGCGGTCGAAGCCGCGGCCGACCGTCTGGCCGAGCGTGTACCGGTAGTGGATGCCCTCCAGGATCACGGCGAGCTTGAACCAGGCGAACGCCGTGTACCAGGAGACGGCGGAGACGTCGCGCCCCGAGCGCGCGGCGTACCGCTCGACGAGTTCGGCGGGATCGGGGTGCCCGGCGGCCTCGGCGGTGGTGGCGACGGGGGAGTCGCCGGTGCCCAGCGGCATGCTGTACATGACCAGCAGGCCCAGGTCGGTGAGCGGGTCGCCGAGCGTCGACATCTCCCAGTCGAGGATCGCCCGGATCGTGTCGTCGGCGCCGATCAGGACGTTGTCGAGCCGGTAGTCGCCGTGCACGACGGCCGGGGCGGGGGAGGCGGGCAGCGCGCGGCCGAGCGCCGCGTGCAGCTCGTCGATGCCGGCCAGCTCGCGGTTGCGGGAGGCGTCCAGCTGCTTGCCCCAGCGCCGCAGCTGGCGGTCCAGGAAGCCCTCGGGGCGGCCGAAGTCGGCCAGTCCCACCTCGGCGGGGTCCACCGCGTGCAGCTCGACCAGGGTGTCGACGAGCGACAGCACCGCGTTCCGCGTCCGCTCGGCGCCCAGCGGGGCGAGCTGGTCCGCGGTGCGGTAGGGGGTGCCCTCGACGAACTCCATGACGTAGAAGGGCGCCCCGAGGACCTCCTCGTCCTCGCACAGCAGGACCGGGCGGGGCACCGGCACGTCGGTCGGGTGCAGCGCGCTGATCACCCGGTGCTCGCGCCGCATGTCGTGCGCGGTGGCCAGGACGTGGCCGAGCGGGGGGCGGCGCACGACCCACTTCGAGGTGCCGTCCGAGACCGCGTAGGTGAGGTTCGAGCGTCCGCCCTCGATCAGCCGGCCGGTCAGGGGGCCCTGCGCCAGGCCGGGCCGCTCGCGGTCGAGCAGGCCGCGCAGCCGGTCGAGATCGAGTCCGGGCGGATGGTCGGGGCTCATCATTGCTCCTACGGACGGAGGAACGAACGGGACGCGACCATGATGCCGACCGGTCGGTATGTCGTCCAGTGGGCGAGCCCAACGTGATCGGAGCCACGATAGGCGGAGACCTCGCCGTCCTGCCCGTCACCGCTTCGCCGGCGTCCCTTCTCCCGGCTGTTCCCCGCTTCCTCCGCGTCGGCTCGTCGGTCGCCCGTCCCGGTGCCGTCCCGCGGACCCTCACACGAGCAGCGTGGCCGCGCACAGCGCCAGGGCCGCCGCGCAGAGGGCGGCGGCGGTGGCGTGGCGCGGCGCCAGGGCCTCGGGTACGGGTGTGGCGTCCATGGCGCGGATCCGGAGCTGGGCCACCAGCAGGAAGCCGAGGCAGAGCACTCCGATCAGGCCGCAGACGGCGAGGGCGGCCGGCGTGGCGCCGCCGCGCAGCACCGCGCGCACCGCGAGGACGGCGGCGACCGTGCAGGACAGGGTCGTGCGCCGCCAGGCCAGCCGGGTCCGTTCCGGCTGGAGCCCCGGGTCCCGCGGCGCCTCCGGGTCCGCGCCCACGCTCACCCCTCCCAGCCGACGAGCACGACGACGACCATGGCGACGGCGACCACCGCGACCACGACGCCCAGCAGGGCCGGGAAGCGCGAGGCCGGCAGATCCTCGCCGCGGCGCATCGCCCGCTCGCAGCGCACCCAGTGGTTGACCGAGCGCAGGGAGCACAGCACGCCCGCGGCCAGCAGCGCGAGCGCGAGGCCGACGCGCCAGGGCCTGGGCAGGTGGGGCAGGAACTGGTCCACGGCGAAGCCGCCGCCGATCAGGGCGAGGGCGGTGCGCAGCCAGGCGAGGAAGGTGCGCTCGTTCGCGAGCGAGAAGCGGTAGTCGGGGGTGTGCCCCTCCTTGGCGATCTCCCCGGGGGCGAACCACAGGCGGGCGTTCCGTACGAGCTCGATCACGTCACGGACCTTACCCAGCGGCCGCGTCAGGGGCGCGGCGGGCCGGGCCGACGCCGGTCCGCGGTCCGATGGGGCGGCTTCGGCCTTCCCCTCGGTGCGGGCCTTCGCCCGCCGCCCGCCGGGCCGGTGTGGGTCGGTCGCCCCGTGGGGGCTCACGGGGACCGCCCGGTGGTCCGGTGGCCGGCCGCCGCCCCGGGGCGTCTCAGTCCGCCGTCCGGTGGGCCCGCAGTCGTTCGTACGCGGCCAGGCCGTCCGGCACCCAGTCCCCCTCGCGCAGTCGGCGCTCCACCTCGGCGTCCGGCAGGAAGGCGTGCCAGGCGATCTCCTCGGCCTGCGGCCGGACCGGGAGGTCGCAGCGCACCTGATACACGGCCGACCACCAGCTGTGGCCGTCGCCGTCGTCGTAGAGGAACGTGAACAGGTGCTCGGGGCGGGGCAGTCCGGTCACCCCGAGCTCCTCCTCCGCCTCGCGCAGGGCGGCGTCGTCGTAGGACTCGCCCGCGCCGACCACCCCGCCGACGAACATGTCGTAGTGGGAGGGGAAGACGAGCTTGGTCGCCGTGCGGCGGTGGACGAAGACACGGCCGTCGGCGTCCCGGGCCTCGACGAAGACGCAGCGGTGGCGCAGCCCCCGGGCGTAGGCCTCGCCCCGCGGGCACTGCCCGATGACGCGGTCGTTCTCGTCGACGATGTCGAGGATCTCCTCTGCGGCGCTCATGGCGCCCATCCAAGCAGGGCCGCCGCGGCGGCGGGCCGCCGGTCAGCGCCGCTGGAGGTCCCCGGCGGGTGCGGGTGCCGTCGCCCCGCACGGCATCGCCGGGTGCAGGCCCAGCAGCACGATGCCGGTCACGATCGCCGCGAGCCCCGCCGCCTCCCAGGCCAGCGCACCGGTGTCGGTGTGCAGCCGGTCGCCGAGGAAGCCCACCCCGCAGGCGATGCCGGTCAGCGGCTGGGCCGCGGTCAGCGCGGGCAGCGACATGCGCAACGGCGCCGTCTCGAAGGCGCTCTGCACGAGGACCAGCCCGGTCACCCCGAGCACCAGCACCGCGTACGGCTGCCAGCCCGTGAGCAGCTCCGTCCAGCCGCCCGCCGCGAACCGCTGCCCGCTCACCCGGGTCAGCGCGTCCTGCACGCCGTAGAGCAGTCCGGCGGCGGTGGCCAGCAGCACCGGTCCCCAGCTCAGCCGGGACCGCTTGGCGTACGCCGTCAGCAGCAGCGCGAGTCCCACCAGCGCGCCGACGATCAGCCAGTGGCGCAGCGGGTCCGTCACCGCGCTGCCGGAGCGCGGGCGGCCCGCCACGATGAACGCCGTCACCCCGCCCGCCAGCAGCGCCAGGCCCGTCCAGCCCTGGCGGCCGAGCGGCTGCCGGGTCTGTCTGCGGGACAGGGTCAGGGCGAACAGGAGGTTCGTCGCCAGCAGCGGCTCGACCAGCGAGACCTCGCCCCGGCTCAGCGCGACCGCGCCCAGGCCCATGCCCGCCGCCATCAGGGCGATGCCGCCGAGCCAGCGCGGCACCCGCATCAGGTCCAGCAGCAGCCGGGGGGAGAGGAAGTCGCTGAGCGGTGCCTGCTGGGCCGCGTTCTGCTGGAGCACGAAGCCGAGGCCCACACAGCAGGCGGCGCTCACGGCGAGAATCAGGACCAGGACCGACACGCTGCGTACCTCGATCATCCGGCTGGGTTACGGGGTCCGTAGGGGGCCGACTGTAGCCCGGGGCGGTGCCTGCCCCGGGGACCGGGGCGGTGTCCGCCGCGGGGAGCACCCGGATCGGGCAGCCGGCCCGGTCACGACGCCCCGCGGACCGGGACGGCGGTACGGCCGTACCGGCCATGGTGGGACGCCCGGGAGCGGGCGCGCCATGGCGTACGCCACAGACGTGACCCGCGGGTGAGGGCCGGGCGGGCGGGAGGCCTAGCCGGGACCGCTTCAAGTCCCGTTCTTTTTAGGCCAGTTGACGCGTGTAACGCCCGGGCGGACCTTGACGGCAGGTGCGGGCCGCGGGTTTGCTGTCCGTGATCAGTCGGTGGCGGGCCGATGACCGGCGGCCCGGCCGCGGCGCGGCAGGCGCGGCGCCACGGAACGAAGAGCGTGTGAGGAAGTGCCGCGGTGCCCCCACCACCCCCGCCGCCCCTCGGCCGCGGCCGCAGGCGTGCGGCGCAGGCCTTCGACGCGGCCCTCGACGACGCCCCGCTCGCCGCCGCGCGGACCGCGCTGGCGCAGGGGCGGTGGCAGGCGGTCCGCTCGCTGCTCGTCCACACCGGCGACGACTGGGACCGCCGCGGCCACCGCGTCACCGTCCTCGCCCAGGAGCCCCACGCAGCCGCCTGGGCCCGCGACTGGCTGCTCGCCGAACCGGAGTCCGCCGACGCCTCGGTGCTGCTCGGCGCCGCCCTGGTGCAGCGCGCCCTGCGCGGCAAGGAGGAGCCCGAGGCCGCCCGTGAGGCCTGCCGGGCCGCGGCCGCGCTCGCGCCCGCCGACCCCACGCCGTGGCTCGGGCGGCTCCTGCTGGAGCGGGGGCCGGGCGGCGCGCGGGAGGCGGTCCGCCTCTTCGAGGAGATCCGCCGGCGGCACCCCGACCACCACCACGCGCACCACCTGATGGTGGCCCGGCTCGCCGAGCGCCACGCCGAGGCGGGCCCGGACCCGCGGCACGAGGTCTACGACTTCGCCGCCTGGGCCGCCGAGCAGGCGCCGGCCGACTCGCCGCTCGCCGTCCTGCCGGTGGTCGCGCACGCCGAGCGGTACCGCGTGCTGGCCGCCGCCGGGCACGAGCCCGCCGACCCGGCCGGCTCCGGGCACTGGGCGGGCCGCCGCGCCCGGCAGGTGCTGAAGGCCGCCTTCGACTGGTGGCTGGAGTGGGAGCAGGACGGCCATCCGCGGCGCCTGGTCGACCTGAACTTCCTCGCCCACGCCAAGTACTGCGAGGGCCGCGGCGCCGAGGCGGCCGCCCTGTTCCACCGCATCGGCGAGCACGGCACCCCGGCGCCCTGGTCGTACCCCGACCGGGACCCGTTCACCGCCTTCCGCGCCGCCCGCGCCGCCGCGCTCGGCGCGGCGTGACACCTGCGACGTACGCGCCCGAACGCACCCGCACCACGGAAAGTCCCCGGAACCCGAGCCCGAAAGGACCACCCCGATGACGACGGGCAGTTCGCACACGAGCAGATCCACCGCGGACGGCGGCGGCATCAGCACCTTCAAGGGGCAGGAGCGCGCCCTGCGCGCGGACCGCCTCGGCACGGGGGGCCTGCTGCTCTCCGTGCTCGCCGCGACCGCTCCCCTCATGGTGGTCGCCGGTGTCATGCCCACTACATTCGCGGTGATGGGCATCGTCGGGCAGCCGCTGCTCTTCGTCGCCCTCGGCGCGGTCCTCGTCCTCTTCGGCGTCGGATACGCGGAGATGAGCCGCCACGTGCACAACGCGGGCGCCTTCTACGCGTACATCTCCCGGGGGCTCGGCGGCACCGCCGGGGCGAGCGCGGCGCTGGTCGCCCTCGTCGCCTACAACGCCCTCCAGGTCGGCATCTACGGCCTCTTCGGCTTCGAGGTGTCCAGCCTCCTCGCCACCTACGCGGACACCACGGTCGCCTGGTGGATCCCCGCCCTCGCGGCCGTCGCCGTCGTGGGCGCGCTCGGCTGGCTCAAGATCGACGTCAACGCGCGGGTGCTGGGCGTGCTGCTGGTCGTCGAGGTGGCGCTGGTCGTGATCTTCGACGTGGCCGCGGTCGCCGACCCCGCGAAGGAGGGCCTGTCCCTGCACGCCTTCAACCCGGGCACACTCGGCGGCGCGGGCATCGGCACGGCGCTGTGCTTCTGCATCGCGGCCTTCCTCGGCTTCGAGCAGGCCCCGGTGTACGCGGAGGAGACCAGCCGCCCGCACATCCTGGTGCCGCGCGTGATGTTCCTGGCGGTCGCCGGCGTCGCCGTCTTCTTCGCGTTCAGCTCCTGGGCGCTCACCGTCGCCGCGGGGCCCTCGGCGATCGTCGGCGCGGCGCGCAAGGAGAGCGCGGGGCTGCTGTTCGCGCTGACCGAGTCACGGCTCGGCACCACCTTCACCGACGTCCTGCACGTGCTGTTCGTCACCGGCATGTTCGCGGCCATGCTCAGCTTCCACAACGTCGTCGCCCGGTACGCCTTCGCCATGGGCCGGGAGGGCCTGCTGCCCGCGGCCTTCGGACGCACCTCCACCGCCAGCGGGGCGCCCGCGACCGGGTCGCTCTCCCAGACCGTGGTCTCGCTGGTGGTCGTGGCCGCGTTCGCGCTTCTCGAAGACGACGGGCCGGCGGGCGACCCGACCGCGCCCGTGCTGCACCTGTTCACCTGGTTCGGCAACGTCGGCGCCCTCGGCGTGATCGTCCTGATGGCCGCGGCCTCCCTGTCGGTGATCGTCTTCTTCGCGCGGCGCGGCGCCGCCGCCGCGCAGGCCTGGCGGCTGGTCGCCTCCGCGCTGGCGGGCGTGGCACTGCTCGTGATCGCCGTCTACACGGTGAAGGACTTCGACATCCTGGTCGGCGTCGGCCCCGACTCCTCCCTCAGCCTGGTGCTGCCCGGCATCATCGGCCTCGCCCTGGTGACCGGGCTCGTCCAGGGAGCCGTCCTGCGCTCCCGCAGACCGCGGGCGCACGCCCGGATCGGACTCGGCAACGAGGCGTTCCAGCTCGAGAAGGCGGCCGAGGCGGCTTCCTAGGAAGTCTCCGGGAGACGGCGCGGGACCGGTCCCGCCGCGCGTCACGCGAGAGTGATGACGGAAGTCTGACGCGTACCCGTGATCCCTGGCCGCGCGGGGGTCGCGGGTGCTCGAATGAAGGGGTGAACTCCGGACAACCAGAGGAGCAGGGCCGGCCCGTCGGCCGCCGCGTCCTGCTCGGCACCCTGGGCCTCGGCGCCCTCGGCGTGCTCACCGCGCCCACCCTGCAACGCGGCCTGGAGGCCGTGCTCGGCGCCGCCTCCGACAAGGACCCCACCGGCCTGACCGGCCTGCTGCCCAACGGCGGCGGCTTCCGCTACTACTCGGTCGCCGCCTCCGTCCCGCACCGCGGCCCGGCCGACTACCGGCTGACCGTCGACGGCCTGGTCGACCACCCGGCCACGTACACGCTGGCGGACCTGCGGGCCCTGCCGCAGACCCGCGTGGTGCGCGACGTGCAGTGCGTGACCGGCTGGCGGGTGCCCGCCACCCCGTTCGAAGGGGTGCGGCTGTCCCGGCTGCTGGACGCGGCCGGTGTGCGCTCCTCGGCGCGGGCGGTGCGCTTCACCTGCTTCGACGGCGCCTACTCGGAGAGCCTCACCCTCGACCAGGCCCGCCGCGCCGACGTCCTGGTCGCGCTGCGGATGCGGGGCAAGGACCTCGGCCACGACCACGGCGGCCCGGTCCGCCTGTACGTCGCCCCCATGTACTTCTACAAGTCCGCCAAGTGGCTCTCCGGCATCACCGTCACGGACGAGGTGCGGCCGGGCTACTGGGAGGAGCGGGGCTACGACGTCGACGCCTGGGTCGGCCGGTCGAACGGACGCGACGATGAGCCCACGAGCTGAGACCCCCGCCCCGCCGGACGCGGAGGTCCACCGCTTCGGCCCGGCCCAGCGCTGGGTGCACCGGACCACCGCCGCGCTGATGGGGGTGTGCGTGGCGACGGCGGCCTGCCTCTACGTGCCGCAGCTCGCCGAACTCGTCGGCCGCCGCGAGCTGGTGGTCCGCGTCCACGAGTGGGCCGGGCTGGCGCTGCCGGTGCCCGTCCTGCTGGGCCTGGCCTCCCGCGCCTTCCGCGCCGACCTGCGGTTCCTCAACCGCTTCGGTCCGCACGACCGGATCTGGCTGCGGGCCGCGCTGCGCCGCGACCGCCGCCCCGCCTCCCGCCCGGCGGGCAAGTTCAACGCCGGTCAGAAGATCTACGCGGCCTGGATCGCCGGGGCCGCGCTGGTGATGCTGGGGACGGGCCTGCTGATGTGGTTCACCCGCCTCACCCCGCTGACGTGGCGCACCGGCGCCACCTTCGTGCACGACTGGCTGGCCCTGACCGTCGGCATCGTGCTGGCCGGCCACATCGGCATGGCCCTCGGCGACCCGGAGGCCCGGCGCGGCCTGCGCACCGGCTCGGTGAGCCGGGAGTGGGCGCAGAGCGAACACCCGCTGTGGAGACCGTGACGCCGCCCGGGCGCCGGAGAACGGCGCGACGAGGCGGCGGCGCCCCATCCGTCGTGGACGAGGCGCCGCCGCCCGGCTCCGCAGGGCCGTACCCGGCCCCGGAAGGTCAGCCGTACCGGCCCTAGATGATCAGGGACAGCAGCAGGACCAGACCGCCGGCGACCACCGAGATGACGGTCTCCATCACCGACCACGTCTTGATCGTCTGGCCGACGCTCAGCCCGAAGTACTCCTTCACCAGCCAGAAGCCGGCGTCGTTGACGTGGCTGAAGAACAGCGAGCCGGCGCCGATCGCGAGGACCAGCAGGGCGGCGTGGGTGGTGGACATGTCGGCCGCCAGCGGCGCGACCAGGCCGGCCGCCGAGACGGTCGCCACGGTCGCCGAACCGGTGGCGAGCCGGATCGCCACCGCGATCAGCCAGCCCAGCAGCAGCGCCGGGATGGACCAGTCCTTGGACACGTCCAGGATCATCTGGCCCACACCGCAGTCGATCAGCGTCTGCTTGAAGCCGCCGCCCGCGCCGACGATGAGCAGGATGCCGGCGATCGGCGCGAGGCCCTTCTCGACGAGACCCGATATCCGCTCCTTGCCGAACCCGGCCGGCCGCAGCAGCGTGAAGATGCCGAGCAGCACGGCGGCCAGCAGGGCGATCAGCGGGGAGCCGACCACGTCGAAGACGCGCTGCGTGGAGTTCGCCGGGTCGTCCACGACGATGTCGACCAGGGCCTTGGCGAGCATCAGCACGACCGGGAGCAGGACGGTCGCCAGCGTGGCGCCGAAGCCGGGGCGGCGCTCCAGCTCCTCGGAGGGACGCTGCGGGATCATGCGGTCGGGGGCCGGGACGTCCACCCAGCGGGCCGCGAAGCGGGAGAACAGCGGACCGGCGATGATCACCGTGGGAACGGCGACGAGGATGCCGAGCGCCAGCGTCACGCCGAGGTTGGCCTTGACCGCGTCGATCGCGACCAGCGGGCCGGGGTGCGGCGGGATCAGGCCGTGCATCACGGACAGGCCGGCCAGCGCCGGGATGCCGATGCGCATGAGGGAGTAGTTGCCGCGCTTGGCGACCATCAGCACGACCGGGATCAGCAGCACGATGCCGACCTCGAAGAACAGCGGCAGGCCGATCACCGAGGCGATGAGCACCATCGCCCACGGCATGGCGCGGCCGCCGGCCTTCGCGAGGATGGTGTCGACGATCTCGTCGGCGCCCCCGGAGTCGGCGAGCATCTTGCCGAGGATCGCGCCGAGGGCGATCAGGACACCGACGCCGGCGACCGTGGTGCCGAGGCCGGTGGTGAAGCTGAGGATCGCCTTGTCGAGCGGCGCTCCGGCGATCGCGCCGAGCGCCAGCGACCCGATGGTCAGCGCCAGGAAGGCGTGCAGTTTGAACTGGGTGATGAGGACGACGATGACGGCGATGCCCGCCAGTACGGCGATGCCCAGTTGGGCGTGGCCGGCCGAGGTGATCGGCTGGACGGAGTCCGCTGCCAGCATCTCGACGCTGAGTCTGGTCACGGTGTTCCCTTGGGTGAGGAGAGGAACTCTCGGTTTCGGGTTGGGGAGGGTCCTACGGGCCCCCGCCCTCGGAGGACGGCCGCAGGGGGCCGCGTCCGTGGGGAGAGGGCTGCTTCCGGCGGGGGCCGGTTCCTACGAGGTCCGGGCGGCGGAACGGCCGAGGCCGTGCAGCGCGTCCACGGCGCGGGTGGTGATCTCCTCGGGGCTGCCCGAGACGTCCACCTCCACCCCCGCCTCGTCCCGCTCCAGCGGCTGGAGCGTGGCGAACTGGGAGTCCAGCAGTGCGGTGGGCATGAAGTGCCCCTGCCGGTGTGCCATCCGGTCCTCGATGAGCGTGCGGTCGCCCGTGAGGTGCACGAAGACGATGCCTGGAGCCGCGGCCCGCAGACGGTCGCGGTAGGCCCGCTTCAGCGCCGAGCTGCTGACCACCCCGCCGAGCCCCGCCCGTCCGTGCGCCCAGGCGCCGATGGCGTCGAGCCACGGCCAGCGGTCGTCGTCGGTGAGCGGAGTGCCGGCCGTCATCTTGGCGATGTTGGCCTGGGGGTGGAAGTCGTCGCCCTCGGCGTACGGGACGCCGAGCCGGGCCGCGAGCAGGGGACCGATGGTGGTCTTGCCGGTGCCTGCGACCCCCATGACCACGACGACTCGGGGGGTACTCATTGCTGCCTCGCTGTCTTCGTCGACACGTGATGTCGACGCAACTGAAACCGATTAGGTACGACGAATTCAAGAGTCTGTGACAAATAAGTCTGACTTTTTCAGTCGTGATCCACCCCGTACTCTGAGTGCATGAGCACACCCGGCCGGGGGCTGCACGGCCATGTACTGGACACCCTCGGCCCCGCGATCACCGCGGGGGAGTACCCGCCGGGCAGCGTGCTGCGCACCGACGAGCTGGCCCAGCGCTTCGACGTCTCACGCTCCGTCATGCGCGAGGCGGTCCGGGTGCTGGAGTCCATGTCCCTGGTCGAGTCGCGCCGCCGCGTCGGCGTGACCGTGCGGCCCAGGTCCGAGTGGAACGTCTACGACCCGCAGGTCATCCGCTGGCGCCTTGCGGGCGCCGACCGCTCGCGGCAACTGCGTTCGCTGACCGTGCTGCGCTCCGCCGTCGAGCCGGTCGCCGCGGGCCTCGCGGCGAAGCACGCCACGTCCGAGCAGTGCGCCGAACTCACCGAGTGCGCCCTCGGCATGGTGGCCAACTCACGCGGGCACCGGCTGGAGGGGTACCTGGTCCACGACATCGCCTTCCACCGCGTGATCCTGACCGCCTCCGGCAACGAGATGTTCGCCCGCCTCGGCGACGTCGTCGCCGAGGTGCTGGCCGGGCGCACCCACCACGAGGTCATGTTCGAGGACCCCGACCCGGCCGCCGTCACCCTCCACGTGCGGGTCGCCGAGGCGGTGCGGGCCAGGGACGCCGCCCGCGCCGAGCAGCTGACCCGCGAGATCACCGAGGGCGCGCTGCAGGAGCTGGACATCCTGGCGCCGTAGCGCGAGGGGGCGTGCGGCGGCCGGGACGTCAGTCCGGGAAGTCCCCGTCCACGTACGTCCACGCCCCGTCCACCCGCTCGAAGCGGCTGCGCTCGTGCAGCGCGCCCCCGCGGTAGGAGGCACGGAACGTGACGGTCCCGGCGGTGTGGAACGCGGAACCGTCCGTCGTGCCGAGGATCTCCAGTCCGGTCCACCGCATCGCCGGGTCGAAGTCGATCCGCGCGGGCCGCGTCCGCGGATGCCAGGTCCGCAGCAGATAGCCGCCGTCCTGCCGCACGAAGGCGGTGTAGCGCGAGCGCATCAGGGCCTCGGCGGTGGGCGCGGGCGCGGCGCCCGTGTGGTGGCGGCCGCAGCAGGCCTCGTAGGGACGGGGGAGTCCGCAGGGGCAGGAACGCGTGGTCATGGCCCCATTCTGCCCGTGCGGCGCACCCGGGTCGGATGCACAGTGGAAGGGGGTGTCGCACTCGTGTTCCGTCGCCGCCCCTGGGTCCCCTGCTTCGCACCGGAGTGAGGAGAGACGGACGATGACTCGACCCGTCGGCAGCCGGCCCGCGTCCGTCAAGGAGTGGCGGCTGAACCTGTACCTGTCCGAGCACGATCCGGACACCACGGCCCGGATCATCCTGGACACCGGGGACAACGTGCTGGAGAGCCGCGCGGAGGCGCGCCGGAACCCCTACGACCGGGCGGTGCCCGAGATCGGCGACGAACTCGCCGCCGGGCGCGCCCTGATCGCTCTGGGCCGCCGGCTGCTGCGCGCCGCCGCGGGCGACATCAAGGCGGTGGGAGCGCCCGAGGCGACCCCTCCCATGCCCCTGTGGTCGCCCAGGGAATGACGTCGCTCGGGGGAGCGTCGTCGCCCGGGCCGTGACGGTCGCCCAGGGAACGAAGGAGCTGCACCGTGCTGTTCACGGATCGTCTGGAAGCGGGAAGGCGGCTGGGCGCCCGCCTCGAATACCTGAGGGGCCAGGACATCGTGGTGCTGGGGCTGCCCCGGGGAGGCGTGCCGGTGGCCGCCGAGGTCGCCGCCGCGCTCGACGCGCCCCTGGACGTCTGCCTGGTGCGGAAGCTGGGCGTGCCCTACCAGCCCGAGCTGGGGATGGGCGCGATCGGCGAGGACGGCGTGCGCGTGATCAACGACCAGGTGGTGCGCGAGACCGGGGTCTCGCCGGCCGACCTGGCGCTGGTCGAGGAGCGCGAGCGCGAGGTGCTGGAGCGGCGGGCCGCGCGGTACCGGGGCGAGCGCGCGCCGGTCAGCGTCGCCGGGCGGACCGTCGTGGTGGTCGACGACGGCGTGGCCACCGGGTCGACCGCCCGGGTGGCCTGCCGGATCGCCCGGGCCCGGGGCGCGGCGCACATCGTGCTCGCGGTGCCCGTCGCGCCGCGGGACTGGACCGTGCGGCTGGCCGGGGAGGCCGACGAACTGGTCTGCGTGGACACCCCCCGCGGCTTCTACGCCATCGGCCAGTTCTACGACGACTTCACCCAGGTCGAGGACGAGGAGGTCACCGCCGTCCTCCGGCGGGTGGCGGCCCGGTCCGGCGCCGCCGCCGGGCAGGTGGACCGGGAGGTGGAGATCACGGCCGGTGCCGTGCGGGTGCGCGGGCGGCTCACCGTGCCCGCGGGAGCGACCGGCGTCGTGGTCTTCGCGCACGGCAGCGGCAGCAGCCGGCACAGCCCGCGGAACCGGTTCGTGGCCTCGGGGCTGAACCGGGCCGGACTCGGCACCCTGCTGTTCGACCTGCTCACCGAGGCCGAGGAGCGCGACCGGGCCAACGTGTTCGACATCGACCTGCTGGCCGAGCGGCTGGTCGGCGCGACCGCCTGGCTGCGTGAGGAGCCCGACGTCGAGGGGCTCGCCGTCGGCTACTTCGGCGCCAGCACCGGCGCGGCCGCCGCTCTGTGGGCCGCCGCGGAACCGGACGCACGTCCCGCCGCGGTCGTCTCCCGCGGCGGCCGGCCCGACCTGGCGGGGCCGCGCCTGAGCGCGGTGACCGCGCCCACGCTGCTGATCGTCGGCAGCGCCGACCTGACCGTGCTCGAGCTCAACCGGCGGGCACAGGCCCTGCTGCGCTGCGAGAACCGGCTCGCGGTCGTCCCCGGCGCCACCCACCTGTTCGAGGAGCCCGGCACCCTGGAGGCGGTCACCGAACTGGCCCGCGACTGGTTCACCGACCACATGGCACCGGCCCACGTCTGACGGCCCCGGCATCCGGCACCCCGCCCCGCGCCGAGAGCGCGCGGGGCGGGGTGCCGGGCCGCGGGCCCGGTGAACGGGCTACAGCCCCTGGGAGAGGAGGAGTTCGTGGGCCAGGCGGGCGCCCTTGGCCGCCTCCTCCGGCGGGGTGTCCTCGGCCGGGACGCTCTCCAGGCCCCGGGCGAGCGCCCGCACGGCGCCGGCCAGGGTCGCCACCTGGGACTCCAGCTGGCTCAGCCGCTCCTCCGGGCTCTTCGCGGTCTGCGCGGCGGAAGGGGCGGGGCGGGCCTCGGTGTCCGTCTCGCCGGACTGGTTCGGCGTCATGTCGGGCCTTCTTTCTCGGTCTTGGCCGACCGGGGCTACTCGGCGGGGGTGATCAGGCCGTAATGGCCGTCGTAGCGGTGGTACAGGACGTTCCCGCGTCCCGTCGTGGCGTCGCTGAAGAAGACGAAGGGGAACCCGGTGACGTCGAGCCGCTGCTTGGCCTCGTCCACCGTCAGCCGGGGAGCGGGCAGTTCACTGACGGTCAGCGGCACGGCCGCGTCGCCGGGGGGAGCGGCGGGGGGACTTACGGCGGCCAGCCGGTAGCCGGTCGGGCCGCCCCGGTACAGCACGCTGTCCTCGCCGCTGGACAGGTCGGTGAACAACTGGAAGTCGTAGTCCATCGTCTCCATCTCGAACGCGGCCTCGTCCGGCGTCTCCCGGTCCAGCGAGAAGGACTTGTGCCGCACGACCCGCCGCTCCTCGGGCGGGCGCGGGAAGTGGTCGGGGCGCTGGGTGGGCTCGTCGCCGTGCCGCCACTCGTGCGCCTCCCCGGCCGATGTCCGGCCGCGCCGGGCCTCCCAGTGCCGCTCCAGCCGCCCCAGCCGTTGGCCGAGCCGCTCCTGGAGCCGGTCGACGGCTTCCGTGAGGGTCGTGGCGGCGACGTGGGCCCGCGCCTGGCGCCCGTTGACGTCCACGTTCACCTGGGCCAGCGCCGGCCGTTCCAGGGCGGGATTCTCCATCGAAGTCAGTCTGACCCGGGCGTAGAGAATGGGTTCCCGAGTGTGTCCGAGGACCGCCCCCACCTTTTCCTGCGCGTACTCCAGGGCGGACCGCGGTACCCCTCCCCGGGCCTCCACCTGAATCTCCGGAGCGCGCTGTGGTGCGGCTGGTTTCATGGCAGCCTCCTGTTCCGGAAGGTGTCGTCTCTCCAGGCTTGTCCCCCTCCGGTGGGATGTGGAGGGCCGAAGGTCCCCGGACTCCCGGGACGGCCGCCCGCCACGCCCGGCGGCCCGCGGCTTGTTAGCTTGGAAGCATGAAGCGGGGCACGGTCACCCTCTTCCTCGCGGGTGACGTCATGCTCGGCCGGGGTGTCGACCAGATCCTCCCGCACCCCGGTGCTCCCGTCCTGCGGGAGGACTACCTGCACGACGCCCGCGACTACGTCCGCCTCGCGGAAGCCGTGAACGGCCCGATCCCCCGGCCGGTGGACTTCTCCTGGCCCTGGGGCGAGGCGCTGCCCGCCCTGGACCGTGCCGCCCCCGACGTACGGGTGGTCAACCTGGAGACCGCCGTGACCCGGGACGGGGACTTCGCGCCCGGCAAGGCCGTCCACTACCGCATGCACCCCGACAACCTGCCCTGCCTGGCCATGGCCCGCCCCGACGTGTGCACGCTGGCCAACAACCACGTGCTCGACTTCGGCCCGCTCGGCCTGCTGGAGACGCTGGACACGCTGGCCGGGGCCGGGCTGCGCACGGCGGGGGCGGGCCGTGACCTCGTCGCGGCGCGGCAGCCGGCGGTCGTCCCGCTGGAGGCGGGCGGGCGGGTGCTGGTCTTCTCCTTCGGCATGCCGTCCAGCGGGATCCCGCACGACTGGGCCGCCACCGGCGAGCGGGCCGGGGTCGATCTCGTCCCCGCGCCGACGGCCGAGGCCGCGGCCGCCTTCGCCGACCGCCTGCGGCAGATCGAGCGGCCCGGCGATCTCGTGGTCGCCTCGGTCCACTGGGGCTCCAACTGGGGCTACGCGCTCTCCCGCGACGAGGTCCGCTTCGCCCACGCGCTCGTCGACGCCGGTGCGGCCGTCGTCCACGGGCACTCCTCGCACCACCCGCGTCCGCTGGAGCTCTACCGGGGCCGGCTCGTCCTGTACGGCTGCGGCGACCTCGTCGACGACTACGAGGGCATCGGCGGGTACGAGCGCTACCGCGACGACCTGCGGCTGCTGTACCTGGTGTCGGTCGAGTCCGGCACCGGGCGGCTGACCGGCCTGCGGATGGTGCCCCTCCAGGCACGCCGGATGCGCCTGGAGCACGCGTCCGCCGAGGACACCGCATGGCTGCGCAGCGTCCTCGACCGGTGCGGCCGGGACCTCGGCACCCGGGTCGGCCTCGGGGACGACGGCACCCTCACGCTCGGGTCCGTGCCGGCGGGCGCGGCGCCGTAGCGGCGGGACGCGCGGGCGCTGGGCTCGAGGACGCCGCGGCATGTGGGCGGGGTCCGCCGGGGGGACCGGGACACCCCGGGCGGCGCTCAGGACCGCCCGCTCCCGCGCAGGAACCGCCGCAGCCGGCTCAGCGGCCAGGCGTTGACGACGTCGTCCGGGGTGAGCCAGCCGCGCTGCGCCGTGCCCACGCCGTAACGCAGGTACCCGAGCTGCGGCACGGAGTGGGCGTCGGTGTCGACGGCGAACCTCACCCCGTACCGCCTGGCCCGCAGGATGTCCTCGTCGCCCAGGTCGAGGCGGTCGGGCTGGGCGTTGACCTCCAGCGCGGTGCCGGAGCGGGCGCACGCCTCGAACACCTCGTCCCAGTCGGCGTCGACGCCCGCCCGGCGGCCGATCAGCCGGGTGGTCGGATGGCCGAGGACGTGCACGTGCGGGTTCTCGCAGGCGCGCACCAGCCGCGCGGTCATCGCCTTGCGGTCCAGGTCGAAGTGGGAGTGCAGGGACGCCACACAGAGGTCGAAGCCGGCCAGGAAGTCGTCGGGCCAGTCCAGCTCGCCGTCGGGACCGATGTTGAGCTCCGTGCCGTGCAGCAGCCGCATCCCGTGGTGGGTGCCGTCCAGGGCCCGCAGCCGTTCCCGCTGGGCGAGGATCTTCTCGTCGGTCATGCGCTGCATGTACAGGCGCGGCGCGTGGTCGGTGACCGCGTAGTAGGCGTAACCGCGTTCGGCGGCGGCCGCGACCATGGTCTCCAGCGGGGCGAGCCCGTCGGTGAGGTCGGTGTGGGTGTGCAGGTCCCCGCGGATACGGCGCTCGGTCACCACCTCGGGCAGCTCGCCGCGCTGGGCGGCCTCGATCTCCCCGCGGTCCTCGCGCAGCGTGGGCGGGATCCACGGCAGGCCGAGCCGGGCGTAGACCTCCTCCTCCGTGCGCGAGGCGACCGACTCCCCGCTCTCCACGTCGAACAGGCCGTACTCGGAGAGCTTCAGGCCCTGCCGGACGGCGAGGGTGCGGGTACGGATGTTGTGCGCCTTGGAGCCGGTGAAGTACTGCAGGCCCGCGCCCCAGGAGGCCGGCGGCAGCACGCGCAGGTCGACCTGGACGCCCCGGGCGGTGCGCACCGACGTCTTCTTCCGGCCGTGCGCGATCACCTCGGCGGTCACCGGCAGCGCGGTGAGCGCGTCCATGAACGGGGCGGACACGCGCGCGGCGACGAGCACGTCGATGTCGCCGACGGTCTCCCTCATCCGGCGCAGCGAACCGGCGTACGCGCAGCGGCGGCACCCGGTGATCCGGGACAGCTCGCCGACGATCTCCTCGGCGGTGTCCAGGGCGACGTGCAGCGGGATGCGGTCGCCGCTCCGCCGCAGCAGCTCGATGCCGTGCAGGATGTTCTCCTGGGTCTTCGCGCCGAAGCCCTTCAGGTCGCGCAGGGCGTCCGAGGCGATCGCCGCGGCGAGTTCGTCGACCGAGGAGATGTGCAGGTCCTGGTGGAGCCGCAGCGCCTTCTTCGGCCCGAGCGTGGGGATGGCGATGAGTTCCCGCACCCCGGCCGGGATCCTCGCCCGGCGTTCCTCGACCACGGCGACGCTGCCGGTGCGCAGGTACTCGAGCACCTTGTCGGCGATCGACCGGCCGACGTTGGGGATCTCCCGCAGCCCGTGCGCGTCCAGATGGGAGATGTCGGCGGGGTAACCGCCGATCGCGCGCGCGGCCTTCTCGTAGGCGCGCACCTTGAAGGCGTCGCCTCCCGTGATCGCGACGAGGTCCGCGTACTCCTGGAGGAGCGCCTCGACCTCCTCGTTGGGCCGGGCCACCCCTCAAGTCTAAGAAGGGACGCGCCCGGCGGGCGAGCCGTGGGCGGGGGCGGGGTGGAGGACGGCTGGAGTCTCGCTCGGGGGGCCGTCCACGGCCGTGGCCCGGCGGGGCCCGGTCTGTAACGCTCGGCCGAGAGGTTCCACGGGCCAGGAGGGACCGTCGCCGGTCTCTCGACACTCTGCACGGGGGAGTTGCGCATGCCCAACACCACATCGTCCGTCGACCACCTCCCGGAAACCGCGCCGGCGGCCCCGCGGGGCGCCCAGGCCGCCGTGGGCACCCTGCTCCGCCAGCTGGTGCTGGCCACCGGACCGCTCACGGTGCTCCAGGCGGGCTGCCCGCACGAGTCGACCGTCGTCCGGCTCGCCCAGGCGCTGAGCGAGAACGGGCGCGGCCGGGTCGTGTGCTGCGAACCGGAGGGCGCGCGTGCGGCCGCGGCGGCCGCGGCGATCGAGGCGGCGGGACTCGGGCGGTACGCCGAGGTGCGGGCGGGCAGCCCCGAGCGGATGCTGCCCGGCGTGCCCGGACCGGTCGACCTGCTGCTGCTCGACGGCCGGCCGGAGTCGTACCTACCGCTGCTGAGGCTGCTGGAACCCCGGATGCTGCCGGGGGCCGTGGTCGTGGCCTGCGGGGTGCGCCAGGTCGCCCGGCGCTGTGCCGAGTTCCTCGCCCACCTGCGCCTGCCCGGCGGCGGCTACGTCTCGCTGCCCCTCCCGTTCGGCGCCGGCCTGGAAATGGCCGTCTGCGCCCGCTGAACCGCCGCGCCGTCCGCGCCGGGGGAACCGCCCGCCGCACTCCCGCCCCGGCGCAGCTCGCCCCGGTGCACCGCCCACCGCGCCCCGGCGCATCGCACCGACGCACCGCGCGCCGGCGCACCCCGCACAAGTCTCTCCACCGCGCACCGCAACCGAAGGGAACGATGTGTCCCCCCGCGTGTACCCCACCTCGCCCGTGCGGCGGGTGCTGGTCAGCCACCTCCTGCGGCCCGCGCTGCGGGCGCTGACCGCGCTCGGCAGCATGCACGTGGCCACCTTCTGGCACCCCGAGCTCGGCTCCCCGCCGCCGCCGTGGTTCTGCGACGACGGCACCGAGGAGCTCCGGCGCCTCCTACAGGCAGGCTCGAGCGCCGTTCCAGACACGCCCGAAAGCCTGACGACGACACCCACCCCGCGACCCTTCCGAGGAGAGTTGTGATGAGCGACGCGCGTCTGGTCGGCACCTGGACCACTCAGCTGGACGACGACGGCAAGGCGGTCCCCGGGCTGGTCTCCTTCTCGGCCGACGGCGGGGTCGTCTCGACCCAGCTGAACACCAAGAACATCGGCCTGGGCACCTGGCGGTCCACCGGCCCGGACACCTTCGAGTACGGCTTCCACATCCTCGCGGCCGACCCCGAGGGCAACCACGTCGGCGAGGCCCACGTCCGGGTGGAGGGCGAGTTCGTCTCCGGCACCGCCTGGCAGGGGACGGGCGGCGCCCAGTTCTTCGACCCGCAGGGCATCGAGCTGCGCGGCCACTCCGGGTCCAAGGTGACCGCCGAGAAGTTCGGCGTCGACGACTGATGCTGCGCGACCGTCTGAGGGGGGAGCTGGTGGAACCCGCCGACCCGGGCTTCCCGCTGGCCAGGCAGCTGCAGAACACCGAGTACGACACGGTCCGGCCGCACGCCGTCGCGTACTGCGAGTCGGAGGAGGACGTCGCGGCCTGCCTGCGGCACGCGCGCGAGCACGGGCTGCGGGTGCACGTGCGGGGCAACGGCCACAGCATGAACGGCTGGTCGACCGGCGAGGGCCTGGTCGTGGACCTGTCCCGGATGAACCACGCCGTGGCCGACGGCCCCCTCGTCCGGCTCGGGGCGGGCGTCCAGTCGCTGGACGCGCTGGACGCGCTGAAGCCGCGGCGCCGCCAGATCGTCACCGGCACCTTTCCCACCGTGAGCGCCGGCGGCTTCCTGACCGGCGGCGGAATCGGCTGGCAGACACGGAAGTTCGGGATGGGCAGCGACCGGATCGCCGCGGCCCGCGTGGTGCTGGCCGACGGCCGCACCGTGCGCTGCTCGGTGACCGAGGAACCGGATCTGTACTGGGCGCTGCGCGGCGGCGGTGGCGGCAGCTTCGGCGTCGTCACGGAGTTCGCGGTGCGTCCCGTCGACGCCCCGGTGATGACGGGCTTCGAGACGCTCTGGGCGTACGAGGACGCCGTGGACGTCCTCACCGCCTGGCAGGAGTGGTGCGTCGAGGGCCCCGACGAACTGGGCACGTCCCTGGTCGTGCTGCCCGGCATGTTCGGTCCCGGTGGACGTCCCGTGGTCCGGGTGTGGGGCGTGCACCTGGGCCCGACCGAGCAGCTAGCGGCCGAGCTGGACGCCCTCGCGGAGCGGGCCGCGGCCAAGCCGCTGAGCCGGACCGTCGGGTCCCGCGGCGTGTACGCCGACGTGATGCACGAGGCGCTGTGCGGTTCGAAGACCGTGGCGCAGTGCCACCGCACCGGTTCGGGGCCCGAGGCCGAGGGACACCGCCATCCGTACACCCGGCAGAGCTACCGGCTGACCGCACGGGCCGCCACCCGCGCCGAGTCCGCGGCGCTGCTCGACGCCTGGGACGCCTCGCTCGACCGGGAGGGCCGGGAGAGGTACCTGCTGTGCATCGCGGTCGGCGGCGCGGCCAACCGGGTCCCGCGGACGGAGACCGCCTATGCGCACCGGGACGCCCGCTTCCTGATCGGCTATCAGATGGCCTGCCGCGACGTGGCGGCGGACCCGGGGGCCGGGGCCCGGCTCACCGCCTGGGCCGACCGCGCGGCCGGGGCGCTCGCCCCGCTCGCCTGCGGCTCGTACATCAACTTCCCCAGCTCCCGGGTGAGCGAGGACTGGGAGACCGACTGCTTCGGCGAGAACCGCGCCCGGCTGCTGGAGGTGAAGCGCGCGTACGACCCGGAGAACTTCTTCCGGCACGCGCAGAGCATCGGCGGCCGGCCCCCGACGACCAAGGTGGCTTCATGAGGACCGATCTGCAGGACAAGGTGGTGCTGGTCACCGGCGCCTCCTCGGGCATCGGCCGGGCGACGGCCGTGGCCTACGGCGAGGAGCGCGCCCGCGTCGCGATCACCTACCACAGCAACGAGGACGGCGCCCGGGAGACGGCCCGGCTGGTGACCGAGGCGGGCGGCACGCCGCTCGTCGTGCGCTACGACCTCGCCGACGAGCGGTCGATCCGGGACGCCGTCGGCCGGGTCGCCGAGGAGTGGGGCGGCATCGACGTCCTGGTGGCCAACGCGGTGGTGTGGAGCGAGGCGATCCCGCGCCCCGGCCGGCCGGTGCCGCGCTTCGAGGACGTACCGGCCAAACAGTGGCAGGAGGTGCTGCACACCTCCGTCGAGGCGGTCTTCCACACCGTCCAGGCCGTGCTGCCGTGGATGCGGGGCCGCGACTGGGGCCGCATCGTGCTGATCGGCGCGGGCCTCGCGGACGCGGGCAAGCCGGGCGCCGGGGCCTACGGCGCCGGCAAGTCGGCGCTGTTCGGGCTGACGCGCAGCCTCGCCTGGGAGCTGGGACCCGAGGGGATCCTGGTCAACATGGCCGTCCCGGGCCAGACGGCCACCGAGACGGTACGCGCCAACGTGCCCGCCTCCTTCCTGGAGGAGAAGGGCAGGAGCCTGCCCTCCGGGCGGATGTCCGAGCCGCGGGACGTGGCCAACGCCGTGGTCTTCCTCGGCTCCGCGGCCAACGGCAACACCAACGGCGAGACCCTCCGCGTCACCGGCGGAGCCTGACCCTCCCGCCACCCCCACCGGGCCCCGTCGCTCTCCAGGGATCTTCCAAGCCCCCTCGAGAGCGGCGGGGCTCAATGACGTGCGTCGCGCTACGACTTGAGGAGGCACCCCATGACGGAGACCACCAGCCCGCCCACCGGGAGCGAGGCGCCGGCCTACCCGATGACCCGGCGATGCCCGTACCAGATGCCCGTCGGCTACGAGGAGTTGCGGGAGCGCGGGCCCCTCACCAAGGTCACCCTGTACGACGGTCGCCAGGTGTGGCTGGTCGCCGGGAACGAGGTCGGCCGGGCCCTGTTCCCCGATCCGCGCCTGTCCTCCGACGTCCTGCACCCGGGCTTCCCCTTCCTCGCCCCCCGGATCGCCGCCCAGACGCAGCAGCGGGCCGCGCCGCCGCTGGTCGGCGTCGACGACCCCGAGCACGGGCGGCAGCGGCGCATGGTGATCCCCGGCTTCGGGATCCGGCGGGTCGCCGCGCTGCGCCCGGAGATCGAGCGGATCGCCGACGGGTTGATCGACGCGATGCTCGACCGGGGCAGCCCCGCCGAACTGCTCTCCCAGTACGCGCTTCCGCTGCCTTCCGCGGTGATCTGCGCGCTGCTCGGCGTCCCGTACGAGGACCGCGGCTACTTCGACGAGCGCTCCCGGCACGTGCTGTCCTCCTCCGGCGAGGGCGAGGCGGAGCGGGCCCGGACGGCCTTCACGGAGATCCTCACCTATCTGCACGACCTGATCCGGAGGAAGGAGAAGCAGCCGGGCGACGGCCTCGTCGACGACCTCATCGCCCACCAGCTCGCCGAGGGCGCCCTCGACACCCACGAACTGGCGATGATCTGCTCGCTGCTGCTCGTCTCCGGCCACGAGACCACGTCCAACATGATCGCGCTCGGCACCGTCACCCTGCTCGAACACCCCGACCAGCTCGCGATGCTGCGGGCGGACGACACCCTGCTGCCGGGCGCCGTCGAGGAGCTGATGCGGTTCACCTCCATCGGCGACGTGCTGATGCGGGTGGCGGTCGAGGACATCGAGATCGCCGGGCAGACCATCCGCGCCGGGGACGGCGTCGCCATGTCGACCATGCTGATGAACCGCGACCCGCGGGCCTGGGAGAACCCCGACTCCTTCGACATCACCCGCTCCGCCGGCCGGCACGTCGCCTTCGGCTACGGCATCCACCAGTGCATCGGCCAGAACCTGGCCCGGGCCGAGATGGAGATCGCCTTCCGCACCCTCTTCCGGCGCATCCCGGGACTGCGGGTGCCGGTGCGCGCCGACCGGCTGCCGCTGAACGCCCCGTACGTGCTCCAGGGCGTCGCCGAACTCCCCGTCGAGTGGTGACGGAGGACCGGATGGCCATCAGCATCGCGACCGACCGCTGCATCGGCGCCGCCATGTGCGCCCTGACCGCGCCCGAGGTCTTCACCCAGGACGACGACGGCGTGAGCCGGCTGCTCCCCGGCGCGCCGGAGAGCGCCGCGGACGGCCGGGTCCGGGAGGCCGCCCGGGCCTGCCCGGTCCAGGCCATCACCGTCCACGAGGCCTGAGCCGCCCGCCCCGCCGCCGGTGAACCGGTGTCGAGCTGCCCTCGACGGCGCTTCGAGAGCGGCGGGACAGGGTGTCGGACATGGAGATTCGCAGCCTCGACGGTGACGACCCGGCGACCCTCGCCGCCCTGCTCCCCGGGTTCCGGGAGACCATGCGCCTGGAACTGCCCGCGGACCCGCCGGTGACGGAGGCGCTGCTCGCGCGGCTGTTCCAGCGCCGCCACGGCACGGAGCGGATCGTGCTCGCCGCCTACGACGGGAACACCCCGGCCGGAGTGCTGAAACTCGGCCTCGACCTGGGTGACCCGGCCGGCCCGGGGCACGGTTCGCTCTGGGTCTTCCCCGGCTTCCGCCGGCGCGGCGCGGGCCGGGCGCTGGCCACCGCGGGCCGCTTCGCCCTGCGCGACCGCGGCCGCGACCTGCTCCTGGCCGACGCGCCCGCCGGGGCCGCCGCGGAACGCTTCGCCGCCGCCCTCGGCGCGGAGCGCACCGGCGAGACCGTGCGCAACCGGCTGCGCCCGGCCGGGCCCGCCCGCGAGGCGCTGCGGGCCGCGGCGGCCCGCCCCGTGCCCGGCTACCGCCTGGTGCACTGGACCGGCCCCTGCCCCGACGACCTCGTCGACTCCTACGCCCGCGCCTGGAGCGCCCTGGACGAGCGGGTCAACGGCCAGGCCCGGGTACGCCGTCCGGCGGCCGCCGACGTACGGGCGCGGGAGGCCGAGGCGGCCCGCGCCGGACACCGTCCCCACGCGGTGGCGGCGCTGCCCGAGGACGGCGGCGGCGTCGTCGCCTACAGCACCCTCTTCGTGCGCGACAGCCCGATGGCGGACGCCGGCGAGACGCTCGTGCTGCCGGAGCACCGGCGGCGGGGCCTCGCCACCCGGTTGAAGGCCGAGCTGCTGCTGCGGGCGGCCCGGGAGAACGAACGCCTCGCGGTGGTCCAGGTGTTCAACGACATCGGCAACACCGCCGTCGTCGCCCTCAACCGCAAGCTCGGGTTCGAGACCGACTCCCACTGGACGACGTACGCGCTCAAGGTCTGAGAGCCCGGCGGACCACCCACCGGTCCCCGCTGATCCGAGAGGAACCCATGACCGCTGTGAGCCCCGTCGGGCAGCGCGCGCGCAACGCGGACCTGGTGCGTGACCTGTACGAAGTGCTGTACCGCGAGCACCGCTTCGAGGAGGCCGGCCGCCTCTTCCACGCGGGACACGTCGACCACGATCCGCTGGCCGGGCCCGCCGCGGGCGGTCCCCTCGGTCACTTCCGGTCCCTGACCGAACGGTTCCCGGACCTGAGCGCGGACATCGACCACCTGGTCGCCGGCAACGACCGGGTGATGCTGTTCGCGACCTGGACCGGGCGGACCCCCTCCGGTGACGAACTGCGACTGCACACCGCCGAGTTGTACCGCACCCGGGACGGCCGCATCGCCGAGCACTGGAACGTGGCCGACCGCGACGTGCTCGCGGCGCACGGCGTGCCCGGACTCGAGGGCGACGGCGAACAGCCCGCCGCGCCCGGCCTGCACGGCCCGCACAGCGCCGCCGAACAGGCCAACGCCGAGCTGGTGCTCGGCGCGTACCGCGAGATCTTCAGCGAGCACCGGCTGGAACTCGCCGACCGCTACTACCACCACGACTACCGGCACCACAACATGCGCACCGACGCGGTGCCGGACGGGCTCGACGCCTTCAAGGCGTTCTTCGCGGACAACATCGCCGCCTTCCCCGACCTGGTCACCACCGTCGACCACATCGTCGCCGCCGAGGACCGGGTGATGGTCCTGGTGACCTGGACCGGCACCCTCACCGGGGCGTGGAGCGGCGGCGGGCCCTCCGACCTGCCGCTGCGGATGCGCACCTGCGACCAGTTCCGGATCGAGGCCGGCAAGGTGGCCGAGCACTGGGAGGTCGTCGACTACCTGGCGCTGCGCCGGGCGGGACTGCCGACCCCGTGAGCACCGCAGCCGTCCCGACCGAGACCGACGAGAGAGGGCTCTCCGATGAGTTCCAGTGACGCACCCGTACTGATCGTGGGCGGCAGCCTGGTGGGCCTGTCCGCCGCCGTCTTCCTCGCCCACCACGGGGTCCGCTGCACCCTGGTGGAGCGCCACCCGGGCACCTCCATCCATCCGCGCGCGGTCGGCTACTACCCCCGCACGGCGGAACTGCTGCGCCAGGCCGGCGTCGAGGACGCCGCCCGGAAGGAGGCCGCGGGCTTCGAGACGCACCGCACCCGCGCCGGAGTGACCTCCCTCGCCGGTGAGGTGCTGTTCAGCAAGGAGGAGCTGGAGGGCGGCGACGAGCTGGGCGACCTCACCCCGTCCCGGCTGCTGCTGCTCCCGCAGGACCGCCTGGAGCCCCTGCTGCGCGACCGTGCCGTGGAGCTCGGCGCCGACCTGCGCTTCGGCACGGAGCTGCTGTCCTTCGCGGAGGACCCGGGCGGGGTCACCGCCGTCCTCGCCGACCGCGACGGCGGCACCCGCACCTTCCGCAGCGACTACCTGGTGGCCTGCGACGGGCCCCGCAGCACCGTGCGCGAGGCGCTCAAGGTGCCCCGGCGGGGCCGCGGGGTGCTGTCCCGCCATGTGAGCATCGCCTTCGGCGCCGACCTGCGCCCGGTGCTCGGCGACCGCCGCTACAGCGTCGTCCATGTGAAGAACCCCGACGTCATGGGGATCCTGGTGCACGACGACACCCTGACCGGGGGCACCCTGATCGTCGGCTACCGACCCGAGGACGGCGAGAGCCTGGACGACTTCACCGACGCACGCTGCGCCGAGCTGGTCACCGCCGCCGTCGGCTCGCCCGACGTGGACGTGACGATCCGCTCCCGCTTCCCCTGGGACATGGCGGAGCAGGTCGCCGAGGGCTTCGTGCACGGACGGGTGCTGCTCGCCGGGGACGCCGCGCACGTCGTGCCGCCGACCGGCGGGTACGGCGCCAACACCGGCATCGCCGACGCCCACAACCTCGCCTGGAAGCTCGCCCTGGTCGTCGACGGCCTCGCCGGAGCGGACCTGCTCCGGACCTACGACGCCGAGCGCAGGCCGGTCGCCGCGTACACGGCGGAGCAGGGGTCCCTGCAACTGGCCGTGCGGTCGGGCAGCGCCACCCCGGAGCAGCAGGCGGCCACGGCGGACGCGCTGACGGTGACGATGGGCCAGGCCTACCGGTCCACCGCGGTGGTCCCGGAGCCGGGCGCCGAGGAGCTCCCGGCGCCCGCCGACCCCCGGACGCTGCGGGGCCGGGCGGGCACCCGGGCGCCGTACGTGGTGCTGGCGCGGGACGGCGCGCCGGTCCCGACCCTCGACCTGTTCGGCGGCGGCTTCGTGCTGCTGGCCGGGGAGCGGGGCGGGGAGTGGCTGACCGCGGCCGTCGCGGCCAGCTCCGCACTCGGGCTCAAGGTCACCGCGCGCCGGGTGGTCCCGGGCACGGGCGGCGGCTCGGGAACCCTGGCGGACCCGGACGGCCACTGGGCGGAGCGCTACGGCGGCCTGGCGCCCGAGGGCGCGGTGCTGGTGCGGCCGGACGGGGTCGTCGCCTGGCGCTCGCCGGGCGCGGACCCGGCGGGGGAGGAGGCCGCGGCCCTGACGGCCGTGCTGCGGACGGTGCTGGCACGGCACTGACGCACCGGGCCGGGGGGAGCGGCGCCCGCCGCGCTCCCGGCCCGATCGCCGTGCGCCGGCGGCCCGTCGTCCGTGTGCCGTCGGTCCGTTCGCCGTGTGCCGTCGGTTCCGGCGCCTGGCGCCTGACGGCCCGGTCGCCTGAGGGCCCGGGCGCCTCGCGGGCCGGTCGCCGGGTGCCGCCGGGTCAGGCCGACTCGGCGGCCTCCTGCTGCAACTCGCCGATGGAGTCCACGTACTTGATGAGCAGCCGGGCGAACTCCAGCCGCTCCTCGTCGGGCCAGTCCCGGGTGATGCGCTCGAACGCCGAGCGCTGGTGGCTGCGGAAGCGGTCGAGCATCTCGTGCCCGTCCGGGGTGAGCTGGAGGATCGTCCGGCGTCCGTCGCGCTGCGAGGCGGCGCGGACCAGATAGCCGGCCGTGATGCAGTCGGAGACCATCCGGCTGGCCACGGAGGGGTCGACGGCCAGCCGCTCGCCGACCACGCCGACGGTGATCTCCTGGCCCTCGTGCTCGGGTCCGTCCTGGACGATGTTGAGCACGAGTGTCCGCGTCATGTCCTTGCGGGACACCTGCTTTTCGACATTCAGGGCCTGGGTCCGCCGCAGGCGCGAGAACGCGGGTCCCACGGCGTCGAGCAGTTCCGACGCCCGCGGCGGACTCTGTGTCGAAGTCTCCATGCACGCAGTCTAGGCGACTTGATTACGTCGAGCGAGCATCTGTATGCTCTCAATCTACTGCATGTGTGAAAACATATATCTGCTCGCCAGCACATAAGCTGGCGCCGAGCGAGAGGAACTCGCCGTGTCAACGGGGAAGACTGAGCGGGACCACGACTTCGATGTGCTCGTCGTCGGCGGCGGGCCCGTCGGCATGCTGCTCGCCGCGGAACTGCGCATCTCCCGGGTCCGGGCCGTGGTGCTCGAGCGCCTGCCCGAGCGCACCCCGCACTCCAAGGCCTTCGGCCTGCACGCGCGATCCCTGGAGTCCCTCGACCGGCGCGGCCTGGTCGGGCGCTTCCGCGAGGGCGCGCGGTCCTGGAACAACGGCCACTTCGCGGGCCTCGACGAATGGGTCGACTTCTCGGCCCTGGACAGCTCCCACGCCTACGCGCTGCTCTCGGAGCAGACCAGGACCGAGCGGCTGCTGGAGGAGCGCGCCGCCGAGGTCGGCACGGAGATCCGGCGCGGCCACGAGGTGACCGCCGTACGCCAGGACGCCGACGGTGTCGAGGCGGACGTGACCGGCCCCGACGGCGCCTACACCCTGCGCGCCCGCTACGCGGTGGGCTGCGACGGCGGGCGCAGCCTGGTCCGCCGGGAGGCCGGCATCGCCTTCCCCGGCACCGGCGGCCGCGTCACCGCCCGCCTCGGCGACGTGAAGCTCGCCGACCGGGAGAACGCCCCGATGGGCATGGAGCGCACCGAGCGCGGCCTGCTCTTCTGCGTCCCGCTGGACGACACCTACCACCGCGTGTCCACCTTCGACTTCCAAGCCGAGCGGGAGCCCGGCGCGGAGCTCACCCTGGACGAGCTCACCTCGAGCCTGCGCGAGGTCTGGGGCAGCGACCTCGGTGCGCACGACCCGCGCTGGCTCTCCGTCTTCACCGACTCCGCCTGCCAGGCCGACCGCTACCGCGAGGGCCGGCTCCTGGTCGCGGGCGACGCCGCCCACACCCACTTCCCGGTCGGCGGCCAGGGGGTCAACCTCGGCCTCCAGGACGCCTTCAACCTCGGCTGGAAGCTCGCCGCGACCGTCCACGGCTGGGCGCCCGAAGGACTGCTCGACACCTACGACCGGGAGCGCCAGGCCCCGGCCCGCAAGGTGCTGGCCAACACTCGCGCCCAGATCGCGCTGATGAACCCGGACCCGTACGTCACCCCGCTGCGCGAGCTGTTCACCGACCTCATGCGCAAGGACCAGGTGAACCTGTACCTCGCCCAGATGCTCAGCGGCGTCACCGTCCGCTACGAACTCGACGGCCCCGCCCACCCGATGCTCGGCGACTTCGCCCGCGACCTGGCGCTGCACACGGAGGACGGCGAGAAGACCCTGCCGGAGTACCTGAAGCGGGGCACCGGCGTGCTGCTCGACCTGACCGGCCGTCCGGAGATCGGCCAGGTCTACGAGAAGTGGGGCGCCGGCGTCTCCTGGGCAGGCCGGGTCCGCCACGTACGCGCCGAGTGCGGCCAGGAGCGGGAGCTGTCCGGCCTGCTGGTGCGCCCCGACGGGTACGTCGCCTGGGCCGCGGACCGGGACATGCCGGAGGCGGAGCTGCGCGAGTCGCTGGGCACCGCGCTGGCCACGTGGTTCGGCACTGTCTGACCGGCCCCGGTCCCGTCATGTCCTTACCCGAGAGGAGCATCGTGAGCGCGCCGCCCTGGTCGAAGGAACTGCTGCGGAAGAGCGACCTCATCACTCCGATGGCGATCAGGGTGGCCGCGACCCTGCGGCTCTCCGACCACATGGCGGCCGGCGCGGTCACCGTCGACGCGCTGGCCCACCGGGCGCACGCCGACCCGGACGCGCTGCGCCGCCTGCTCGGCCACCTGGTGACGGCCGGGCTCTACCGGGAACTCCCCGAGGGCGGGTACGAGCCGACCGGGCTCGGCGACCTGCTGCGCGGCGACGCCCAGGGCTCGGGCCGCGACTGGCTCGGCCTGGACGGGCCGACCGGCCGGGGCGAACTCGCCTTCTTCCGGCTGCTCGACGCCGTCCGAACCGGCACCCCCGTCTACGCGGACCTCTACGGCCGCGACTTCTGGGCGGACGTCGAGGCGGACCCCGCGGCCGCCGAGTCCTTCGGCCGGCGGATGGCGGCGAGCATGGATTGGGTGACCCCCGCGCTGCTCGCGCAGGGCGACTGGCAGGGCGTCCGGCACGTCGTCGACGTCGGCGGCGGCAGCGGCGCGCTGCTCGCGGCCGTGATCGCCGCCGCGCCCGGCGCCCGGGGCACGCTCGTCGACCTCGAAGGACCCGCCGGGGCGGCCGAGTCGGACTTCGCGGCGGCCGGTCTGCGAGAGCGCTGCCGGGCGGTCGTGGGCAGCTTCTTCGAGCCGCTGCCGCCCGGCGCCGACGTGTACCTGCTGGCCAACGTCCTGCTGAACTGGCCGGACGAAGAGGCCGGGACCATTCTGCGGCGCTGCGCCGAGGCCGTCGCCCCGGACGGGCGGGTCATGGTCGTCGAGGGCCTGCTCGACCTGCAGACCGACCAGACCGACCTGGACCTGCGGATGCTCGTCTATCTGGGCGGGCAGATGCGCACGACCGGCCGGCTGCGCGAGCTGGGGGCCGCGGCCGGGCTCGCGCTGCGCCGGGTCACCAGCCTGGGCCCGGTCCGCTCGCTCGCCGAGTTCACCCGGGCCCGAGCCGCCGCCCACCGAGCCCCGCCGCCCCCGTCCAGCCATCCGCCGCCCCCTTCAACCGCACCCCCGGCCGCCACCTGACGGCCACCCGCACCAGCCCCGTACGAACCGACCCGTTGATCACCAGCCCGTACGAAGCCGTACGAGCCCGTACGGCCCCGCACGACCCCACCCCCACGCGCACCGCGCGATCGACCGAGCACGACCCGTACCACGAGCACCATTCCCCCCATCAGCAAGAGGAGCACGTCCATGCGTATCGTCCGTCACCACGAGTTCGGCGCCCCGTCGGTGCTGCGAGTCGAGGAGGCAGACAAACCGGCGCCCGGCCCCGGTGAGGTGCTGATCCGCACCGAAGCCGTCGGAGTCAACTTCGCCGAGTGTCAGCGCCGCCAGGGCATCCCGGTGGGCGGCCCCGCCGTCCTGCCCGGATCCCCGGGCGGCGACGTGGCCGGCACCGTCGAGGCCGTCGGCGAGGGCGTCACCCAGGTCCGCCCCGGGGACCGGGTGGTCACCGGCGTCGGCGCCGACGGGTACGCCGAGTACGTCGTCACCCGCGCCGACTGGCTGTTCGCCATTCCCGAGGGCATCGACGCCGGCCAGGCCACGTCCCTGCCGATCCCCGCGCAGACCGCCTACCACGTCATCGTCACGGCCGGCCGGCTCCGGGAAGGGGAGTCGGTGCTCATCACGGCCGCGGCGGGCGGCATCGGCCACCTGCTGGTGCAGATGGCCAAGGCGCTCGGGGCGGGCAGCGTGATCGCCGCCGCGAGCAGCCGGGACAAGCTGGACTTCGCCGCCTCGCTCGGCGCCGACGTCACCGTCGACTACAGCCAGGACGGCTGGGAGGAGAAGGTCCTCGCCGCCACCGGCGGGCAGGGCGTCGACCTGGTGCTGGAGACCGTCGGCGGTGACGTCCTCACCAAGAGCGTCAACCTGACCGCCGCCTTCGGCCGGACCGTGGTCTACGGCACGGCCGGCGGCGAGGTGCCGGCGGTCGAGGTCCGCGACATCTTCGACAACCGCACCGTCATGGGCTTCAGCATGTGGGGCGTGATGCGCCACCGGCCGGACGCCATGGCCGAGGGCGCGCGGGAGCTGCTGGACATGGTGGCGTCGGGCAAGGTCCGGCCCGTCGTGCACGCCGAGCTGCCGCTCGAAGAGGCCGCCGCCGCCCACGAGTTGATGGAGGCACGCGCCCAGCTCGGGCGGGTGGTCCTCGTTCCCTGAGCCGTGGGCGCTTTTCCGCGTCCAAAGGGCTTGCGCGCCGTGCACTGATATGTAGACTCTCATACACGTGCATGAGTGCATATAAATTGCAACCCGGATCCCTGGGCGGAGCCGCGGCACGTCCGCGGCTCGAAAAGTCACTTCCTAGTTGGGAGAACACCATGCGAATCGTCCGCCACTACGAGCACGGCGCCCCGTCGGTGCTGCGTGTCGAAGAGGCGGAGAAGCCGCAGCCCGGACCGGGCGAAGTGCTGATCCGCTCCGAGGCCGTCGGTGTCACCTTCGCCGAGGTCCAGCGGCGCCAGGGCATCCCGATCGGCGGTCACGCCGAGCTGCCCGGCGCCCCCGGCGGCGACGTCGCCGGCACCGTCGAGGCGCTCGGTGAGGGCGTGACCAACCTCCGTGTCGGCGACCGTGTCGTCGTCGACGTGGACCGCGGTGCCTACGCCGACCACGTCGTCGCCGACGCCGCCTGGGCCATCTCCATCCCGGCCACCATGGACGCCGCCGAGGCGACCCTGCTGCCCAGCCCGGCCCAGACCGCGTACCACGCGCTCAAGGAGGCCGGTCAGCTCAAGCCCGGCGAGACGGTGCTGATCGACGCCGCGTCCGGCGGCGTCGGCCACCTCGCCGTGCAGATCGCCAAGGCGATGGGCGCCGGCAAGGTCATCGCCACCGCCAGCACCCGGGCCAAGCTGGACTTCGTCCGCGAACTCGGTGCCGACGTCACCGTCAACTACACCGACGAGGACTGGGACGAGCAGGTCAAGGCGGCCACCGACGGCCGCGGCGCCGACGTCGTCCTCGAGACCGTCGGCGGCGACATCCTCACCAAGAGCATCGCCCTGACCGCCCAGTTCGGCCGGCTGGTCTTCTACGGTTCGGCCAGCGGCGACATCCAGCCGGTCAACCCGCTGATGCTCAGCCGGATGAAGACCGTCGCCGGCTTCGCGCTCTACGCGATGCTCTACAACAAGCCCGAGGCCATCGCCGCCGGACAGCGCGACCTGCTCGACATGATCGGCAGCGGCAAGGTGCGCCCGGTCGTCCACGAGCGACTGCCCCTGACGGACGCCGTCAAGGCGCACGAACTGATGGAGGCGCGCGCCCAGCTCGGCAAGGTCGTCCTGGTTCCCTGACCGGGCCGGCCGGGCCGCTCCGACCGCCTCTCCCAGACGGTGGCCGGCCGCGCTGTCCCCCGGGTGCGGCCGGCCACTGCTCCACCCACCCGCACGATGAAGTGAAGATCCCCTTTTCGGACAGCTCACGACGCCGGCCGCCCGCGCGGCCGGCGGGACGGGGACGGAACACCACTCGTAGGGGCGCCGCCCCATGCGGATTTCAGATCCTCACCGAAAGGTCACTTCCGTGTCATCCCCGACAACCGGATCCCACAGCGTGGGAACGGGTGCCCCGCTCGCACCCCAGACGAAGATCAAGACCGTGATGACCGCCTGCATGCTGGCGGTCTTCCTGGCGATGCTCGACGCACAGATCATCGCCACCGCGCTGCCCCGCATCGTCGCCGACCTCGGCGGCCTCGACGTGTTCGCCTGGGTGACCACGGCGTACATCATCACCAGCAGCGTCACCACGCCGGTCTACGGCAAGCTCGGCGATCTCTTCGGCCGCAAGAAGGTCTTCCTGATCGCCATCGTGCTGTTCCTGGTCGGCTCGGCCGCCGCGGGCGCGGCGCAGTCCATGGAACAGCTCATCGTGTTCCGCGTCCTCCAAGGGCTCGGAGCCGGCGGCCTGTTCGTCTCCGTGCTCGCCATCATCGGCGAGCTGTTCAGCCCCCGCGAGGGCGCCAGGTACTTCAACCTCTTCGGCATCGTCTTCGCCGCGGCCGCCCTCGCCGGACCCGCGATCGGCGGACTGCTCACCGATCTGCTCAGCTGGCACTGGGTGTTCCTGATCAACCTGCCCGTCGGGCTGGTGGTGTTCGGGATGATCGCCACCGGTCTGCATCTGCCGCCCAAGTCGCGGCGCCCGCACATCGACTACGCCGGATTCACCACCCTCAGCCTCGCCATCGTCTCGCTCACCCTGCTCGCCAGCTGGGGCGGGGTGAAGTACGACTGGACGTCGCCGCAGATCCTCGGGCTCGGCCTCGCCGCCGTCGTCATGGGCGTCCTGTTCGTGGCCGCCGAGCGGCGCGCCCCGGAACCGGTCATCCCGCTCCACCTCTTCCGCGACTCCACCTTCACCATCAGCGTCGTGGTCAGCCTCGCGGCCGGTGTCGTCTTCCTCGGCGCGGTCAACTTCCTCGCGCTGTACGTGCAGGTGGTCACCGGCGCCAGCCCCACCATGTCCGGCGTGGTGCTGCTGCCGATGATGTTCGGCCTGGTCGCCTCCTCGGTGGTCAGCGGCCGGGTCATCACCCAGACCGGGCGCTACAAGTGGTACCCGGTGCTCAGCATGGTCACCGGCATCGGCGGCGCGCTGCTGTTCGCCACCATGGACACCGGCACCCCGCGGGCCGTCGTCGTCGCCTACATGCTGCTGTTCGGCATCGCCGCGGGCCTCAACATGCAGGTCCTGACGATGGCCGCGCAGAACACCGCGCCGCGTGACGACATCGGCGCCGTCCACGCCACGGTGTCGTTCTCCCGCCAGCTCGGCAGCACGCTGGGCATCTCGGTCTTCGCCGCGATCTTCTACGACCGGCTGACCGAGGAACTCGGCAAGCGGGTGCCCGCCGGCGCGCTCCGCGGCGTCGACCACAACTCGCTCACCTCGCACGAGGTCCTCGACAAGCTCGCCGCCCCCGTGCGGGACGCGGTCGAGCAGTCCTACGTCACCGCGCTCACCCCGGTCTTCCTGGCCGCCGTGCCGGTGCTCCTGGTCGGCCTGGCCGTCGCCCTGCGCATGAGGAACCTGCCGCTGCGCTCGTGGGACCACCACGGAGGGGAGGAGAAGGCCCGGGAGCACCCCGTAGCCGAACACTGACCGCACCACGGCCCCGCTCCGGGCCGCCCGGGACCGCCCTCCCGCGCCGGCGTCACCACACGCCCGCGGGAGGGCGGTCCGCGCGTCCCGACCCGAACGTGCCCGCGCCGTCAGCCGGTTCCGTACGCCCCGCGCCGTACGCCGGTCCCGTACGCGCCCGTGTCGAGCGTCCCGTCCGCGCGCCCCCGCCGCACCCGCCGTCCCCCGGCGCACGCCTGCCGTACGACCTGTCGTACGCCCCCGCCGAGCGCGCCCGGACGCTTCAGCGCTCTTCGAGCCCCCCTCGAAACCCCGCGGCCATCGTCGGCAGCACCGCACCGTACGAAAGACGCCGAGGGCGACCTGGAGGCTTGTGTGACGACGACCGAAGACCCCACCCCGACGGCAGCGGCGGTCGACCCGGGGCCGCTGATCAAACTGACCATCGCGGACTGCGCCGCCAAGGTGCTGCACAGCGCCGTCGCGCTCGGTGTGTTCGGCGCGCTCGCCGACGGCCCCCGCGAGGCCGCGGAGGTGGCCCGGCGCACCGGTACGCACCACCGGATGCTCCCCGACTTCCTGGACGCCCTCGCCGGGCTCGGCCTCCTGGAGCGCACCGACGGCCGCTACCGCAACTCCGCCCTCGCGCAGACCTACCTGGTGCCCGACTCCGCCTCCTACCTCGGCGGCTTCATCGAGCTCACCAACGAGACCCTGTACGGGACCTGGGGCCGGCTCACCGAGGCGCTGCGCACCGGCGAGCCCCAGCATCTCGACCCCGACAAGGGCGGGTTCGTGGGCGACCGGCACCAGGACCCGGCGAAGATGAAGCGGTTCCTCGCCGGCCTCGACGCCTACAGCGACCGGATGGGCGCCGAACTGGCCCGCCGCGTCGACTGGAGCCGGTACTCCTCCTTCACCGACCTGGGCGGCGCCCGCGGCAACCTCGCCGCCGTCCTGGTCCAGGCCCACCCCCACCTCACGGCGACCTGCTTCGACCTGGAGCGCACCCGCCCGCTGTTCACCGAGCACGTCTCCGCACTCGGCCTCGCCGACCGGATCGCCTTCGCCGGCGGCGACTTCTTCGCCGACCCGCTGCCCGCCTCGGACGTGGTCGTGCTCGGCCACATCCTGCACGGCTTCGACACCGAGCGGCGGATCGCGCTGCTGCGCCGGGTCTTCGACGCGGTGCGCCCCGGCGGCACCGTGCTCGTCTACGACCGCATGATCGACGACGACCGCAGCGACCCCGAACGGCTGCTCAGCAGCCTGCACATGAGGCTGGTCAGCCAGGACGGCTCCGAGTACCGGATCGCGGACTGCCACACCTGGCTGCGCGAGGCCGGCTTCACCGGCGCCGGCGCCGAGCCGCTGCTCGGCACCCACACCCTCGTCACCGCCCACAAGGAGGCAGCGGCATGAAGCAGGAGCAGACCCCGGTCCTCATCGTCGGCGGCGGCCTCACCGGCCTGTCCGCGGCCGTCTTCCTGGCCCGGCACGGCGTGCGGGCCACCCTCGTGGAACGGCACGCCGACACCTCCACCCACCCCAAGGCCCGCGCGATCAACCCGCGCACCATGGAGCTGTACCGCGCGGTCGGCATGGAGGAGCGGGTGCGGGCCGGCCGGTCGCCCATCTCCGGCAACACCGACCTGGTGCACGTGGAGACCCTGGCCGGCAGGGAACGGGTGCGGATGCCGAACGCGTCCATCGAGGACATCGGCCGGATCAGCCCCGCCCAGTGGACGCTCATCGACCAGAACCAGCTCGAGCCCATCCTGCGCGCCCGCGCCGTGGAGGCGGGCGCCGACGTGCGCTTCCACACCCGCGTGGAGGCGGTCGAGGAGGACGCGGACGGCGTCCTCGTCCGGGTCAGGGACCTCTCCACGGACACCGAGTCGGAGATCCGCAGCCGGTACGTGATCGCCGCCGACGGCAGCCGCAGCCCGCTGCGCGGGATGCTCGGCATCGGGACGCACGGGCGCGGCACGATCACCAACCTCGTCAGCTTCTTCTTCGAGGCCGACCTCGACGAGGCGCTGCGCGGACGGCGGATCATCGCCGCCTACGTCAACAACCCCGAGGTGCGCGGCACGATCATCCCCCTGGACAACGACCGCCGCTGGGTCATCAACGTCTCCTTCTTCCCCGACCGGGGGCAGAGCGCCGAGGACTTCACGGAGGAGCGCTGCATCGAGCTGGTCCGGGCGGCCGTGGGCGTGCCCGGCCTGCCGCTGAAGATCGAGTCGGTGGACATGCCGGCCTGGGACATCTCCGCCCGGCTCGCGGACCGCTTCGCCACCCGCCGGGTCTTCGTCGCCGGGGACGCCGCCCATGTCATGCCGCCCACCGGCGCGTTCGGCGCCAGCACCGGCATCCAGGACGTGTACAACCTGGCGTGGAAGCTGGCCCTGGTGCTGTCGGGCGCGGCGGGCCCGGGCCTGCTGGAGAGCTACGACGCGGAGCGGCGTCCGGTCGCCGAGGAGACCGTACGGCAGGCGATGCTGCGGTTCGCGGTCCGCGAGGGCAAGCAGTACCACGAGGTCGCCGACGAACTGCTCAGCGAGACGACGATGACCTTCGGCTACTGCTACCGGTCCGGCGCCTTCGCCGCGGAGGAGGGCACCCCCGGCACGGTCGTCGAGGACCCGGAGCACCCGAGCGCCGCCCCCGGCACCCGGGCCCCGCACCTGGTCCTGGACGGCCCCGACGGACCCCTGCCCGTGGGCGACCTGTTCGGCGACGCGTTCACCCTGCTGGTCGACGAGGCGGCGGGGCCGTGGCCGGCCGCGGTCGAGCGCGAGGCCGAGGCGCTCGGCGTCTCCCTGAAGTCGGTGCGGATCGGGCCGGGAGCCCGCTTCGCCGACCGCGACGGCGAGTTCCGGCAGCGCTACGGCATCCTGCCCGGCGGCGCGGTGCTGGTCCGCCCGGACGGGTTCGTCGGCTGGCGGGTCACCGCGGGCCGCTCCGGCCCGGTCGACCGCTCTGCCGTCGCCGCCCTGCGCGACATCCTGGACCGCGCCTAGAGAGTCCCCGCGCTCGCGCCTGGAGAGTCCCTACTCGTACGGACGTCCGCGGTGTGCCCCCGCTCGGGAGCACACCGCGGACGTCGTGGCGGGGGGCGCCTCACTCCGAGGCGCGCCCCAGGATCCGGCCGAGGGCCGTCAGGAGCGCTTCGGCGGGCTTCGCCGGCAGGTCCCGGGAACGCCAGGCGACGAACCCGTCCGGCCGGACCAGCACCGCGCCGGACGCGTCCACCCCGTACCGGGTGAGGAAGCGCTCCACCGTCGCGCCCGGCTCCTGCGCCCCGACGCGGTGGAAGGAGACGCCGGCCGGCAGGGCGTCCGCCGCGCAGGCGCTCTCCCAGGCCGCGCCCTCGGGCCCGGCCAGCAGCCAGAACCCGCCGTCGAACAGGTCGTGCAGCGGCATCTCCTTGCCCGCCCTGACGACCGGCAGGTGCGGGGCCCGGGTGCCCGGCCGGCCGGAGGGGGCGGTCGGGTCCTCGACGGGGGCGCCGTCGTCGGGGCCGCCCTCGGCGATCACGGCGCCGGAGCGGTAGACGTGGCCGAAGAGCACGGTGGTCTCCGGACGGTGCCGGGCCGCGGCCGCCTCGTCCAGCCCGCTGCGCTGCAGATAGCGGATCACCCCCTGGTCGACGGTGAACTCCGCGACCGGCGCCCGCTCCTGCTCGTAGCTGTCCAGCAGTTCCGGGGCCGCCCGCCCGCGCAGGACGAGGGCGAGCTTCCACGCCAGGTTGTGCGCGTCCTGGACGCCCATGTTGCCGCCGAAGCCGCCGGTGGGCGGCATGACGTGCGCGCAGTCCCCGGCCAGCAGCACCCGGCCGGAGCGGAAACGGTCGGCCACCCAGGCGGCGATCTCCCAGCTCGTCGCCGACTCGATCCGCACCGGGAGGTCCGGCACCCCCGCCGCCGCCCGCACCAGTTCGACGCACTCCCGCGTCCCGTACTCCTGGTGCCGGGCCCCGGGCGGCAGGCTGGGCGCCAGGACCCAGCGGTCGGAGCCGTCGCCGCCGAGCTTGCCGAGCACGCCCTTGACCCGCTCGTTGTTCACGAAGCAGAGGAAGAAGGTCCGGCCCGCGACGTACGGGTCGAGATCGGCGTGGAAGACGATGTTCATCTGCCGGCCGAAGACGCCCTGCCCGTGCCGGCCGATGCCGAGCGAGGAGCGCACCGGCGCCCGGAACCCGTCCGCGGCGACCAGGTACTCGGCCCGCACCGTGTACTCGACCGGCCCGCCGCCGCCCCTCGGCCCGCGCAGGACGGCGGTGACCCCGTCGTCGTCCTGCGTGAACCCGGTCATCTCGGTGCCGAACCGGAGGTCGGCGCCGAGCTCCACGGCGCGGTCGCGCAGCACCGGCTCGAAGCGGTCCTGGCCGATCAGGGTCCATCCGGTGCCGCCCACGTCGTTCGGGTCGTGGCGGAACGGCCCGTCGAACCGGCCCAGTTCGGGCCCGGCGAGCGACTCGGCCTGCAGCACGTCGCCGTAGTGCGCGTGCGGGTTCTCGTTGGCGCGTACGGCGTCCTCCAGGCCCAGCGCGCGCATCAGCTCCATGGTGCGCGGACTGGCCGCCTGGGCGCGCGGGTGCGTTGAGATCTCCGCGTGCCGCTCGACCAGCAGCGGGCGGATGCCCTGCCGGGCCAGGAACAGGGCCTGGGCCAGCCCCACCATGCTGCCGCCCACGATCAGAACGTCGGTCGTCTCTTCTGCCATACCGGCTCCCGGACAGGTGCGTGTGCTCGGACAGTTGGCCCGATGCAACCTCCGCCCCCTCGAAGGGGGCTCGTGGCCGGTGCAAACCGGTCACCCGGGACGCAGGCCCACCCCAGGCGGATTCGAGTGGTGCCCGAGGCGCGGCTGACAGTTTCGAGTCGCCCGAGCCCGACCGACATGTGCGACTGGCACGCCTAGGAGGACCGGAACCATGGTGGAGGCGTTGAGTGTGCTGGTGCTGCTGGGCACCGGCCTGGTGGCGGGGGTGCTGTTCGCGGTCGCGCTGAGCGTGGTGCCCGCACTGATCGCGATGACCCCCGAGCGGTACGTGGACACCCACCGGCTGCTCGGCCGGCGCTACGACCGGATCATGCCGTTCATCGTCACCGGCTCCACCGCCGTCGACGTCGGCTTCGCGATCCGCGCCTCCGGCACCCCCCGGCTGCTGTTCGCGCTGGCGGCGCTGTGCATGGCCGGGGTCGCGGTGGTGTCGCAGACCCGGAACGTCCCCATGAACCGGAGGGTCAAGCAGACCCGTCCCGAGGACCTGGGGCCCGGCTGGCGGGATCCGCGCCCGGCCTGGCGGGACTGGCACCTGGTGCGCACCTGCTGCGCGGTCGCGGGCTGCGCGCTGACGGCGGCCGCGGTGGTGCTGTCGTGAGCGCCGAGGTCGTACGGGACCTGCCCGAGGGCGAGGAACGGGCCGCCGCCGACGCCCGGATGCGGGACCTGCTCGCCCGCCCGAACCCGGGGCCGCTCGCCGAGCGGATCGCGCTGCTGCACTTCACCGGCCGGCGCACGGGACGGCCGTACACGGTGCCGGCCGGGGTGCACACGCTCGGCGGCGATCTGGTCGTAGCCACCGGCAGCGGCTGGCGGCACAACTTCGAGGGCGGCGCGAGGGGAGCGCTGACCTGGCGCGGCCGGAACCTCCCGGCGCGCTTCGCGCTGATGACCGACGTCGAGCGGATCGCCCGCGGCTATCTGGAGCTGTACCGCAGGTACGGGGAGGCGGCACCGCGCCGGCTGGGCATCGCGGTGCGCGGCGGGGAAGCGCCCGGCCTCGAAGCGTTCCGCGAGGCGGTGGTGCGCCGCGGCCTGTCCCTCGTGACCGTCGAGACGGCGGGGACCGGCGACGCGCCCGGTGCGGCTTCCGCCACGGCCGGGCCCGGCGCACCGGAAGCATCCGAGACAGCGAACGAGAGGACCCCACGATGAGCGGACTGGCCGGCTGGGTGGACTTCGAACGGGACCTGGTGCCCGAGGCGCCCACCGTGCGCGCCATGGCGGACACCCTGACCCACCGTGGGCCCGACGGCCCGGGGGAGTGGATCGAGGGGCACGCGGCGCTGGCCCACCGGCGGCTCGCGCTGCTCGACCGCGCGCACGGGCAGCAGCCCGCGGTCGCGGAGTCCGCGTCCGGGCAGCCGCTGGCGGTGCTCGTGCTCGACGGGGCGATCACCAACGAGCCCGAGCTGCGGCGCGAACTGGCCGCCCGGGGGCACCGGTTCACCGGGCGCGGGGACGCCGAGGTGGCGGTGCACGCCTTCCTGGAGTGGGGCACGGACTTCGCGGCGCGGCTGGAGGGGCTGTTCGCCCTGGCCGTGTGGGACGTCGTCCGGCAGGAGCTCCACCTGGTCCGCGACCGGCTCGGGGTCAAGCCGCTGGCGTACTTCCTGACCCCGTCGGGCGTGCTGTTCGGCTCCGAGCCCAAGGCACTGCTGGCCCACCCGGCGGTGCGGCCGCTGGTGGACGCCGACGGGCTGCGCGAACTGTTCGCGCACAGCCGGAAGCCGGGCACGGGCGTGTTCCACGGGATGTGCGAGGTGCTGCCGGGCCACGTACTGACCGTCCGGCGCAGCGGCACCGGCCGGCGGCGCTACTGGTCGCTGCCCGCGCGACGGCACGAGGACACCCCGGAGGCCACCGTCGCCACCGTGCGCGGGCTGCTCGGCGAGGCGGTGGCCACGCATCTGCGGGCCGACGTGCGGGTCGGCGCGATGCTCTCCGGAGGCATCGACTCCAGCGCGCTGACGGCCCTCGCCGCCCGCGCGGTAGCCGCCTCGGGCGCCGGCCGCCTGAGGTCGTTCTCGGTCAACTTCGCCGGCTACGCGGAGAACTTCGAGCCGCACCCCACCATGCGCGCCACCCCCGACGCGCCCTACGCGGCGCTGGCGGCGGAGCACATCGGCACCGAGCACACCGAGATCCTGCTGGACACCGCGGCGCTCGCCGACCCGGAGGTGCACGCCGCCGCCCTGCGCTGCCAGGACACGCCCTCCCCGCTCGGCGACATGGACGTCTCGCTGCTGCTCTTCTTCGAGGCGCTGCGCGGCGCCGGGGTCACCGCGGTGCTCTCCGGGGAGACCGCGGACGAGGTGTTCAACGGCTACTTCTGGTCGTACGACCCCCGGCACAGCAACTCGACCACCTTCCCCTGGATCTCCTTCGAGCGCGGCCACGACGCCGCCGCCGGCGGGCTCGGCTGCTCCCTGGTGGACCGCTCGCTGCGCCGCGAGCTGAACTTCATGGAGTACGCCGACCAGCACTACCGGGACGCGCTGGCCGAGGTGCCGCACGTGGCGGGCGAGAGCCCGGCGGAGCGCCGGGCCCGCGAGATCACGTACCTGGCGCTGACCCGGTGGGCGCCGACCCATCTGGACCGGGCGGACCGGATGAGCATGGCGCACGGGGTGCAACTGCGCCCGCCGTTCTGCGACCGGGCGCTGGTGGAGTACGTGTACAACGTGCCGGCCGAGCTGAAGCGGGTGAACGGGCAGGAGAAGAGCCTGCTGCGGGCCGCCGTGGCGGATCTGCTGCCCCGGCGGGTCCTGGAGCGGCCCAAGAGCGCCTACCCGACCGTGCAGGAGGCGGCGTACGGCGAGTTCGTGCGGCACCGGTTCGGCGAACTGGCCAAGGACACCGCGGCGCCGGTCGCCCCGCTGCTGGACGCGGGGGCGACGAGCGCGGCCCTGGACGCCGCCGGCGCCCCCAGCGGGGCCTTCGCCTGGGTGGAGCGGGCCAGTATGGAGATGGTGCTCCAGCTCAACACCTGGCTGACCGAGTACGGGGTCGAGCTGCGGCTGTGAGCCGGCGCGGAAGTTCCCGCCGGGGATGCGACATGTGCCACTTGTCACGCATGTGCGAGATGGAATAAGGTGCGGGAAGTCATACAGTTTTGCCGGGCGTCCTCCCGGGCGCCCGGCCCCGCGAATTCGACCCGCACCCGTTTTTCCGCCTCCCCCGGCGGAGTTTGTTGAAGCATTAGTTTTCCGCGTTTCACATAGTCCGCACCGCTCCGCAATTGACCATGTAATTGTCCGAATATCGGCGCTTGTTGTGTGTCATGGCGGCGTTTCGCGAATGACGCTTTGGTGTAGGAAGGTGAACAGCCGACACGATTGCCGGACTACTGGCCAGCCGGCGGCTGGCGCAGACCAGGCGGCAACATCAGGGGGAACGAGTGATAGAGATCGGTCTGCTGGGCTCCATGCGAGTCTGCAGGGACGGGGACGATGTGACGCCGTCGGCCCCGAAACTGCGTCAAGTGCTGGCCCTGCTGGTGCTCAATGCCAACTCGCTGGTCAGCGTCGACCAGCTGTGCGAGGAACTGTGGGAGGACCACCCACCTTTCAGCGCGCTGACCACCCTGCAAACCTACATTTATCAACTGCGCCGCAGGCTGCTCCTGGCCACCGGGCAGCACGGCGCTCCGTTCGGCTCCCGGCCGCCCCACGGCTTCCCGGCCCTGCTCACCCGGGTCGGCGGGTACGAATTGCGCTTGCACGACAAGCAGGCGGTCGACGCGTACCGCTTCGAGCTCCTCGTCGAACGCGGCAAGGCCCATCAGCGCGGCGGAGCCCACGAGGAGGCGGCCCGCACCCTCAAGGAGGCACTCGGTGTCTGGCGGGGGCCGGCCCTGGTCGACGTCAGCTCCGGACGCCGTCTGTCGGCCTGGTCGACCCAGCTCGAGGAGCGGCGCAAGAACGTCCAGGAACAACGTTTCGCCCTCGAACTGGAACTCGGCCGCCACCAGGTCGTCCTGGACGAGCTCGCGGAGGCGTTCGGCGCCCACCCGACCCACGAGGCCTTCGCCGGACAGCTGATGCGGGCCCTGCACCGCTGCGGCCGCCGGCCCGACGCCCTCGAGGTCTTCCGCACCCTGCGCGGCCACCTCGTCGACGAACTGGGCCTGGAACCCTCGCTCCAGCTCCAGCGGCTGCACCAGGAGGTCCTCGCCGACCGCGGCGCGCTCACCTCGGCTTCCGGCCGGCCCCGGGCCGGCGCCACCGCCGCGGCCGGGCCCCGGCCGCCCTCGCCCCGCCCGGCACAACTCCCGCACGACATAGGCGACTTCGTCGGCCGCGAGCACCAACTGGCCCAGCTGGAGGCCTTCCTCGGCGGAGACCGAGCCGGTACCGGAATGCGGGTGGTGGAGGTGCACGGCCCGCCCGGGGTGGGCAAGAGCGCCTTCGCGATCCGCGCCGCGCACCGGCTGCGGCCGCACTTCCCGGACGGGCAGCTCTTCATCGACCTGTCCACGGTCGGCGACGGCTCGGAACAGCTCACCGACGTGCTGTCCGCGGCCCTCGGCGCCTGCGGGATCGGACGGGAGAAGCAGCCGTCCGGCCTGGACGAGCTCAGCCGGCTCTTCCGCAGCTGGACCGCCGACCGCCGGGTGCTGGTGGTGGTCGACGACGTGCTCGCCGCCTCCCAGCTGCGCGCCGTGATGCCCGGTGGGGCGGGCTGCGCGGTGATCGCCACCAACCGCTACCGGGCGCACAGCCTGTCCACCGGACGCAAGGTCGTCCTGTCCGCCCTCTCCGACACCGAGTCCCTCCAGCTCTACAACAAGGTCGCCCAGGACCGCTCCCAGCAGGAGGACCGGGCCGCCGTACAGGAACTGATCCGGATGTGCGAGGGGCTGCCGCTGGCGGTGCGGGCGGTGGCCGGGCGGCTGGCGGCCCGGCCCGGCTGGTCGGCCGGGCGCCTGGTCGACCGGCTGCGCACCAACCAGCGCCTGCTGCTGGAACTGCCGGCCGGCACCCAGTCCCTGATGAGCACGGTCGAGTCCAGCTACCGCCATCTGTCCGCCCCCTACCGGGAGTTGCTGCACCTGCTGCTCACCCGGAGCCAGCCGCGCTGGCGCCTGGAGGAGGTGCGGGCCCTGCTGCCCGGACGCGCCGCCGACAGCGAGACGCTGCTGGAGTACCTGGTGGACGTCCATCTGGTCGAGGAGGCCCTGCCCCCGGGCGGTGAACCGGTGTACGCGGTGCCGGGACTCACCCGGCAGGCGCTGCTCCAGCTGCTGCCCGGCGGCCTGCAGAAGGGCGGCACGGTCCACACCGGCTCCGCGGCCAACGTCGGGACCCGCCACGCCGGGCGGGTCACGCTGCTGAAGACCGCGGTACCCCGCGGCTAGCACCCGTCCACCCCGACCCGCCCCACGGCATCACCCCACCCAGCGGCCCGTCGCACCCCAGGTGCGGCGGGCCGCACCGCTGCGCGCCCCCTCCGCCCGGCCACCCGCGCCCTCCGCCCGGCCATCGCGGCTTCCTGCCCGGCTACGGTGCCCTCCCGCCCCGGCCATCGCGCCTTCCCGCCCGGCTACGGCCCCCCGCCGACCAGCCACGGCGCCCCCCGCCGGCCGGTCACGGCACCCTCCGTCCGGCCCCCGCCCGGGGCGCCGCCCCGGGCCGGCCGGCCACCGTCCGCGCGCCGCCCCCGCCGGCCGGCCACCGCGCCCTCCTCCGGCCCCCGCTCGCGCCCCCCGCCCGCGCACCGAGCGGTTCTCCAGGCGCCCTCCAGACTGCCTCGACCCGTTCCGAACAGGGTGAACGCAGAGGAGCCAAGCCCGGGAGGACATCGTGCACCGAACACTGATCGTGGCCAGGATGAGCCTTGCCGACGCCCAGGGCGTCGCCGAGGTCTTCGCCGATTCGGACAGCACCGAACTGCCGCACATGGTCGGTGTGTCGCGGCGGACCCTGTTCGCCTTCCACGACCTGTACTTCCACCTGGTCGAGGCCGACCAGGACATCGCGCCCAACCTCTACAAGGCGCGCAGCCACCCCCTCTACGGCGAGATCAACACCCGCCTGGGCCAGTTCATCTCGCCCTACGACCCGAACTGGCGCGAGCCCAAGGACGCCATGGCCGTCCCGTTCTACTCCTGGACGCCCGAGCAGGGCCCCGCCATCACCGCCCCGACCGCCGCGAACCGGGGTGGTGCCCGATGAGCGCCCCCGTCACCACCAAGGTCCACGCGGACACGGTCGCCGCCAACACCAAGCGCGGCGGCGACATCCGCGTCACCCTCAGCCCCCGCACGGTCGGCTGCACCTCCGGATTCGGCGGGGTGCTGCGCCTCGCCCCCGGCGAGTACGTCACCGAGCACCTCCACCCGTACTCCGAGGAGTTCCTGCACGTCGTGCAGGGCCGTCTGGAGATGCGGCTGGACGGGGTCCCCGTGGAACTCGGCCCCGGAGACTCGCTGCTGGTGCCCATCGGCGTCCGGCACCGCCTGGTCAACACCGGGACCGTGCCCGCCGAGGTGGTCTTCCACCTCTCCCCGCTCGCGCCCCGCCCCGAGCTCGGCCACGTCGACACCGAGCAGCCGCTCGACGCCGCCGCAGGCAACCCGGACGTCGGGGAGGCCCGGTGACCCGCCCGCAGCGGCGCGCGGTCATCACCGGCGTGGGGGCCGTCGCCCCCGGCGGCCACGGGCGCGACGCCTACTGGGACCTGCTCACCGCCGGGCGCACCGCCACCCGACGGATCAGCCTGTTCGACCCCGCCGGGTTCCGCTCCCAGGTGGCCGCCGAGTGCGACTTCGACCCCCTCGCCGCCGGGCTCACCCCGCAGGAGGCCCGCCGCATGGACCGGGCCGGCCAGTTCGCGGTGGTCGCCGCCCGCGAGGCCGTCGAGGACAGCGGGCTCGACCTGCCCGCCGCCGACCCGGGCCGGATCGGCGTGAGCATCGGCAGCGCCGTCGGCTGCACCATGGGCCTGGAGGAGGAGTACGCCGTCCTCTCCGACGGCGGACGCGACTGGCTGGTCGACCACAGCTACGGCGTACCCCACCTGTACGGCTACATGGTGCCCAGCACCCTCGCCGTCGAGGTCGCCCGGCAGGCCCACGCCGAGGGGCCGGTCGCGCTGATCTCCACCGGCTGCACCTCGGGCCTGGACGCCATCGGACACGGCGTCCAGCTGATCGAGGAGGGCTCCGCGGACGTCGTGCTCGCCGGCGCGACCGACGCCCCGCTCTCGCCGATCACCTCCGCCTGCTTCGACGCCATCAAGGCCACCACCCCCAACAAGGACGACCCCGAGCACGCCTCCCGCCCCTTCGACGGGCGGCGCGACGGCTTCGTCCTCGGCGAGGGCTCGGCGGTGATGGTGATCGAGGAGGCCGAGTCCGCGCGGCGCCGCGGCGCCACCGTGTACGCGGAGATCCTCGGCTTCGCCGGGCGCAGCAACGCCTTCCACATGACCGGACTCAAGCCGGACGGCCGGGAGATGGCCGAGGCCATCCGGGTCGCCCTCGACCGGGCCCGGCTCGACCCCGGCGAGATCGACTACATCAACGCGCACGGCTCCGGCACCAAGCAGAACGACCGCCACGAGACCGCCGCGTTCAAGCGCAGCCTCGGCCGCCGCGCCCACGAGGTGCCCGTCAGCTCCATCAAGTCGATGATCGGGCACTCCCTCGGCGCGATCGGCTCCCTGGAGATCGCCGCGTGCGCCCTGGCGCTGCGCCACCAGGTCGTCCCGCCCACCGCCAACCTGGCCGTCCCCGACCCCGAGTGCGACCTGGACTACGTACCGGTGACGGCGCGCGAGCACCGTATGGACCGGGTGCTCAGCGTGGGCAGCGGCTTCGGCGGCTTCCAGACCGCGATGGTGCTCGGCCGGCCCGGGCGGACGCGGACCACGCCGCGCGCCGCCCGGAGTGCCTCCCCGGCGCGGAAGGAGGCGGCATGAGCGCCTCCGGCATACGCCCCGGCCCGCGCGGCCGGGCCGTGGTCACCGGGCTCGGCGTGATCGCGCCGACCGGCATCGGCGCGGCCCGGCACTGGGAGTCCGTCCTCGCGGGCAAGAGCGGCCTCGGCCGGATCACCCGCTTCGACCCGACCGGCTACCCCGTCCGGATCGCCGGCGAGGTGCCCGGCTTCCGGGCCGGCGAGCAGATCCCGGGGCGGCTCGTCCCGCAGACCGACCGGTACACGCACTTCGCGCTGGCCGCCGCCGAGGCCGCCCTCGCGGACGCCGCCGCCGATCCGGCCGGGCTGCCCGAGTACGAGATGGCGGTAGTGACCGCCAGCTCCTCCGGGGGCACCGAGTTCGGCCAGCACGAGATGGAGAACCTCTACCAGCAGGGGTCCTCCTGGGTGGGCGCGTACCAGTCGATCGCCTGGTTCTACGCGGCCACCACCGGCCAGGTCTCCATTCGGCACGGGATGCGCGGCCCCTGCGGGGTGATCTGCTGCGAGCAGGCCGGCGGCCTCGACGCCCTCGGCCAGTCCCGCCGGCTGCTGGACACCGGCTCCCGGCTGGTCCTCAGCGGCGGCACCGACGCCTCCCTCTGCCCGTACGGCCTGGTCGCCCAGCTCTCCTCGGGGCGCCTGTCCACCGAGGACGACCCGGCCCGCGCCTACCTGCCCTTCGACGCCGCCGCCTCCGGCTTCGTCCCCGGCGAGGGCGGAGCCATGCTCGTGGTGGAGAGCGCCGCGTCCGCCCGCGCGCGCGGCGTGCCGCACTACGGCGAACTCCTCGGCTACGCGGCCGGCTTCGACCCCGCGGCCGACGCCCCGGCCCCCGCCGCCACGGGCCGCCCCCGGCACGCCGTGCTCGCCTCCGTCGTCCGGCGGGCACTCGCCGACGCCCGGCTGGACCCCGCGGACGTCGACGTGGTCTTCGCGGACGCCGCGGGGGTGCCCGCCGCCGACCTCGCCGAAGCCCGCGCGATCACCGAGGTGTTCGGCCCCCGCGGGGTGCCGGTGACCGCGCCGAAGACGCTCACCGGACGGCTGTACGCGGGCGGCGCCGCGCTGGACGTGGCGACCGCGCTGCTCGCGCTGACCGCCGGGGTCGTCCCGCACACCGCGGGCCTCGGGGCCGCCGCCGACGGCTGCGAGATCGACCTCGTGCTCCACCGGCCGCGCCCGACCGCTCCGCGCACCGCCCTGGTCCTGGCCCGCGGCCACGGCGGGTTCACCTCCGCGCTCATCGTCGGCGCGGGTGACCGCGACGACCCCAAGAAGTGACCGACGACCACCCCACGACGACCGGAAGGCGGCCCACCATGGCCGAGTTCACCCTCGACGACATCCGGCGCATCCTGCGCGCGAGCGCGGGCGTCGACGAACAGACCGACCTGGACGGCGCGGACTTCGCCGACACCGCGTTCGCCAACCTCGGATACGACTCCCTCGCCCTGCTGGAACTCGCCAACCGCATCGAGCGCGAGTACGGCATCGAGATCCCCGACGGCGACCTCGAGCACACCCAGACCCCGCGCGAGGCCCTCGCCTACGTGCACGCCCGGCTCGCGGAGGTGCGCGTCTGATGGCCGGACACACCGACAACGAGATCGTCGTCGACGCGCCCATGGACCTCGTGTGGTCCATGACCAACGACGTGGCCTCCTGGCCGCGGCTGTTCAGCGAGTACGCGTCGGCCGAGATCCTCGGACGCGACGGCGACACGGTCACCTTCCGCCTCGCCCTGCACCCCGACGAGAACGGCACGGTCTGGAGCTGGGTCTCCGAACGCACCCCGGACCCCGCCACCCGCACCGTCACCGCCCGCCGGGTGGAGACCGGACCCTTCGCGTACATGAACATCCGCTGGGAGTACGAGCAGCGGCCCGACGGCGTCCGGATGCGCTGGATCCAGGACTTCGCGATGAAGCCCGCGGCCCCCCTCGACGACGCCGGGATGACCGAGCGCCTCAACCGCAACACCGCCGTGCAGATGCGGCTGATCAAGGCCAAGGTGGAGGCCGCCGCCCGGGCCGCCCGGCAACTGGAGGGCAGGCGGCTGCTGGTGACCGGCGGCAGCCGGGGCATCGGCCGCGGCGTCGTGTTCGCCGCCGCCCGCGCCGGGGCCGACGTCGTCACCTGCTACCGCACCCCCGGCCCGGCCGTCGCCTCCCTGGAGCAGGAGCTCGCCCGGACCCCCGGCAAGCACCAGGTGGTGCGGGCCGACGCGGCCGACCCGGCGGACGTGGACCGGCTGGTCGCCGAGTGCGAGGCGAGCGGTGGCCGGCTCGACGCGGTCGTCAACAACGCGGGCGCCTTCCGGCCCGCGCCGTACGCGGACCTGGACGACGCCCAGTGGGCCGCCACCCTCCAGGGCAACCTGACCGCCACCCACCTGGTGACCCGGCGCGCCCTGCCCCTGCTGGACAAGGGCTCCTCGGTGGTGAACATCGGCTCCACGGTGGCCTTCATCGGCATGGCCGGAGGCGTCCACTACACCGCGGTGAAGTCCGCCCTCGTCGGCATGACCCGCTCGCTCGCCCGCGAACTCGGCCCGCGGGGCATCCGCGTCAACACCGTCTCGCCCGGCCGCATCGCCACCGAGGCACTCGACGACCTGCCCGAGGAGGACGCCGAGCGGGAGCGCCGGACCTTCTCCTCCTTCACCGCCCTCGGCCGGCTCGGCACCGTCGACGACATCGCCCGCACGGTGCTGTTCCTCGTCAGCGACGAAGCCGCCTACGTCACCGGCCAGAACCTCCACGTCGACGGCTGCGTGTGACCCGCAACCCCCAGCAACGAAAGGGACATCCCGTGGAATTCGCACTGCACGGCAAGAAGCTCCTCGTCACCGGCGGCAGCCGGGGCATCGGCCGCGGCGTCGTGCTCGCCGCCGCCCGCGCCGGTGCCGACGTCATCACCTGCCACCGGCAGGAGAGCGAGGCCGTCGACACACTGACCGCCGCTCTGAAGGAGACCGCCGGCGACCACCACGTGCTGCGCGCCGACGTCGGCGACACCGCCGAGGTCGACCGGCTCCTCGGCGAGGTCAAGGACCGCTACGGCCGGCTCGACGGCGTCGTCAACAACGCGGGCGTGATCAGCCACATCCCCTTCGCGGAACTGCCCGCCGAGGAGTGGTCGCGGATCATCGACACCAACCTCACCGCCGCCTACCGGGTCATCCAGCAGGCGCTCCCGCTGCTCGGCGCCGGCTCCTCGGTGGTGAACATCGGCTCGCGCGGCGCCGCCGCGGGCATACCGCTGCGCGCCCACTACACCGCCGCCAAGGCCGCCATGACCGGCCTGACCCGCTCCCTCGCCAAGGAGCTCGGCCCCCGCGGCATCCGGGTCAACGTCGTCGCGCCCGGCGTCATCGAGACCGAGGCCTTCGACGCGATGCCCGCCGAACGCGCCGCGGGTCTGCGGGCCACCTACGCGCAGAAGACCGCCCTCGCCCGCCTCGGCACCGTCGACGAACTCGCCGGGCCCGTGCTGTTCCTGCTCAGCGAGCACGCCGCGTACATCACCGGCGAGACGCTCAACGTCGACGGGGGGATCTGACATGGCCGACCAGGTCTTCCGGGTCATGCTCCGCATGGAGATCCGGCCCGGCATGGAGGACGACTTCGAGAAGGTGTGGCTGGAGGTCGGCGACTCCGTCACCGACCACCCCGCGAACCTCGGGCAGTGGCTGTCCCGCAGCGCCGAGGAGAACGGCATCTACTACATCGTCAGCGACTGGGTGAACGAGCCGCTGTTCCGCGCGTTCGAGACCAGCGACCGCCACGTCGAGCACCGCCGCAAGCTCCACCCGTACCGCAGCGGCGGCTCCATGACGACGATGCACGTCGTCGCCGCCCTCGCCGGCGCGGCCGGCTCCGCCCGGGACGTCCGGTGACCGCCGCCCCCGTCGAAGTGGTGCTGCACCACCTCAGCGACGACGCCGAGCCTGTCGTGAGCGCCTACCACGAGGCCAGCCGGCGCATGGCGGGAACACCCGGGCTGCTCGGCAACCGGCTGCTGCGCGCCGTCGGCGACCCGCGCGCCCTGGTGGTGGTCAGCCGGTGGTCCGACTGGGACGCCTTCGCGGCCTGGGAGGGCGGCGCCGCCCACAAGGAGCAGACCGCACCCCTGCGGCCGTTCCGGGACCTGGAGCGGGACCGGCCGTTCGAGATCTACCGGGAGCTCGCCCGCTACGAGGGCGGCCACCCGCAGTCCGCCCCGGAAGGAGCCTGAGATGCCCGCCGCCCAGAGCCCCGCCCAGAGCTCCGTACAGGGCCCGCCCCCGCCGCCCGCCGAACTGTTCACCCCGGCCTTCCACCAGGACCCGCACCGGGCGCTCGCCGAACTGCGGCAGACCGCCCCGGCCGTGCCCGTCGTCACCCCCAACGGCCTGCGCACCTGGCTGGTCACCGGGTACGAGCACGCCAGGGAACTGCTCGCCGACCCCCGCCTCAGCAAGGACATGCGGGTCGGCAGGGACCTCATCCCGCGCAACTTCGCCGACCCGGAGAAACAGCGGGCCTTCCTCGCCGAGGCGGGGGACCACGCCCAGTTCCCCCAGGTCCTCAGCGTGCACATGCTGGACAGCGACCCGCCGGACCACACCCGGCTGCGCCGGCTGGTCGGCCGGGCCTTCACCGCGCGCCGGGTGGAGGCCCTGCGGCCGAGGATCACCGGGCTCACCGACGAACTGCTGGAGAACATCGCCGCGGACGGCACGGTGGACCTGATGGAGGCGCTGGCCTTCCCGGTGCCGTTCACGGTCATCTGCTGGCTGCTCGGCGTGCCCCCGGACGACCGGGCCTCCTTCCGCCGCTGGTCCAACCTGCTGGTCTCCGGAGCGGGCACCGAGGAGGTGCGCGACGCCAGCGTCTCGATGATCGCCTACCTGCGGGCGCTGATCGACGGCAAGCGCGCCGAGCCCGCCGACGACATGCTCAGCGACCTCGTGCAGGCCGGCGACGAGGGCGACCAGCTCTCCGACGACGAGCTGATCTCCATGGCCTTCCTGCTGCTCGTCGCCGGCCACGAGACCACCGTCAACCTCATCGGCAACGGCACCCTCGCCGTGCTCGGCCACCCCCGGGTGCGCGAGCAGCTCGCCGCGGACCCCTCGCTGTGGCCGGCCGCCGTGGAGGAGTTCCTCCGCTACGACGGGCCCGTCACCAACGCCACCTGGCGCTTCACCACCGAACCCGTCGAGGTCGGCTCCGTGGTCATTCCCGAGGGCGAGTTCGTCACCATCTCGCTCGGCGCGGCCGGACGCGACCCGGCCCGCTACCCCGACCCCGACCGGCTGGACATCGGCCGCCCCCACAGCGCCTCGGTCGCCTTCGGCCACGGCATCCACCACTGCCTGGGCGCCCCGCTGGCCCGCCTCGAAGGGCAGATCGTCATCAGCCGCCTGTTCGCGCGCTTCCCCGGGCTGCGGCTCGCCACCGACGCCTCCCGACTGTGCTGGCGCAGCAGCCTGATGATGCGCGGCCTGGAGGAACTGCCCGTCTTCACCGGCGAGGACACCGTCTGACCCGGGCGACCGTCCGGCCCGGGCGACCGTCCGACCGGACGTCCGAGCCCCGGCCGCCCGCCGCCGAGACGCTCGCCCCTCGCACCGACGCACCGACGCACCAACGACCTCAGGAGACACACGTGGAACGTCTGGACACCGAACGTCCCAGCTGGGCGCCGCCGGAGGTGGACATCGACACCCCGAGCATCGCCCGGGTGTACGACTACTGGATCGGCGGCACCCACAACTTCCCGGCCGACCGGGAACTCGGCGACCGGGTCTCGGCCGGCAACCCGGAACTCGTCGCCACCCTCCGGGCCAACCGCGCCTTCCTGCGCCGCTCGGTGCGCGAACTGTCCGCGCTCGGCATCCGCCAGTTCCTCGACATCGGCTCCGGCATCCCCGCCGAGGGCAATGTGCACGACGTCGCGCTCGCCGCCCACCCCGACAGCACCGTCGTCTACGTCGACATCGACCCGGTGGCGGTCGCCCACGGCCGGGCCCTGCTCGCCGACGAGCCCAGGGCGGCGGTGTTCCAGGGCGATCTGCACAAGCCCCGGGAGATCCTGGACGCGGACGACACCCGCCGGCTGATCGACTTCGACCGCCCGGTCGCGCTGATCCTCGCCGCCGTACTGCACTTCGTGCCGGACGGCGACGACCCGCTGGAGCTGGTCCGGCGGTACACCGGCCCGCTGGCACCCGGCAGCGCCCTGGTCCTCTCCCACGCCGGCGCCGACGAGGTGCCGCAGGCGGCCCCCGAGGCGGCCGAGCAGTACCGGGGCGCGGTCAGCCAGGTGATCTGGCGCAGCACGGCCGAACTCACCGCCCTCTTCGACGGCTTCGACCTGCTCTCGCCCGGCGTGGTGCGCGCCCCGCTGTGGCGTCCCGAGCCGGGCCAGCACCCCGACCCGGACCTCGCCATGCTGGCCGGAGTGGCCCTCAAACCGGCCGGGTGAGCCGCGTGCGCCGTTCCTCCACCGAGCCGCCGGCGGCCGCGGGATCCGTGTCCGGGCGCGGCGGAAGGCGCCGGGGGTTCGGCGCCCTGCTCGCGGTCGACCTGTGGGAGCGCTTCAGCTTCTTCGGGATGGCGGCGATCCTCGTGCTCTACCTCACCGCGCCCGCGGACCGGGGCGGCACGGGCATGGCGCCGCAGTCGGCGGCCGCCGTCTTCGCGGCGTACATGTCCCTGTGCTTCCTGGCCGGGCTGCCCGGGGGCTGGCTCGCCGACCGGGTGCTGGGCGCGCGCCGGGCCGTGCTGCTGGGCGGCGCGCTCATCGCCTGCGGCCACCTGGTGCTCGCGGCGCCCGTGCGGGGCACGCTCTACGCCGGTCTGCTGCTGGTCGTCGCGGGGACCGGCCTCGTCAAGCCGGCCCTGGCCGCCATGGTGGCCGAGGCCGGCGGCGCGGGGCGGGCCCGCCGCGAGGCCGACTTCTCGCTGTTCTACGTGTGCATCCAGGTCAGCGCGCTGATCGCGCCCGTGGTGACCGGGCTGCTCGCCGAGCGGATCGCCTGGCACCTGGGCTTCGCGGCGGCGGCCGTCGGGATGCTGGCCGGGCTCGCGCAGTTCTCCCTGGGACTGCGCGGCCTGGGGGCGGTGGGCTCCCGGCCGGCCCGCCCGGTCACCCGGGCCGAGGCCGCGACCGTGCGCCGCCGGGTCGCCCTCGCCGCCGCGGCGCTCTGCGCGGTGCTCGCACCCCCGGCGCTTCTCGGCGTCCTGCCCCTCAAGGCGGTACTGGCCGCGCTCGGCCTCACCACGATCACCCTCCCCTTCGCCTACCTCCGCACCCTCCGCCGCACCCTCGACCGGGAGGGCCCCGCGCCCACCGGCCCGCACACCGGCCGGGGCGGGCCTCACGACGGGGCGGTTCCGGCGGTCCGCGGGGGCGACGGTGGAGCCGGTCCGGCCGTCGGCGGGCTCCACGGCGGGGTCGGTCCGGCGGTCCGTGGTGCCAACGGCGGGATTCCTCCGGCGGTCCGTGGGGCCCGGGACGGGGCCGGCCCGGCGGCCGGCGTGGCCTGTGGCGGGGCCGGTCCGGTGGCCGGCGTGGCCCACGGCGGGGCCGATCGGCCCGCCGTCCGGCCCGCCGCCGGGTCCGCGGGGGACTTCGGAGCCGGTTCCGCGGCGCGGGCGCGGCTCGGGGCCTTCGCCGTCATGATGGCGGCCTCCTCCGCCTTCTGGATGATCTTCGCCCAGAGCGGGTCGGCCCTGAGCCTGTTCGCCGAGCGAGACACCGACCGGGAGCTGCTCGGCTTCGAGGTCCCGGCCAGCTGGTTCCAGTCCCTGCACCCGCTGTTCGTCCTGCTCGCCGCCCCGTTCGCGGCCCGGCTCGGGCGGCGCGCGGGGCCGGGCACGCGGACGCCGGTGAAGTTCGCCGGCGCCCTCGCCGCCGCGGGGGCGAGCTTCCTGCTGATGTCCGTCGCAGCGTCCCTGGCCGAGGACGGACCGGTCGGGCCGTACTGGCTGGTGCTGGTCTACCTGCTGTACTCGTGCGGCGAGATCGCCCTCGCCCCGGCCGGTCTGGCGCTGGCCGCGGAGGTCGCCCCGCCGGGCAGCACCGGCCGCTTCCTCGCGGTGAACGGGCTCTTCGGCGCGGTCGGCGTCGTGGTCGGCGGCCAGCTCTACCGGCTCACCGCCGTACTGCCGCTCTCCGTCTACTTCCTGCTCGTCGGCGGCTTCGTCCTGGCCGTCGGCGCGGCCGTGGCGCTCGCCGCCGGACGGCTGGAGCGGCGGCTCGCCCCACCGCCGCCGGAAAAGCAGAAGACCCCTGTTCAACAGGGGTCTCAGCTGGTGTCCGAGGGGGGACTTGAACCCCCACGCCCGATAAAGGGCACTAGCACCTCAAGCTAGCGCGTCTGCCATTCCGCCACCCGGACAAGGTGTCTGCCGCCCGGGCTCTCCCCGGCGACGAAGGAAACATTACCAGGCTTTCCGACGGCCCCGATCACCCCCCGTCCCCGCGTGAACGGCGCGTGACGGGCCGGGGGCAGCCTTGGGGAGGCGCCGGGGGAGGGGGAGGATGAGGAGGACCACCGGCACGTGAGGTGGACCACCAGCACCCAGCGGGAGGAAGCGGCGTGAGCGAGACGGACACGGCCAGGGGCGTATCGGGCGAGGACGAGGTCGTGGACCTCTGCCGCGAGCTGATCCAGATCGACACCAGCAACTACGGCGACCACTCCGGCCCGGGCGAGCGCCGGGCCGCCGAGTACGTCGCCGAGAAGCTCGCCGAGGTGGGACTCGAACCGCGGATCTTCGAGTCCCACCCGGGCCGGGCCTCCACCGTGGCCCGCATCGAGGGCGAGGACCCCTCGCGGCCCGCGCTGCTCATCCACGGCCACACCGACGTCGTACCGGCCAACGCCGCCGACTGGACCCACCACCCCTTCTCCGGCGAGGTCGCGGACGGCTGCGTGTGGGGCCGCGGCGCCGTCGACATGAAGGACATGGACGCGATGACCCTCGCGGTGGTGCGCGACCGGCTGCGCAGCGGCCGCAGGCCCCCGCGGGACATCGTGCTCGCCTTCCTCGCCGACGAGGAGGCCGGCGGCACGTACGGCGCCCGGTACCTCGTCGACCACCACCCGGACCTCTTCGAGGGCGTCACCGAGGCGATCAGCGAGGTCGGCGGGTTCTCCTTCACCGTCAGCGAGCAGCGGCGGCTCTACCTGATCCAGACGGCCGAGAAGGGCATGCACTGGATGAAGCTGACCGTGGCCGGCACCGCCGGGCACGGGTCGATGATCCACCGGGACAACGCGATCACCGAGCTGTCCGAGGCCGTGGCGCGCCTGGGTCGGCATCGGTTCCCGGTCCGCGTGACCAAGACGACCCGGGCCTTCCTGGACGAACTCGGCGACGCGCTCGGCACCGAGCTGGACCCGGAGGACATGGAAGGGACGCTCGCCAAGCTCGGCGGCATCGCCAAGCTCATCGGCGCGAGCCTGAGCAACACGGCCAACCCCACGCAGCTGGGCGCCGGCTACAAGGTCAACGTCATCCCGGGCGAGGCCACGGCGCATGTCGACGGGCGGTTCCTGCCCGGCTTCGAGGACGAGTTCCTCGCCGACCTCGACCGGATCCTGGGCCCCCGGGTCAGGCGCGAGGACGTGCACGCCGACAAGGCCGTCGAGACCACCTTCGACGGTGCGCTGGTGGACGCGATGCGGTCCGCGCTGCTGGCCGAGGACCCGGCCGCCAGGGCCATCCCGTTCATGCTCTCCGCCGGCACGGACGCCAAGTCCTTCGACGACCTGGGCATCCGCGGCTTCGGGTTCGTGCCGCTGAAGCTGCCGCCGGAGCTGGACTTCGCGGGCATGTTCCACGGCGTCGACGAGCGGGTGCCCGTCGACGGCCTGAGGTTCGGCGTCCGCGTCCTCGACCGCTTCATCGACGCGTCGTGACGCCGTGAGCCGCACGGTAATCGCCCGCGTGTGCGGGAGTTACTGAGAAGAGTGAATGCGACCATAAGCTCGTAGCTCCATTACTCCCTCCTCGTTACAGGTATCGCGATCAGTGAGAGAGATCGCTTTTGCCAACGAGGAGGAATAATGATCAAGAAGATTGTCGCCGCCGCGGCCGCCACCGGCGGACTGGTTCTCGCGGGCGCGGGCCTGGCCGTCGCCGACTCCGGCGCCCAGGGTGCGGCCGTGGGTTCCCCGGGCGTCCTCTCGGGCAACGTCGTGCAGGTGCCCGTCCACGTGCCGGTGAACGTCTGCGGCAACACGGTCAACGTGATCGGGCTCCTGAACCCCGCCTTCGGCAACACCTGCGTCAACGACTGACGTTGCGCCCCGCCCCGTGAGGGTCTGACTCCATCGGCTCCGTGGGGGGTCTGAACCAGTCGGCCCCGGAGCGCGCGCCATGCGCTCCGGGGCCGACCGGTCTCTCGCGCTACGGCATTCCTTCTATCAGGATGCGATGCGCGTTTCCGGAAGGTTCGAGAAAAAAGGTCGAAGGCAGGGATTTCATCACCATGCGACAGGTCACCCGCAAGGGCCTGATGACCGTGGCCGCCGCCACCGGCGTGCTCGCCGCCGCGGGCGGCTACGCCCACGCCGACGCGGGCGCGAGCGGCGCCGCGTCCCACTCGCCGGGCGTGCTGTCCGGCAACACCGTCCAGGCACCGGTGCACGTGCCGGTGAACGTCTGCGGCAACACGGTCGACATCGTCGGGCTGCTCAACCCGGCGGCGGGCAACACATGCGCCAACCACGGCGGCTCCTCCGGGGGGTCGGGCGACTCCGACGACTCCGGCAGCGGGGCGCACGCGAGCGGGCACACCGGCGGCTCGCCGGGCGTCGGCTCCGGCAACCACGTCCAGGCGCCGATCGACGTGCCGGTGAACGTCTGCGGCAACAGCGTCGACGTGATCGGCGTGGGCAACGCCGCCGCGGGCAACGCCTGCGGCAACGCCGGCGGCGGGCACCACACGCCCCCCGGCGGCGGCTCCGGCAACCCGCCCGGAACGCCGGGCCAGCCCGGCAACCCCGGCCAGCCGGGACAGCCGGGCAATCCGGGCAATCCGGCGCAGCCCGGGAACCCGAACACCCCGCCCAGCCCGGGGAGCAGGACGCCGGGCGGCTCGTCGTCCCACGTCAACCACCCCGGCGCGCAGTCCGTCGTCGCTCCGCACGGCGCTGCGCAGCTCGCCCACACCGGCAGTGACCTGCCGATCGGCGTCGCACTGCCCGCGGGGGCCGGGGCGCTGCTGGCCGGCGCCGTGCTGTACCGCAGGGCGCGGCGGGCCTCGGCCTAGCCGGACCGCGTCGGCCCGGCCGGGTCGTGGCGCAGACGACACAGCGGGCCCCGCGTCATGCGGGGCCCGCTGGTGTCCCGGCTCACCACGTGGCGCGCACCTGGCGGATGATCCGCCGGCGCAGCCGCACCCTGCGGCTGCCGTCGCGCAGCAGGCTCAGACGGTACAGCTCCCAGTGTCCGTACTCGGCACGCTCCGTGAGCAGGCGGGTGGTCTCCTTGCGGGACACCCCGCGCGGTAGGTACACGTCGACAAATTCGTATTCCGGCATCGCATCTATTGTGCGGGCTGGGGCCCGGTACGGATAGCGTCTGCACTATGTCTGATGCTGCGCAGCCCACCGTTGCCGAGGTACGCGCCGCCGCCGAGGCGGTCAAGACCGCGCTCGACCGCCACCTGGCCGCGGTCGAACGCAGGTCGGGAGAGGACGACCCGGCCGTCTACGAGGCGTTCAACCAGCTGGCCGCGGCCGCAGAGGTGTACGACGAGCTGCTCTACGACCGTTACGACGAGGTCACGCCCTTCGAGATCCCCGGCGACGACGTGCTGCCGCCGTACGCGGGCCCCGAGGAACCGAGCGCGATCAGTGTGCTGATCCGCCGCGACTACGCCGTGGTCGAGCCGCAGCGGCTGCGGTCCCAGGCCCAGCGGGTGGAGGCGGCCGACTCCGAGGTCGGCGCGAGCCTCGGCGGGGATGCCTCGGACACGGTCCACGGAGCGCTCGGCATACTGTTCGGCGAGTTCGAACCGGACGAGATCGCCTCCAGACACAAGGAGTTCGGCCTGGAGGAGGGCGACTCGACCCTCTGGGTCACGGCCTCGGACGAGCCCGCCGACCCGGGCGACTGGCTGGAGGCGCCCTTCGAGCAGGTCGACCCGGAGGCGGTGGTGTGCCGCTTCGACGTCAGCGCGGTCTTCGACGAGGATCTGGACGCCGACGACGAGGACGGCCCGGAAGACCCGGACGAGGACGACATCGACGACGAGGCGCCCGACGACCTGGCCGACGACCTCGACACCGAGTTCGACACGCATCTCGACGAGGACGAGGACCTGGAGCCGCTCGACGCGGACCGCTGAGTCCGCGCGCCCGACGAGGGCGGGGCCGCGGGGAGGCGTCCCGCGGCCACCGCCCTCGTCCGTGCTCTCAGCCGGCCGCGGGCACCTGCGGGGCGAGCAGCGCGGGCAGCCGGGTCGTCCGGGGCCGGGCCGGGACCTCGGCCACGGCTCTCGGCAGCGCCTGCTCCACGCCCTGCACCACGGACAGATGGCGGCTCGCCCGGCTGAACGCCGTGTAGACCCAGGGGCGGCTCAGCGCCTGCGCCGCGTCCCCGGGCAGCACCACGACCGCCGCCGGCCACCGGCCCCCCGCGGCCTGATGGGCGGTCAGCGCCCACCCGTGCCGTACGCAGCCGTCGACCCGCTCCCTCGGCACGACCACCGCGGCCCCCGCGCAGGACAGGTGCAGCCCCTCGGCGTCGGCCCCCACCACCTCGCCGGGCAGCGTGCGCCCGGGGGCGGGGGAGTAGGCGACGCGGTCGCCCGGGTCGAAGCCGCCGAAGCGGCCCGGGCCCGGGTTGAGCCGCTCCTTGAGCGCCGCGTTCAGCGCGCGGGTGCCCGCGGAGCCGCCGTGACCCGGCGTGATCACCATCGTCTGCCCGGCGGGGACGCCGATCGCCCGGGGCACCGAGTCCGCGACGAGCTGCACGGTCCGGTGCACGGCCTCGCCCGCGTCCCGCACCGGAACGATCACGACCTCCTTGCCGGGCGCCGCCACCTGGGGCAGCTCGCCGACGCCGATGCCCGAGACCAGCTCGCCCAGCGGACCCGGGTCCGGCGTCCGCGAGGCGATCTGCGGGCACACCCGCGCCGCCAGCAGATCCGCGAAGACCCGCCCGGGGCCCACGGACCACAGCACGGCCGGATCCCCGGCCAGCACCAGCCGGGCCCCGTCCGGCAGCGACTCCACCAGCAGGGCCGCCGTCTCGACGTCCAGCTGGGGGGCGTCGAGCACGACGAGGAGGTCCAGGTCGAGCGCACCGTCGGCGTCCCGGCCGGGCCCCTCGGCGCCGGACAGGAGGCCGGCCACCGTGGCGACGGGGTGCGCGGCCGGTTCCGCCGGACCGGCCGGGCGGCCGGACGGGGCCAGGAGGGCCGCGAAGGCGTCCCGGCCGAGCGGGTTGTGCGCGGCGGCCCAGGCGCGCAGGCCGAGACCGTGCGCCTCGTGCACCAGCCGCGCCGGCTCGGCGCGGGAGGCCTCGCCACCGGTGTGCAGCACCAGGCCGTGGCCCGCGACCGCGCGGATCAGCTCGGCGGCGGAACCGTGTGCGGCGGACGCGGCGCGCTCCCAGCCCTCGACCGAACCGTCCTCCTTGGGAACGGAGTTGACCAGTCTGGCCAGTCCGTCGGCCAGGCTCTCCTCGGCCAGCGCGTACCGCTCCAGGCCGACCAGGACGCGCACCGGGCGCTCCTCGTCCGCCTCGCCGCCGGCGTCGTCCTCCGCGTCCGGTGCCGCCGCCCGCTGCCGGGCCGGGGCGCCCGGCTCCTCCAGGGCGTCCTGGAAGACCAGGGCCTCGCCCTCTGCCAGGGTGCTCTGCAGGGCCGCGTCCGGATCGGGGACGCCCCGCTGGGCCAGTGCCGCGGTGAGTGCGGACGCCTCCAGTGCGGTGTGCCCGGCGAGGGCCGCCTGTTCCAGGAGCCAGAGGGTGAAGGCCCGCCCGCGCCGCTCGTCGCCGGGGCCGCACTCCGCGCCGAGCAGTGCCCGGGCGAACCCGTCGGCGTGCTCGGGCCGTACGCCGCTGACGCGCAGCAGCAGCCAGGGGTCGGAGCGGAGCCGGTCGTCCGCGTCCGCACCGAGGACCGCCGCGGCCTGGGGGGCGAGCGGCTCCGGGGCGCCGCCCTCGGCGAGCACCCGGCGCACCGCGTCCACGGCCTCGGGCGGCACGGCCGCGGGCGCCGCGGGCACGGGGGCGGGCCCGGCCGGGGCCGGCCCCGGGCGCCGGGCCGGTTCCGGGGCGGCACGGCGCGGCGCGGGCTCCGGCTCGGCGAAGACGCCGGCCACGGGCTTCTCGCCGCCCTCCACCGCCCGCACCGCGGCGAGCAGGTCGGCCGCCTTGCCGCTGAGCTTGGACCCGCTCTCGACCGGCCCCCTCCTCTCGGCCTTGCGCCGCGCGATCCGCTCCCGCTCGACCCGCTGGGCCGCGAGCTCGGCCTCGGCCTCGGACAGCCCCCCGGCGTCCCCGCCCGCCTCCTCGGCCGTACCGGCGTCCGACTCGTCCGCCGTCGCGGAACCGGGGTCGGTGTCCGCGGGCCCGGCGTCTCCCGCCACCGGACGGACGCCCGCCGCGCCGGCTCCCTCGCCCGCCGCGCCGGGGTCCGCCACGTCGGCTCCCGCAGCCACCGGACCGGCCTCCGCCACGTCCGCCCCCTCGGCCGCCGAGTCCGTGTCCGGGGTCCCCGGTTCGGCCTGCTCCGTGGTCTCCGGGTCCGTGCTCACAGCGTGCTCCAGTCGTGATCGGGATAGCGGTGCACGGGCGCCGACACGTCGTCGAGCGCCCGGCAGATCTCGTAAGGAAGACTAAGCGCCTCCACTGACAACGCCGCCGTGAGCTGCTGCGCGTTGCGCGCGCCGACGATCGGGGCGGTCACCCCGGGCCGGTCCCGGACCCACGCGAGAGCCACCTGGAGCGGGGTGACCGCGAGCCCGTCCGCCGCCGTCGCCACGGCGTCCACGATGCGGCGCGCGGCGTCGTCGAGATACGGCTCGACGAACGGCGCCAGGTGGTCCGAGGCGCCGCGCGAGTCCGGAGGCGTGCCGTTGCGGTACTTGCCGCTCAGCACCCCGCGGCCGAGCGGGGAGGAGGGCAGCAGGCCGATGCCCAGGTCGAGCGCGGCCGGCAGCACCTCGCGCTCCACGCCCCGCTGCAGCAGCGAGTATTCCATCTGCGTGCCGGCCAGCCGGGTCCGCGCGCCCGGCGCCGCGAGCTGCCAGGTCGCCGCCTTGGCGAGCTGCCAGCCGCAGAAGTCGCACACCCCGACGTAGCGCGCCCGGCCGCTGCTGACGGCCAGGTCGAGCGCCTGGAGGGTCTCCTCCAGGGGCGTGTGGGGATCGTAGGCGTGGACGTGCCAGAGGTCGACGTAGTCCGTGCCCAGCCGGGCGAGGGAGGCGTCCAGGGCGGCGAGCAGGTGGCCGCGGGAGCCGTCGAAGCGGCGGTCCGGGTCCGCGACGCCGCCCGCCTTCGTCGAGATGACCAGGTCACGGCGGGGAACCAGCCCCTCGGTGAGCCGCCCGAGCAGATACTCGGCCTCGCCGTCGCCGTACACGTCGGCGGTGTCGACCAGGGTGCCGCCCGCTTCCCAGAACGCCTTCAGCAGGTCCGCGGCGTCGTGCTCGTCGGTGTCCCGGCCCCAGGTGAGGGTGCCGAGGCCGATGCGGGAGACGCGCAGACCCGTACGGCCGAGATGCCTCTGCTCCATGAACGCCGAGATTACTGGCCAGGGGTGGGCCGCGGGTTGCCTGTGGACAACCGATTTCCCGCCCGGGCGACGGCCGTTCGATACCCGGCGCGGCCCCGGCCACGGCCTGCCGTATCCGGGGACCCCGCGCTAGTGTTCCCCGCACAAGGGACGTTACTGATCGGTAAGGGGATGCGGATGCAGCTCGGGATCAACCTCGGTTACTGGGGTGCCGGGATGGACGCGGACAATCTGGCGGTGGCGCAGGAGGCGGACCGGCTCGGCTACGCCGTCTGCTGGGCGGCCGAGGCCTACGGTTCGGACGCGGCCACCGTCCTCAGCTGGGTCGCGGCGCAGACCGAGCGCATCGACGTGGGCTCGGCCATCTTCCAGATCCCCGCCCGGCAGCCCGCGATGACGGCGATGACCGCCGCCACGCTGGACTCGCTGTCCGGCGGCCGCTTCCGGCTCGGCCTCGGCGTCTCCGGACCGCAGGTGTCCGAGGGCTGGTACGGCGTCAAGTTCGACAAGCCGCTCGCCCGCACCCGCGAGTACGTCGAGATCGTGCGGAAGGCGATGACCCGCGAGCGGCTGACGTACGAGGGCGAGCACTGGACGCTGCCGCTGCCCGGTGGGCCGGGCAAGCCGATCAAGCTGACCGTGCACCCGCAGCGCGAGCACATCCCCCTCTACATCGCCGCGATCGGCCCGAAGAACCTGGAGCAGACCGGCGAGATCGCGGACGGCGCGCTGCTCATCTTCCCCTCGGCCGAGCACCTCGAGGAGACGGCCGTCAAGCACCTGCGCGCCGGACGGGAGAAGGCCGGGAAGACCCTGGAGGGCTTCGACGTCTGCCCGACCCTGCCGCTCGCCCTCGGCGACGACAAGGACGTCACCGCCCTCGCCGACACCTTCCGCCCCTACACCGCCCTGTACGTCGGCGGCATGGGCAGCCGCAAGCAGAACTTCTACAACCAGCTCGCCCGGCGCATGGGATACGAGAAGGAGGCCGCCGAGATCCAGGACAAGTACCTGTCCGGCGACAAGCAGGGCGCCGCGGCCGCCGTCCCGCACGAGCTGATCGACCGGACCACGCTGCTCGGGTCCGTGGACCGGATCGCGGACCGGATGAAGGCCTACGCGGCGGCCGGGGTCACCACCCTCACGCTCGCCCCGGCCGGCTTCACGCTCGACGAGAGGCTGGCCGCGCTCCGCGCCGGAACCGAGGCGCTGGAGCGCGCCGGGCTGGCCTGATCCGCGCGGCCTGATCCGCGCGGGAGGTTTTCGCGGCCGTGGTGGGGGCTCGGGGGTCTTCCCCGCCACGGCCGTCACGGAGAACAACGCCCGCGGCCCCGGTCGGTTACGCCCCCGGCGCGAGTTCGTGCTTCCCCCGTTCGGCGCAGTGGTCCGGCACTGCTGTTGCGGGGTCCCCGCGGCCGCACTTGACTCGTTCTTCGCGGAGCCCGGCAGAGAGGTGCCCACGATGCTTTCGGCGAAGAGTCTGTTCCAGGAGATCCTCGACAACGACGAGTCGTTCCGGCTGTTCTGCTCGATCGCGGCCAGCGGGGAGGCGCAGGGCGGCTGGGAGAACGGGCGCATCGCCGCGCTGGTGCCCCCCGGCGAGCGCGCCCTCGCGCCCAGGATCGCCCGCCACGGGGCGGACGAGGACAAGCACGGCAGGATCTTCCGGGCCCTGCTGCGCAAGCGCGGCCTGGAGCCCGTCCCGGTGCCCGAGGAGACCGACTACACGATGCTCCTGGAACGGCACGGCATCGGCCTCGCGCACGAGAAGCTCAAGGGCGACACCCCGCTCACCGAGGAGGACATCGTCGTCTACCTGGCGCACAGCCGGGTCACCGAACAGCGAGCCTCGGAGCAGATGCAGCTGCTGTGCCGGTACTTCGCCGACCGCCCCGACGTGGGCCGCGCGGTGAGGATGATCTCCCACGACGAGGACGCCCACCTGGCCTACTGCCACGAGGAACTGCTGCGCCTCGCGGCCGCCGGGCACGGCCGGACCATCCAGCGCGCGCTGCGCGCCTGCGCGCTCGCCGAGATCCGGATCCACCGCGACGTCAGCCTCGCCGTCATGGCCCGTATGGGACGCATCCTCGGCTGGCCGAGGGCGAAGTCGGCGCTGCTCGCGGCGGGCATCCGGGTCGTCTACGCCTACGAGCGGTTCGCGGGCTGGCACCGCATGGTGAGCCTGTCGATGCCGGACCGGCGCGACGCGCTCGGCGGGCCCGCCGCACCGGCGCCGGAATACGTCTGAGCGCGCCTCCCCCCCCGGCGGCCCGGCGCTCCTCACAGCCAGCCCCGCCGCTTGAACAGCCGGTACAGCAGGACCTCCATGACCGCCATCACCGTGATCACCGCCGGATACGACCAGACCCAGTGCAGCTCGGGCATGTGGTCGAAGTTCATGCCGTAGATGCCGGCGAGCATCGTGGGGATCGCGGCCATGGCGGCCCACGCGGAGATCTTCCGCATGTCGTCGTTCTGCTGGACGCTGATCTGGGCGAGATGCGCCGAGAGGATGTCCGAGACCAGCCGGTCCAGGTTCTCCACCGACTCGTTCACCCGGGTCAGGTGGTCGCTGACGTCGCGGAAGAAGGGCCGCGCCCGGTCCTCCACGAAGGGCACGCCCGTGCCGAACGTGCTGCCCGCGCCCGTGCCCGCCAGCCGGGACATGGGCAGCGCCAGCGGTCCGGTGGCCCGGCGGAACTCGGTGATCTGCCGCTTGAAGTTGTAGATCCGGGACGCGGTGTGGCGCGAGCCGCCGCCCTCCGGCGAGAAGACCTCCGCCTCCAGCTCCTCCAGGTCCGTCTGGAGCTCGGTCGCCACGTCGAGGTAGTGGTCGACCACGCTGTCGGAGATCGCGTACAGCACGGAGGTGGGGCCCCGGCCGAGCGTCTCCGGCTCCTGCTCCAGCCGCTGCCGCACCGCGGCCAGCCCGCCGCCCTCGCCGTGGCGGACCGTCACCACGAACGAGTCGCCGAGGAAGACCATGATCTCCCCGGTGGAGACCGTGTCGCTGCGCGGCTCGTAGAGCACGGGCTTCAGCACGACGAACAGCGAGTCGTCGTACACCTCCAGCTTGGGCCGCTGGTGCGCCTTCAGGGCGTCCTCGACGGCCAGCGGGTGCAGCCCGAACTCGTCCGTGACGTGGCCGAACTCCTTCTCGCTCGGCTCGTGCAGGCCGATCCAGACGAAGCCGCCCGCCGCCCGCGCCGTGTCGAGTGCGTCGGAGAAGTCCTCGGGGCCCTCCGTCCGGTGCCCGTCGTGATAGATGGCACAGTCGACGATCACAGAGCGTGTCCTCCTTTCGCCCGGCCCCCGCCGGTGTTCCCCCTACGCCTACCCTGGGCCGCATGCCCACGCTGATCCTCGTTAGGCACGGACGTTCCACCGCCAACACCGCCGGACTGCTCGCCGGCTGGACGCCCGGCGTCGCCCTGGACGAACGCGGGGCCGCGCAGGCCGCCGCGCTGCCCCGGCGACTGGCCGAGCTGCCCATCGCGGAGGTCGTCACGAGCCCGCTGCAGCGCTGCCGGGAGACCCTGCGACCGCTGCTCGACGCCCGGCCCGGCCTGACCGCGCACACCGACGAGCGGATCGGGGAGTGCCACTACGGCGACTGGTCCGGACGCAAGCTCGCCGAGCTCAAGGACGAACCGCTGATGGAGGTGGTGCAGGCGCACCCCTCGGCGGCGGCCTTCCCCGGCGGCGAGTCGATGCGCGCGATGCAGACCCGCGCCGCGGAGGCCGTCCGCGAGTGGAACGCGCGGGTGGAGCGCGACCACGGCGCCGACGCGGTGTACCTCATGTGCTCGCACGGCGACATCATCAAGTCGCTCGTCGCGGACGCGCTCGGACTTCACCTCGACCTGTTCCAGCGGATCTCCGTGGAACCCTGTTCGGTCACCGCGATCCGGTACACCCGGTTGCGGCCCTTCCTCGTACGGCTCGGCGACACGGGCGATCTCGCGTCCCTCGCGCCCCGCGAGGAGCCCCCGGGCGACGACGCACCGGTCGGGGGCGGCGCGGGCGCACCGTGATCGTCGGCCGCAGTAGGGTGAAGCGGTCACGGTGACGCAGCGGCCGCCACCACCCCCCTCACCTCCACCAGCTCCCCCCTCGATCCCATGGAGACAGGACGTGTCCCGTCAGGTGTTCCTCTACGACCCCCCGGACCGGTTCGTGGCCGGCACGGTCGGACTGCCCGGGCGCCGTACGTTCTTCCTCCAGGCCACCGCCGGCTCCCGGGTGACCAGCGTGGCCCTGGAGAAGACCCAGGTCGCCGCTCTCGCCGAGCGCATGGACGAACTGCTCGACGAGGTGCTGCGCCGCAGCGGCGGCAGCGCCTCCGTCCCGGCCGTGGCCCCCACCGAGGTCTCCGACACCGGTCCCCTGGACACCCCCATCGAGGAGGAGTTCCGGGTCGGCACCATGGCGCTCGCCTGGGACGGCGAGGAGCAGCGCATGATCGTCGAGGCGCAGGCCCTGGTCGAGCTCGACGCCGAGTCCGAGGAGGACCTCGCCGAGGCCGAGGAGCGCCTGCTGCAGGACGAGGAGAACGGCCCCCCGATGCTGCGGGTCCGGCTCACCGGCGCGCAGGCCCGGGCCTTCGCCAAGCGCGCCCTCGACGTCGTCAACGCCGGGCGGCCGCCGTGCCCGCTGTGCAGCCTCCCGCTCGATCCGGAAGGACACGTATGTCCGCGCCAGAACGGATACCGCCGCGGAGCGTGACCTCCGCCGAGCTGCTCGCCGAGGGCGAGCTGACGGTGCGCGGCCGCATCCGTGACGCCTCCAACGCCGCGCTGTTCTGCACGGTGGCGCACGCGGGACAGGAGGCGTCCTGCGTGTACAAGCCGGTCGCCGGGGAGCGCCCGCTGTGGGACTTCCCCGACGGCACGCTCGCCGGGCGCGAGGTGGCGGCGTACGAGGTCTCCGAGGCGACCGGCTGGGGCCTGGTGCCGCCCACCGTGCTCCGCGACGGCCCCTACGGCGAGGGCATGTGCCAGCTGTGGATCGAGGCCACGCCGGACGCCGAGCTGCTCGCCCTCGTCGACGAGGAGGAGCCCGGTCCCGGCTGGAAGGCGATCGGTTTCGCCGAGGTCGGCGAGGGGCGGACCGCCCTGCTCGTGCACGCCGACGACGAGCGGCTGCGCCGGATGGCCGTGCTCGACGCGGTGATCAACAACGCCGACCGCAAGGGAGGCCATCTGCTGCCGGCCCCGGACGGACGGCTGTACGGCATCGACCACGGGGTCACCTTCAACGCCGAGAACAAGCTGCGGACGCTGCTGTGGGGCTGGGCGGGCGAGCCGCTGCCCCCGGAGGCCGTCGGTGTCCTCAAGGGCCTGCGCGACGCCCTCGGCGAGGGCGGCAGCCTGGCCCTGCGGCTGGCCGCCCTGATCACCCCGGCCGAGGTCGCCGCCACCCGCGCGCGGGTCGACGCCCTGCTCGCCTCCGGCAGACACCCCGAGCCCAACGGGGAATGGCCGGCCATTCCCTGGCCACCGGTCTAGGGCACCCCGGCGGGCCGGGGCGCCCCGGCCGCCACACCCCACCGCGCTCGGGGCCCACCCGCCGGGGCCGGTGCGAGAGCGCCTTCGCGGCCGTGCGGCGCGATCCGGTTCGTATACGGAACTCCGGTCCGGTTAGGCTCATGTCATGCATGCCTGGCCCGCTTCCGAGGTCCCCGCCCTGCCTGGTCAGGGCCGCGACCTGAGGATCCACGACACCGCGACCGGCGGCCTCGTCACCCTCGACCCCGGTCCCGTCGCCCGTATCTACGTCTGCGGCATCACCCCGTACGACGCGACCCACATGGGTCACGCGGCGACCTACAACGCGTTCGACCTGGTGCAGCGCGTGTGGCTCGACACCAAGCGGCAGGTCCACTACGTCCAGAACGTGACCGACGTCGACGATCCGCTGCTGGAGCGGGCGCAGCGCGACGACGTCGACTGGGTGGCGCTGGCCGAGCAGGAGACGGCCCTGTTCCGCGAGGACATGACCGCCCTCAGGATGCTGCCGCCGCGGCACTACATAGGCGCCGTGGAGGCGATACCGGGCATCGTCCCGCTGGTCGAGCGGCTGCGGGACCTCGGCGCGGCCTACGAGCTCGACGGGGACGTCTACTTCTCGGTCGAGTCCGACCCGAACTTCGGCAAGGTGTCCCGCCTGGACGCCGCAGCGATGCGCCTGCTGTCCGCAGAGCGCGGCGGCGACCCCGACCGGCCCGGCAAGAAGAACCCGCTCGACCCGATCCTGTGGATGGCCGCCCGTGAGGGCGAGCCGAGCTGGGACGGCGGCTCGCTGGGCCGCGGCCGGCCCGGCTGGCACATCGAGTGCGTGGCCATCGCCCTCGACCATCTCGGCATGGGCTTCGACGTGCAGGGCGGCGGCTCGGACCTCGCCTTCCCGCACCACGAGATGGGCGCCTCGCACGCCCAGGTGCTGACCGGCGAGTTCCCCATGGCCAAGGCCTATGTGCACGCCGGCATGGTCGCCCTGGACGGCGAGAAGATGTCCAAGTCCAAGGGCAACCTGGTCTTCGTGTCGCGGCTGCGCTACGACGGCGTGGACCCCGCCGCCATCCGGCTCGCGCTCCTCGCGCACCACTACCGGTCCGACTGGGAGTGGACCGACCAGGTGCTCCAGGACGCCGTCGCGCGCCTCGACCGCTGGCGCTCGGCCGTCTCCCGGCCGGACGGCCCGCCCGCCGACGCGCTGGTCGAGGAGATCCGCGAGGCGCTCGCCGACGATCTGAACGCCCCTGCCGCCCTCGCCGCGGTCGACCGCTGGGCGGCGCTCCAGCAGGAGCGGGGCGGCACGGACATCAGCGCCCCGGGCCTGGTCTCCCGCGCCGTGGACGCCCTGCTGGGCGTGGCGCTCTGATCCACGCGGGGTCCTGATCCACGCGGGGTCCTGATCCACGCGGGATCTGACCCCGCGCGGGGCTCCGGCCCGCGAGGGCACCCGAGACGCCGTCAGGGGCGGTGCGCGGCAAGCGCACCGCCCCTGACCCGTTTCCGGCCTTTCGCGGCCCGCCCGGCCCCGAGGTCTTCGCCGGGCCGCCCTCAGTCCTCGGAGGAGTCCTCGTCGTCCGGTCCCGGGGCCGGTCCCGACCCGGACGCCGGGCCCGGGCCCGTCCCCGGCTTCGGCGGCTTCGGGGGCCGGCCGCGGCCGCCGGGGCTGTCCCGCCGGTACGAGCCGCCCTCGGCGCCGTCCGCGGTCGCGTGCCCGCCCGGGGAACCGCCGTCGCGGCGGCGCAGGTAGCGCTCGAACTCGCGGGCGATCGCCTCGCCCGACGCCTCCGGCAGCTCCGCGGTGTCCCGGGCCTCCTCCAGCGTCTGGACGTACTCGGCCACTTCGCTGTCCTCGGCCGCGAGTTGGTCCACCCCCACCTGCCAGGCGCGCGCGTCCTCCGCCAGTTCGCCCAGCGGGATGCGCAGGTCCAGCAGGTCCTCCAGACGGTTCAGCAGGGCCAGCGTGGCCTTGGGGTTGGGCGGCTGCGAGACGTAGTGCGGGACGGCCGCCCACAGCGACACCGCCGGGATGCCCGCGTGCGTGCAGGCCTCCTGCAGGACGCCGACGATGCCGGTCGGCCCCTCGTACTTGGTCTCCTCCAGATCCATGCGGCGGGCCAGGTCCGAGTCGGACGTGGTGCCGCTGATCGGGACCGGGCGCGTGTGCGGGGTGTCGCCGAGCAGGGCGCCCAGGACGACCACCAGTTCCACGCCCAGTTCGTGCGCGAATCCGAGGAGCTCGTTGCAGAACGACCGCCAGCGCATGGACGGTTCGATGCCGCGGACCAGCACCAGGTCGCGCGGCTTCTCGCCGCCGATCCGGACCACCGACAGCCTCGTCGTCGGCCAGGTGATCTTGCGGACGCCGCCGTCCATGAACACCGTGGGGCGGTTCACCTGGAAGTCGTAGTAGTCCTCGGCGTCCAGCGCCGCGAACACCTCGCCCTTCCACTCCCGTTCCAGATGCGCGACCGCGGTGGAGGCGGCGTCGCCGGCGTCGTTCCAGCCCTCGAACGCGGCCACCATGACCGGGTCGATCAGCTCGGGAACCCCCTCGAGCTCGATCACCCAGTGCCTCCTTCCGACGTGCCCTCGCGTACGTCCCAACCTTACGGCGTGCGGCGGGGGCGACCGCAGCCCCCTTGCACGGGGGAGTGACCGGATCACTGCCCCGTTCGCCACCCGGGAACACCCCCGATTCATCGGAGCTGTGCCCGCCGGATGCGGCCGGCCGCCTTGTATACGACCAGGACACGACCAGGGGGATCGTTCATAGGTCGGATGTACCGAAGAGCTCCGATGACCTGCGGCGCGGGTGTGCGGCAGGCGTCCCACGACACACGGCTGCCGAGGGACAAGAGGCACGCATGAGCGAACCGCGCGGTGCCCGCACGCCGGACCGCCGCCGCTCCACGCCCCCTCAGGGAGTGGCGCGCAGCCGCCGCTCCACGCTCGCGAGGTGCACGGTCGCCCAGGAGCGCGCCGCCTCCGCGTCCCGGTCGCGCAGGGCCGCGAGGATCGCCCGGTGCTCACGCAGCGTGCGGCCGATCGCGTCCGCCCCCGCCGGGCCGCGCCAGACCCGGGCCACGGCGGCGGGCCCCGGCAGGCCGTCGAGCAGGGCGCCGAGCACCGAGTTGCCGGAGCTGAGCGCGATGCCCCGGTGGAACTCCAGGTCGCACGCGACCAGTTCCGCCACCGAGGGATTCGGGCCGAGCGCGTCCAACAGGGCCGACAGCTCGTCCAGTTGACGGTCGGTGATGCGGGCGGCCGCCAGCGCGGTCGCGGCCGGCTCCAGGATGCGGCGCACGGCCAGGAACTCCGGCACCGCCTCCTCGCGGTGGAAGTCCACGACGAAACCCAGCGTCCGCAGGAGCAGTTGGGGGTCCAGACCGGTGACGTACGTCCCGTCGCCCTGCCGTACGTCCAGGATCCCGAGGAGGGACAGCGCCCGCACCGCCTCCCGCAGGGAGTTGCGGGACAGGCCGAGTCCGGCGGCGAGTTCGCCCTCCTTCGGCAACCGGTCGCCCGGACGCAGCGCACCGGAGACGATCATCGCCTTGATCTTCTCGATCGCCGCGTCGGTCACCGCCATGGCCGTCCTCCCGGGCGCTCAGACATCGGATGTCCGAGCACAGTATGGGGGCGCGCCGCGCCGCCCGGGGAGGAGAGCCCACAGCTCAGCGCGCCCGCCGCATCCGCCGCACGCGCGCCCGGTGCAACGGGCCACGGCCCGTGCGCCCGCGCGGCCGGGAACGCGAAAGGGGGCGGCTCCGTCGGGGTGGAGCCGCCCCCTTCCGCACGGCCGGCCCCCCGTGCGGTGGGGGCCGGGCCGGCCGGTCCCGTCGTCGACGGGGCCGTCGTCCGCCCGACGGTCACTTCCCGTCGAGCAGGTCCTGGACCTTCGCCCGCACCTCGTCGGTGGCCAGGCCGCGGATGGTCAGGGTGGTACGGCGGCGCAGCACGTCGTCCTGCGTCTCGGCCCACTCGTGGTCGCGGGCCCAGACCACCTGCGCCCAGATCTCCGGCGCGTCCGGGTGGACCCGCTCGCCCAGTTCCGGGTTCTCGTTGGCCAGCCGGGCGATGTCGAAGGCGAGCGAACCGTAGTGCGTGGCCAGGTGCCGGGCGGTGTCGGGGGCCATGCGCGGGCCGGGCGCCGGGCGGTCCACCAGCAGCCGGTGCGCGACCGCGCGCGGGTTGGCGATGCCCGGCAGCGGCAGCTTCTTCGGCAGCGAGGAGATCGGCTCGAAGTCCTCGCCGAGCGGGCGGCCCGGCAGCGACTCCAGCTTCTGCATCACCGTACGGCCGATGTGGCGGAAGGTGGTCCACTTGCCGCCCGCGACGGACAGCATCCCGCCCCTGCCCTCGGTCACCACGGTCTCGCGCTTGGCCTTGGCGGTGTCGCCGGGGCCGCCCGGCAGCACCCGCAGCCCGGCGAAGGCGTACGTGATCAGGTCACGGTCGAGCTGCTGGTCGCGGATGGAGAACGCGGCCTCGTCGAGTATCTGGGCGATGTCCTTGTCGTTGACGGCGACATCGGCCGGGTCGCCCTCGAACTCCTCGTCGGTGGTGCCGAGCAGCAGCATGTCCTCCCAGGGGAGGGCGAAGGTGATCCGGTACTTGTCGATCGGCGTGGCCAGCGCGGCCTTCCAGGGGGAGGTGCGCTTCAGGACCAGATGCGCGCCCTTCGACAGCCGGATCGACGGCGCGGCACCGGGGTCCTCCATCCGGCGCAGGTGGTCGACCCACGGGCCGGTCGCGTTGAGCACCAGGCGGGCGGCGACCCCGAACTCGTCTCCGGACAGCCGGTCCTTGAGCTCGGCGCCGGTGACCCGGCCCCGGGTGAACCGCAGGCCGGTGACCTCGGCGTGGTTGAGGACGACGGCGCCCGCCTCGACGGCCGCGCGGACCGTCATCAGCGCCATCCGCGCGTCGTTCATCTGGTCGTCGCCGTAGACCGCGACGGCCTTGAGGTTCTCGGTGCGCAGCTCGGGCACGTCCTGCGCGGCCTTCGACGGGCTCAGCAGGTGGCCGACGCCGTCGCCGAAGGCGGACAGCGCGGAGTAGGCGAAGACGCCCGCGCCGAGCTTCGCCGCGCCGTGCGGCCCGCCCTTGTACACGGGGAGGTAGAACGTGAGCGGGTTCGCCAGGTGGGGGGCCACCTGGCGGGAGACCGCACGGCGCTCGAAGTGGTTCTCCGCCACCAGCTTCACCGCGCCGGTCTGCAGGTAGCGCAGACCGCCGTGGAGGAGCTTGGAGGAGGCGGAGGAGGTGGCGCCGGCGAAGTCGCCGGCGTCGACCAGAGCCACCCTGAGGCCGGACTGCGCGGCGTGCCAGGCGGTGGAGATGCCCAGGATGCCGCCGCCGATCACGAGGAGGTCGTACGTCGCCTTCGAGAGCTGCTCCCGGGTCTCGGCCCGGCTCGGGTGGGAGCCGGAGGCCGGGTGCGATCCCAGGGCAGGCGCGGACTGCAGGGTGGACTGACTGGTCATGCGGTTTCTTACTCCTCGTCCTCGAGCCAGCCCATGGTCCGCTCGACGGCCTTGAGCCAGCTCTTGTACTCACGGTCGCGGGTGTCCGCGTCCATGCGGGGGGTCCACTCGGCGGCCCGCCGCCAGTTGGCGCGCAGGTCGTCGGTGCTGTTCCAGAAGCCGACGGCCAGGCCGGCGGCGTAGGCGGCGCCGAGGCAGGTGGTCTCGGCGACCATCGGGCGCACCACGGGCGCGTCCAGGAAGTCCGAGAGCGTCTGCATCAGCAGGTTGTTGGAGGTCATGCCGCCGTCGACCTTGAGGGCGGTCAGCTCCACGCCGGAGTCCTTGGTCATGGCGTCCGCGATCTCCCGCGTCTGCCAGGCCGTGGCCTCCAGGACGGCGCGCGCGAGGTGCGCCTTGGTCACGTACCGCGTCAGGCCCGCGATCACACCGCGGGCGTCGGAGCGCCAGTACGGGGCGAACAGGCCGGAGAAGGCCGGCACGAAGTAGGCCCCTCCGTTGTCCTCGACCGAGAGCGCGAGCGTCTCGATCTCGGCGGCGGTGGAGATCAGGCCCATCTGGTCGCGCATCCACTGCACCAGGGAGCCGGTGACGGCGATCGAGCCCTCCAGGGCGTAGACCGTGTCCTGGTCGCCGATCTTGTAGCCGACGGTGGTCAGCAGCCCGCTGTAGGAGTTGATGATCTTGTCGCCGGTGTTCATCACCATGAAGGTGCCGGTGCCGTAGGTCGACTTGGTCTCGCCCTCGGAGAAGCAGGTCTGGCCGAACAGGGCCGCCTGCTGGTCGCCGAGCGCCGAGGCGACCGGGATGCCGCCGAGCAGGTCGCCCAGCTTGCCGCCCTTGATCTCGCCGTAGACCTCGGCGGAGGAGCGGATCTCGGGAAGGATCCGCGTCGGCACGCCGATCGACTCGGCGATCTTCGCGTCCCACTCCGTGGTGTGCAGGTTCATCAGGAGGGTGCGGGAGGCGTTGGTGACGTCGGTGACGTGCCGTCCGCCGTCGACGCCGCCGGTCAGGTTCCAGATGACCCAGGTGTCCATGGTGCCGAAGAGGATGTCGCCCGCCTCGGCGCGCTCGCGCAGGCCGTCGACGTTGTCGAGCAGCCAGCGGGCCTTCGGGCCGGCGAAGTAGGACGCCAGCGGGAGGCCGGTCTCGCGGCGGAAACGGTCCTGCCCGACGTTGCGGCCGAGCTCCCGGCACAGGGCGTCGGTGCGGGTGTCCTGCCAGACGATGGCGTTGTGGACCGGCTCACCGGTGTTCCTGTCCCACAGCACGGTGGTCTCGCGCTGGTTGGTGATGCCGATGGCCTTGATGTCGTCGCGGGTGATGCCGGCCTTCTCGATGGCTCCGGCGACGACCTCCTGGACGTTGGTCCAGATCTCGGTGGCATCGTGCTCGACCCAGCCCGGCTTGGGGAAGATCTGCTCGTGCTCCTTCTGGTCGACGGAGACGATACGGCCGTCCCGGTCGAAGACGATGCAGCGGGAGGAGGTGGTGCCCTGGTCGATGGCGGCGATGAAGGGGCCGGCGTGGGCGTCGGTCACTGTGTGCTCCTGAGGGTTCCGTGGTCAAGGGGGCGGTACGTACGCGTGCCGAGCAGCCCGGTGCTCGGGAGAGCCATGCGTGCCTAAGCGAATGCGACGTTGTAGATACCCGCGGCGAGCGCGCCGCCGATCAGCGGACCGGCCACCGGGATCCAGGCGTAGCGCCAGTCGGAGCCGCCCTTGTTGGGCAGGGGCAGAAGGGCGTGCACGATACGCGGGCCGAGGTCGCGGGCCGGGTTGATCGCGTAGCCCGTCGGGCCGCCGAGCGAGAGGCCGATGCCGACGACCACCAGCGCGGTGATCAGCGCGCCCAGCGTGCCGAGGCCGTTGCCCTTGTCGTTCAGGCCCTGGGTGAGGACGGCGAGCACGAGAACGATGGTGCCGATGATCTCCGTGGCCAGGTTCTGCGCCACGTTGCGGATCTCGGGACCGGTGGAGAAGACGCCGAGCACGGGACCCGCGGCCGCCTCCTGGGCCTCGACCGCCTTGGCGGTGGTGGCCTGCGCGCCGGGACCGCCGACGATCTCCTTGTCGGTGAGGTGGGCGTGGAACTGGCCGTAGTAGGCGAGCCAGACCAGGGCCGCACCGATCATGGCGCCGAGGAGCTGTCCCGCCCAGTAGGTGGGGACGTTGCTCCAGTCGTTGTCCTTGATCGCGAGTGCGAGGGTCACCGCCGGGTTGAGGTGGGCGCCGGACAGCGGCGCCGAGGTGTAGACGGCGGTGAGCACGGCGAAGCCCCACCCGAAGGTGATGGCGAGCCAGCCGGCGTTGCGTGCCTTGGAGGCCTTGAGCGTCACGGCGGCGCAGACGCCGCCGCCGAGCAGGATGAGTATGGCGGTACCGATGGTCTCGCCGATGAAGATGTCGGAGCTGGACACCCGCGACTCCTTTGTCCTTCGTCCAGGGGTAGCCGAACCCCGGGTCCCTCCGGGGGTCTGGCGCCCTCGGGGGTGAGAGCGAAATCGGCCACTGGCACTGCCACACTCTAGCGCTTATTGCCGTTAGCTGTTCGACAATGCCGACCGATGGACGGGAGTCTTGCTTCGGCCTCACCTGGGCGTCAAGAGTTCTGTTGCCGGTAGCCCGATCGTTACTGATCGCCGCGTGGCGTCGGCTCGGCCGGCGGAAACCGGCTGGTCGCCCAGGCGGTGTCGTGATCGGTTGCGTCCTGGTCGACTGTGTGGGATCACGAGCGGTTCTGTACGGATCGCGGGGCGCGTGTACGGGCGCGCGGGGCCGGCCGGGCGCGCAGGCGCGAGCCTGCGGACATGCCGCGGACCGGAACGCCGTTCGGCCTTCCGGTCCTTATTCGTACGTGGGTCAGAACCGCCCGGCGCCCAGGTCCCGCGACACCGCGCGGGCGCAGTCCCGCACCGCCGCGACCAGTTCGTGGCGCAGCTCACCGTCCCGGCACACCCGCTCCACGGCGCCGGTGATGCCGACCGCGCCCACCGGCATCCGCCGCCGGTCGTGGACGGGCGCGGCGATGGAGGCGACGCCCTCCCAGGTCTCCTCGACGTCGGCCGCGTAGCCCCGCGCGCGCGTGAGGTCGAGGATGTGCTCGAATCCCTCCAGGTCGCACACGGTCCGGTCGGTGAACGCCTTGCGGTCGGCCTCGAGCGCCTCGCTGTGCGCGACCGGGTCGTACGCGGACAGCACCTTGCCGAGCGCCGTGGAGTGCAGCGGCTGCATGGCCCCGATCTCCAGGACCTGCCGGCTGTCGTCCGGGCGGAAGACGTGGTGCACGATCAGCACGCCCTGCTGGTGCAGCACGCCCAGGTAGACGCTCTCCCCGCTGGAGCGCGCGAGGTCGTCCGTCCAGACCAGGGCGCGGGCCCGCAGCTCGTGCACGTCGAGGTAGGTGGTGCCCAGGCGCAGCAGCTCCGCACCCAGCTGGTAGCGCCCGGAGGCGTCGTCCTGCTCGACGAAGCCCTCCTGCTGGAGGGTGCGGAGTATGCCGTGGGCGGTGCCTTTGGCCAGGCCCAGCGACGAGGCGATGTCCGACAGTCCGAGTCGCCGCTCGCCGCCCGCGAGCAGTCGCAGCATCGCGGCCGCCCGTTCGAGCGACTGGATGTTCCGTGCCATCGCCGTCCTGCCTCCGTCCCCTTGAACCGCCGGCGGCGATGGGGGCGCCACCGTTCGGCAATGCCGAACACTACCGGTCGATGGCGACTCCCCGCTAATGGTCGGTCGACACCTGTTACGCCGCACGACGTCCGGATGTCACGACGCACCCCTCCCGGCGGCGGTCCGGCGGCGCTCCCGGCCGCCGGACCGGCCCCTTTCCGGCCAGGGCCTCCCGGCCGGGCCCGTCCCGGGTCGTGGACGCCCTGACCATCGGCGCGCGGTCCCGGCTACCCTGGCCGCGTGCGCCCGCCACGGGAGGCTTCCGCGCGGAGTCCCCGGGGGAAGGCGCAAAGCCGACAGCCGTCGCACCACAGGGAGCCCCTTCATGGCCTCGTTGCCACCGACCCCTTCCGCCGACAGCCGGACCCGTGTGTCCGCCCTCCGCGAGGCACTCGCCACCCGTGTGGTGGTAGCCGACGGAGCGATGGGCACCATGCTCCAGGCACAGGAGCCCACACTCGAGGACTTCGAGAACCTCGAAGGCTGCAACGAGATCCTGAACGTCACCCGGCCCGACATCGTCCGTTCGGTCCACGAGGCCTACTTCGCGGCCGACGTCGACTGCGTGGAGACCAACACCTTCGGCGCCAACCACACCGCGGCCGCCGAGTACGAGATCTCCGGCCGGGTGCACGAGCTGTCCGAGGCCGGCGCCCGGATCGCCCGCGAGGTGGCGGACGAGTACGCCGCCCGGGACGGCCGCCTCCGCTGGGTGCTGGGCTCCATCGGCCCCGGCACCAAGCTGCCGACCCTCGGCCACGTCGGCTACACCACGATCCGCGACGGCTACCAGGCCAACGCCGAGGGCCTGCTCGCCGGCGGCGCCGACGCGCTGATCGTGGAGACCACCCAGGACCTGCTCCAGACGAAGGCGTCGGTCCTGGGCGCCCGGCGCGCCATGGAGGCCACCGGCACCGAGGTCCCCCTGCTGTGCTCGATGGCGTTCGAGACGACCGGCACCATGCTGCTCGGCTCCGAGATCGGCGCCGCGCTCACCGCGCTGGAGCCGCTCGGGATCGACATGATCGGCCTGAACTGCTCCACCGGCCCGGCCGAGATGAGCGAGCACCTGCGCTACCTCACCCGGCACTCGCGCATCCCCCTGCTGTGCATGCCGAACGCCGGCCTGCCGGTCCTCACCAAGGACGGCGCCCACTTCCCGCTCGGCCCGGAGGGCCTGGCGGACGCGCAGGAGAACTTCGTCCGCGACTACGGCCTGTCCCTGATCGGCGGCTGCTGCGGCACCACGCCCGAGCACCTGCGCCAGGTGGTGGAGCGGGTCCGCGGGCTCACCCCGCCCGCGCGCGACCCGCGCCCCGAGCCCGGTGCCGCCTCGCTCTACCAGACGGTCCCCTTCCGCCAGGACACCTCCTACCTGGCCATCGGCGAGCGCACCAACGCCAACGGCTCCAAGAAGTTCCGCGAGGCCATGCTGGAGGGCCGCTGGGACGACTGCGTGGAGATCGCCCGCGAGCAGATCCGCGAGGGCGCGCACATGCTCGACCTGTGCGTGGACTACGTGGGCCGGGACGGCGTCGCCGACATGGCCGAACTGGCCGGCCGCTTCGCCACCGCCTCCACGCTGCCGATCGTGCTGGACTCCACCGAGGTCGACGTCATCGAGGCGGGCCTGGAGAAGCTCGGCGGCCGCGCCGTGATCAACTCGGTGAACTACGAGGACGGCGACGGCCCCGAGTCCCGCTTCGCCCGGGTCACCGCGCTCGCCCGGGAGCACGGCGCCGCGCTGATCGCGCTGACCATCGACGAGGAGGGCCAGGCCCGCACCGCCGAGAAGAAGGTGGAGATCGCCGAGCGGCTGATCGCCGACCTGACCGGCAACTGGGGCATCCACGAGGAGGACATCCTCGTGGACTGCCTGACCTTCACCATCTGCACCGGCCAGGAGGAGTCCCGCAAGGACGGCATCGCCACCATCGAGGGCATCCGCGAGCTGAAGCGGCGCCACCCGAAGGTGCAGACCACGCTCGGCCTGTCCAACATCTCCTTCGGCCTCAACCCGGCGGCCCGCATCCTGCTCAACTCCGTCTTCCTGGACGAGTGCGTCAAGGCCGGCCTGGACTCGGCGATCGTGCACGCCAGCAAGATCCTGCCGATCGCCCGCTTCGACGAGGAGCAGGTCACCACCGCCCTGGACCTGATCCACGACCGCCGCCGCGAGGGCTACGACCCGCTGCAGAAGCTGATGGCGCTTTTCGAGGGCGCCACCGCCAAGTCCCTCAAGGCGGGCAAGGCCGAGGAGCTGGCCGCGCTGCCGCTGGACGAGCGGCTGAAGCGGCGCATCATCGACGGGGAGCGCAACGGCCTGGACGCCGACCTCGACGAGGCCCTGACCACCCGCAAGGCCCTCGACATCGTCAACGACACCCTGCTCGACGGCATGAAGGTGGTCGGCGAGCTGTTCGGCTCCGGCCAGATGCAGCTGCCGTTCGTGCTCCAGTCCGCCGAGGTGATGAAGGCCGCCGTGGCCCACCTCGAACCGCACATGGAGAAGACCGACGAGGCGGGCAAGGGCACCATCGTGCTGGCCACCGTGCGCGGCGACGTCCACGACATCGGCAAGAACCTCGTCGACATCATCCTGTCCAACAACGGCTACAACGTCGTCAACCTCGGCATCAAGCAGCCGGTCTCCGCGATCCTGGAGGCGGCCGAGGAGCACCGCGCCGACGTCATCGGCATGTCCGGGCTCCTGGTCAAGTCAACCGTGATCATGAAGGAGAACCTGGAGGAGCTGAACCAGCGCGGGCTGGCGGCCGACTACCCGGTCATCCTCGGCGGCGCCGCGCTGACCCGGGCCTACGTCGAGCAGGACCTGCACGAGCTGTACGAGGGCGAGGTCCGCTACGCCCGCGACGCCTTCGAGGGCCTGCGCCTGATGGACGCCCTCATCGGCGTCAAGCGGGGCGTGCCCGGGGCGAAGCTGCCCGAGCTGCGGCAGCGCCGGGTGCGGGCGGCGGCCGTCGAGATCGAGGAGCGCCCCGAGGAGGGCCACGTCCGCTCCGACGTCGCCACCGACAACCCGGTGCCCGAGCCGCCCTTCTGGGGCACCCGCGTGATCAAGGGCATCCCGCTCAAGGAGTACGCGGCCTGGCTGGACGAGGGCGCCCTGTTCAAGGGCCAGTGGGGCCTCAAGCAGGCCCGCACCGGCGACGGCCCGACGTACGAGGAACTCGTCGAGACCGAGGGCCGGCCCCGGCTGCGCGGGCTGCTGGACCGGCTCCAGACCGAGAACCTGCTGGAGGCGGCCGTCGTGCACGGCTACTTCCCGTGCGTGTCCAAGGACGACGACCTGATCGTCCTGGACGAGCGGGGCAACGAGCGCACCCGCTTCACCTTCCCGCGCCAGCGCCGCGGCCGCCGGCTGTGCCTGGCCGACTTCTTCCGCCCGGAGGAGTCCGGGCAGACGGACGTGGTCGGCTTCCAGGTGGTCACCGTCGGCTCCCGGATCGGCGAGGAGACCGCGCGGCTGTTCGCCGCCGACTCCTACCGCGAGTACCTGGAGCTCCACGGTCTGTCCGTGCAGCTCGCCGAGGCCCTCGCCGAGTACTGGCACGCGCGGGTGCGCGCCGAGCTGGGCTTCGCCGGGGAGGACCCGGGCGCCATGGAGGACATGTTCGCCCTCAAGTACCGCGGCGCCCGCTTCTCCCTCGGCTACGGCGCCTGCCCCGACCTGGAGGACCGGGCCAAGATCGCCGAGCTGCTCCAGCCGGAGCGCATCGGCGTCCGCCTGTCGGAGGAGTTCCAGCTCCACCCCGAGCAGTCCACCGACGCGATCGTGATCCACCACCCGGAGGCGAAGTACTTCAACGCCCGCTGACCTGCGCTTCCGCCGGGCGCCGCGCGCCCGGCGGCGGTCGTATGAGGCGTTTCGTCCGTCCACGACGTACACTGGTCGGTCCACTGCAGGCCGGTTCCCCGCACGGGAACCGGCCTGATCGTCCCTCAAGGAGGTGCGCCCGGATGACCAGCACGGTCCCCGCGCTCGAAACCCGTACGGCCGAAGGCTCCGCCCTTCAGGCGGTGCTCCTCGACATGGACGGAACCCTGGTGGACACCGAGGGCTTCTGGTGGGACGTCGAGGTCGAGGTCTTCGCCGCCCTGGGCCACACGCTCGACGACTCCTGGAGACACGTAGTCGTCGGCGGCCCCATGACCCGCAGCGCCGGCTTCCTGATCGAGGCCACCGGCGCCGACGTCACCCTCGCCGAGATCACGGTGCTGCTGAACCGGGGTTTCGAGGAGCGCATCGGCAGCGATCTGCCCCTGATGCCGGGTGCCGCCCGGCTGCTCGCCGAGCTGGCCGAGCACGAGATCCCGACCGCGCTCGTCTCGGCCTCGCACCGGCGCATCATCGACCGGGTGCTCACCTCGCTCGGCCCGCAGCACTTCGCCCTGACGGTGGCCGGCGACGAGGTGGCACGCACCAAGCCGCACCCCGACCCCTATCTGCTGGCCGCGGCCGGCCTGGGCGCCGACCCCGCCCGGTGCGCGGTGGTCGAGGACACCGCGACCGGTGTCGCGGCGGCGGAGGCCGCCGGCTGCCAGGTGGTCGCCGTGCCGTCCGTCGCCCCCATCGCCCCGGCCCAACGGCGCACGGTCGTTCCGTCACTCGAACATGTGAATCTCGCATTTCTGCGCGGACTCATGACACAAATGCGCTGACCCGTTCACCGAGCGTGCATCGTGAATAGATTCATTACTTCGGGTCGCTCCGAAGAATGAATTAATACGTAACGGCAGTCGAATTCCGTTGCGGCGCAAGCCGGTTGAGGGTGTGACGTTCGCCACCCACGAGAGGGTCGACAGGAAGGCCGCGGCCTGCTCTCCGTCCCCCTTCGACCCGCTTTCGTGTGCCCTTGTGTCCCGATTGGTGGAACGCTGCACGAATCCTTCCGCCGGTCGTTTCTCCGCACCGTCCACACCCGGTTCCGCAGCGTGATGGTGTTTCAACTCCGGTCGCTGTGACCCTTCCTGCGGGGGCGGATTAATCTCAGCGCGAGAACATCGCCACTACCCCCGTGATCCGCCGCGACACCCCTGCATGCCGGATACACGGACTTGACGCCTGGAGAAACTCGAGCATGAACCGCAAGACTTTGGTGCTGCCGGCCGTCGCCGGTCTGCTGGCGCCGGTCCTCGCCGCCTGTGGCGGGTCCGACAGCGGCAGCAACGGCGGCGACGCCATAGTCGTCGGCACCACGGACCGGTTCACCGCCTCGAAGGACGCCCCCGCGCCCCTCGACCCGGCGTACGCCTACGACGTCGGCAGCTGGAACATCCTGCGCCAGACCGTGCAGACGCTGATGACCCAGCCCAAGGGCGACGGCGACCCGGTGCCCGAGGCCGCCGAGAAGTGCGGCTTCACCGACAGCGGCAACGAGCGCTACGCCTGCACCCTGCGCGACGGCCTGAAGTTCGCCAACGGCGACCCCATCACCGCCTCCGACGTGAAGTTCTCCATCGATCGCGCCCTCGGCATCAAGGCCGACAGCGGCGTCGCCGGACTGCTGTCCACCATCGACACCGTCGAGACCCAGGGCGACCGCGAGGTCATCTTCCACCTCAACACCGCCGACGCCACCTTCCCGTTCAAGCTGTCGACGCCGGTCGCGGGCATCGTCGACCCCAAGGACTACGAGAAGAACAAGCTCCGCGAGGGCTTCGCGGTGGACGGCTCCGGCCCGTACAGCCTCAAGGCGGACGTCAAGAACGGCGAGCTCGTCGACGCCGTCTTCACCAAGAACCCCCACTACCAGGGGACGTTGGAGCTCAAGAACGACAAGGTGGAGATGCGCACCTTCCCGGACGCCGACGCCATGGGCGCCGCGCTGGAGAAGGGTGACATCGACGTCATGACCCGCACGATGTCGCCGCAGCAGATCCAGAAGCTCGGCAACGCCGCCGACGGCGACGTCGACCTGGTCGAGATGCCCGGCCTGGAGATCCGCTACCTGGCCTTCAACACCGACGCCCCGTCCGTGAAGAGCCGCGCCGTGCGCCAGGCGATCGCCCAGCTCGTCAACCGCAGCGAACTCGTCTCCAAGGTCTACGGCTCCCAGGCCGAGCCGCTGTACTCGCTGGTCCCGGCCACCGTCACCGGCCACTCCAACTCGTTCTTCAACAAGTACGGCGACCCCAGCGTCACCAAGGCCAAGGCCCTGCTCGCCAAGGCGGACATCACCACCCCGGTGAAGCTGACGCTGCACTACACGACCGACCACTACGGTCCGGCCACCAAGAAGGAATTCCAGGTCCTTCAGCAGCAGCTCAACGCCAGCGGCCTGTTCGACGCCAAGATCCAGGGCACGCCCTGGGCGGCCTTCCGCCCGGCCGAGCAGAAGGGCTCCTACGAGGTCTACGGCATGGGCTGGTTCCCCGACTTCCCGGACGCGGACAACTACCTCGCGCCGTTCCTCGACAAGGACAACACCCTCAACTCGCCCTACGCCAATTCCGAGATCCGCAACTCGCTGATCCCGCAGTCCCGCCGCGAGGCCGACCGGCTCTCCGCCGTCTCCAGCCTGACCTCCATCCAGGACATCGTCGCAGGCGACGTGCCGATGCTGCCGCTGTGGCAGGGCAAGCAGTACGTCGCCGCCCGGGACGACATCACCGGCACCGCGTACGCCATCAACTCCACCTCGACCCTTCAGCTGTGGGAGCTCGGCCGCGGTGTGAAAAGCTAACGGTTCTTGAGGGCCCGTCGGCACCGGGTCCTCGCCCGGGGGCACGGGACTGCATCCCGGGCTTCCCGAGAACCAAAGACAGGGCACATGCAGTGAACATGCGCAACCAGTGGCCGGTCCTGCCCATCGTGGCGGGACTGGCCTCCGGCCTTTTGACCGGATGCGGCACCGAGACCGGCGGGGCGGAGAGCGACGGCTCCCGGCTCGTGGTGGGAATGTCCGACGACGTCCTGGCCACCGACCCGGCCTCCGGCTACGACCCCGGCTCGTGGCTGCTGTTCAACAACGTCTTCCAGTCGCTGCTGAGCTTCCCCAAGGGCGGCACGGAGCCGCAGCCGGAAGCGGCCGAGCAGTGCTCCTTCACCGACACCCGGGCCCAGGTCTACCGCTGCACCCTCAAGGACGGCCTGAAGTTCAGCAACGGCGACCCCCTCACCGCCGAGGACGTCAAGTTCTCCTTCGAGCGGATGCTGAAGATCGACGACCCGGCCGGGCCGGCCATCATGTTCCCCATGCTCGACAAGGTCCGCACCCCGGACGACAGGACGGTCGTCTTCGAGCTGAAGGTCCCCGACGCCACCTTCCCCAGCAAGATAGCCTCCGGCGCCGGCTCCATCGTCGACCACCGGCAGTACGACGCCGCCGGACTGCGCAAGGACGAACAGGCCGTCGGCTCCGGCCCCTACAAGCTGGACTCCTTCGGCAAGGACGAGGCCGTCTTCTCGGTCAACCAGAACTACCGGGGCACCGCCAAGACCAAGAACACCGGCGTCACCCTGAGGTTCTTCCACGGCGACCAGACCGCCCTGAAGCGGGACCTGCTCGCCGGCAAGGTGGACATCGCCTACCGCGGCCTGACCGCGCGGGACATCAGCGGCATCGACCAGCAGGACGACAGCAAGGGCGTCGAGGTCGTCGAGGGCAGCAGCGCCGAGGTCCAGCACCTGGTCTTCAACATGGACGACCCGGTGGCCGGAAAGCTCGGCGTGCGCAAGGCCGTCGCCTACCTGCTCGACCGCGACGCCCTCATCAAGCAGGTCTACCAGGACACCGCGACCCCCCTGTACTCGATCATCCCGGCCGGCATCGCCGGCCACAACACCGCCTTCTTCGACACCTACGGCGCCCGCCCCTCCAAGGCCAGGGCCGCCGAGGCCCTGCGCGCCGACGGCATCACCGGCAAGGTGAAACTCACCCTCTGGTCCACCCCGTCCCGCTACGGCCCGGCCACCGACGAGGAACTGAAGGCCATCGCCGCCCAGCTCAACGCCAGCGGACTCTTCCGGGCCGACGTGCGGTCCGTGCCCTTCGACCAGTACGAGAAGGACATCGCCAAGGGCAAGTACGGCGTCTACGTCAAGGGCTGGGTCCCGGACTACCCCGACGCCGACAACTTCACGGCACCCTTCTTCGGCAAGGGCAACGTGCTCGGCAACCACTACGCCAACGACACCATCACCGGCACGCTCATCCCGCGCACCGCCGCCGAGAGCGACCGCGCCGCCACCGACGAGGAGTTCGGCCGGCTCCAGGACATCGTGGCCGCGCAACTGCCCGTCCTGCCGGTGTGGCAGGCCAAGCAGTACGCGGTCGTCCGCGACGGCGTCTACGGCCTCGAGTACTGCCTGGACGCCTCGACCGTCTTCCGATTCTGGGAACTCAGCAAGGGCTGACCCGCCCCACCGCCGCCCCGGCGCTACTGCGCGCCGGGGCGCACCAGCCCGCTCTCGTACGCGTACACCGCGGCCTGCACCCGGTCCCGCAGACCCAGCTTGGTCAGCACATGCCCCACATGCGTCTTCACGGTGGTCTCGCTGACGAACAGGTCGGCGGCGATCTCCGCGTTCGACAGCCCCCGCGCCACCAGCTTCAGCACCTCCACCTCGCGCTCGGTGAGGGTGTGCAGCGTGTCCGGCACCGGATCCTCACCGGAAGGCAGATGCGTGGCGTACTTGTCCAGCAGCCGCCGCGTGATGCTGGGCGCCAGCAGCGCCTCGCCCGCCGCGACGACCCGGATCGCCTGCACCAGCTCGGTCGCCGGCGCGTCCTTCAGCAGGAAGCCGCTCGCGCCCGCCCGCAACGCCTCCACCACGTACTCGTCGAGGTCGAAGGTGGTCAGCACCAGCACCTTCGCGGGGCCGTCCCGCCCCGGCCCGGTGATCTGCCGGGTCGCCTCCACACCGTCCATCCGCGGCATACGGATGTCCATCAGCACCACGTCGGGCTGCAGGGCGCGCACCTGGTCCAGCGCCTGGAGGCCGTCCCCGGCCTCGCCCACGACCGCGAGGTCCTGCTCCGCCTCCAGGATCATCCGGAACCCGGTGCGCAACAGGGGCTGGTCGTCGACCAGTAGGACACGGATGGCCACAGAAGTCTCCTTCGCTAGTCCGCGCCCATTCTGCCCTGCTCGCCGCCGCCGGAGACGGGCGCCCTCACGGGCAGCGGGTAGGGCGGGGGAGTGCCGCCGAACTCCGGACAGTGGGCCCGATGGTCGCACCAGCCGCACAACTTGGTCGGGCGCGGCCGCCAGTCGCCGGTCTCGGTGGCCCGCCGGATCGCCTCCCACAGCGCCAGCAGCTTGCGCTCCACCCGCTCCAGATCGGCGAGGACCGGGTCGTACGTCAGCACGTCGCCGCTGCCGAGGTACACGAGCTGGAGCCGCCGCGGCACGACCCCCTTCAGCCGCCAGACCACCAGCGCGTAGAACTTCATCTGGAACAGCGCGCCCTCGGCGTACTCGGGCCGGGGGGCCTTGCCCGTCTTGTAGTCGACGATGCGCACCTCGCCGGTGGGCGCCACGTCGACCCGGTCGATGATCCCGCGCAGTCTCAGCCCCGAGTCCAGCACGGCCTCCACCGACAGCTCGCGCTCGGCCGGCTCCAGACGCGTCGGGTCCTCCAGACTGAACCAGCGCTCGACCAGCTGCTCCGCCTCCGTCAGCCAGCGCGCCAGCCGCTCGCCGTCCGGATCGTCGGCGAACAGCTCCACCAGCTCCGGCCGGTTCTCCCGCAGCCGGTCCCACTGCCCGGGGATCAGCGACTTGGCCCGGGGCGCGGTCCGCTCGGCGGCAGGGGCGTCGAAGAGCCGCTCCAGCACCGCGTGCACCAGAGTGCCCCGGGTCGCCGCCTCGCTCGGCTTCTCCGGCAGCCGGTCGATCACCCGGAAGCGGTACAGCAGCGGGCACTGCATGAAGTCGCCGGCGCGGGACGGGGACAGGGAGGCGGGCGCCACGACGACCGCCGGCGCCCTGACGCCCGCGGTCCCCGCCCCGGACGTCCCGGTCCCCGCCTCCGGCGTCCCGGCCGCCACCCCCGACGTACCGTCCGCCGCCCCCGCAGAGGTCCCGGCGGGTACCTCACCGTCGCTGTGGGCCGCCGCTTCGCCCTCGGTGCTGGTCTCCATGCCACAGACCATACGGCCCGCCACCGACAGTGACGCAGGGCAGGGTGCGGCACGGGCGACGACGGGGCAGACACAGGGGGCGAACACAAGGGGTGCCGAGGCGGAAGGGTTCGGCTCGGCCGCATACCATCGATGCGAGACCTTCCGGCCGCCCGGTGCGGGAGACGCGCTTCGATCGAGGGGACACCGTGGACGTGAGCGGCGGCAGCGGACAGCCGCGGTCCGGCGACGACGAGCCGGCCGAGCGCCACCCGGGCCCCGCGGCCCCGGCCCCCGGCTCCCCGCGCCCCGGCCCGGCCCCCGACGACGGCCACCGACCCGAGACGTCCGACGCCCCGGCCGGACCGGACCCGGACGCCGACACAGCCGTAGCAGCCGAAGCCGGAACGGATGCCCAAGCCGGAACCGATGCCGAGGCCGATGCCGAGGCAGACGGGGAACGCGGCCGGCCCGGACCGGCGGAGCAGCCGCGGACCGGCGGCCGTTCCCACGCCGCCCTCGAGACCGACGCCGCCCACGACTCCCACCCCGACCGCGCCCTGGCGCACTCCGGCACACGCCTGGGCCCCCCGCCCCGGCGGCCCCGGGAACCCGGCGGCGGGCTGCTCATGGGCCGGCCCTTCGGGGTGCCCGTGTACGTGGCGCCCAGCTGGTTCCTGGTGGCGGCCCTGATCACCTGGGTGTTCGGCGGCCAGCTCGACCGCGTGCTGCCCGAACTCGGCGCCGCCCGCTACCTCGTCTCCCTCTTCTTCGCGGTCGCCTTCTACGCCTCCGTCCTCGTCCACGAACTCGCCCACACGGTCGCCGCCCTCCGCTTCGGGCTCCCGGTCCGCCGCATCCAGCTCCAGTTCTTCGGCGGCGTCTCCGAGATCGAGAAGGAGGCCGAGACCCCCGGCCGCGAGTTCGTCCTCGCCTTCGTCGGCCCCCTGCTGTCGCTGATCCTGGCCGGCGTCTTCTACCTCGCCCTCCAGCCCGTCGAGCCCGCCTCGGTCCCCGGCGTCCTGCTGGCCGGGCTGATGATCTCCAACCTGATCGTCGCCGCCTTCAACCTGCTGCCCGGCCTGCCCCTCGACGGCGGCCGGATGCTCCGCGCCGTCGTCTGGAAGATCTCCGGCCGGGCGATGACCGGCACCGTCGCCGCCGCCTGGGTCGGCCGCGCGCTCGCTGTCTCCGTCCTCATCGGACTGCCCCTGCTCACCCAGTCCGGCGCCCTCGGCACCACCGCCGAGGACAGCGTCGGCATGGACACCGTCACCGACGCCCTGCTCGCCGCCATCCTCGCGGCGATCATCTGGACCGGCGCCGGCAACAGCCTGCGCATGGCCCGGCTGCGCGAGCACCTGCCCGAACTGCGCGCCCGCACCCTGACCCGGCGCGCGGTCCCCGTAGAGACCGACACCTCCCTGTCCGAGGCACTGCGCCGCGCCAACGCCGCCGGCGCCCGCGCCCTGGTCGTCGTCGACGGCCACGGCAGCCCCCTGTCCCTGGTCCGCGAGTCCGCCATCGTCGGCGTCCCCGAGCACCGCCGCCCCTGGGTCTTCGCCAGCGAACTCGCCCAGGACCTCACCGACGGCATGCGCGTCTCCGCCGAGCTCGCCGGAGAGGACCTCCTCGACGTGCTGCGCGCCACCCCGGCGACCGAGTACCTCGTGGTGGAGGAGACCGGCGAGATCTACGGCGTGCTGTCCGCCGCGGACGTCGAGCGGGCCTTCGTGAAGGCCATGGCCCGCCCCCCGGCCACGTCCTCCTAGAATCCCCCGCGACCGCGACCAAGCCGGCCGCGCGCCCCTCCCGCGACGGAACCGCTCCGCGACGGAACCCCGCCCCGGCGGCCGCTTCCCGGGTGGTCGGCGGCCCTCCGCGGGACCGGTAGGCTGGTCACATGTCCGAACCGACCGGTGCCGCCCGCCGACGCGGGCCCTTCAAGGTCGGGGACCAGGTACAGCTGACCGACCCCAAGGGCCGCCACTACACGTTCACGCTCGAGGCCGGGAAGAACTTCCACACCCACAAGGGTTCCTTCCCGCACGACGAGCTGATCGGCGCACCCGAGGGCAGCGTTGTCCGCACCACCGGTAACGTCGCCTACCTCGCGCTGCGCCCCCTGCTCCCCGACTACGTCCTGTCCATGCCCCGCGGGGCGGCCGTCGTCTACCCCAAGGACGCGGGGCAGATCCTCGCCTTCGCCGACATCTTCCCCGGCGCCCGCGTCGTGGAGGCAGGCGTCGGCTCCGGCTCGCTCAGCAGCTTCCTGCTGCGCGCCATCGGCGACCAGGGCATGCTGCACAGCTACGAGCGCCGCGCCGACTTCGCCGAGATCGCCCAGGCCAACGTGGAGCGCTACTTCGGCGGCCCGCACCCCGCCTGGCAGCTCACCGTCGGCGACCTCCAGGACAACCTGTCCGACACCGACGTCGACCGCGTCATCCTCGACATGCTCGCCCCCTGGGAGTGCCTGGAGGCCGTCTCCAAGGCGCTCGTGCCCGGCGGCATCCTGTGCTGCTACGTCGCCACCACCACCCAGCTCGCCCGGACCGTGGAGTCCATCCGCGAGATCGGCTGCTTCAACGAGCCGACCGCCTGGGAGACGATGATCCGCAACTGGCACATCGAGGGCCTGGCCGTCCGTCCCGACCACCGGATGATCGGCCACACCGGCTTCCTGCTCACCGCCCGCCGCCTCGCGGACGGCGTCGAGCCGCCCATGCGCCGCCGCCGCCCCGCCAAGGGCGCCTACGGCGAGGACTACGAAGGCCCCAACGCCGACGGAGGCGCAGGCCGCTGAGGCCGCCCCCGAGGGCAACACACGGGCGCCGTAGCGCAGTTCCCCAGGACGAATCCGGAACTGCGCCACGGCGCCCTTTCGTTGACCCGGCACCCCCACCCGCGAGCGGGCCGCACCGAAATCGCTCCGAGTACCCACCCCGCCGTTCCCCCGCACTGTGACGTGTGGCACGATGCTGGCCACCCCCACCGGCACAGCCCTCGCAGGAGACACTCCTAGTGCAGTACTCCGCCGTCCCGGAACTGGCCCACACGCACACCCGCCCGATCCACTGGGTCGCCACCGCCACCGCGGTCGCCGGCGTGGTCGCCCTCTCCTCGGTCCTGCAACCCGCCTCCGCGACCGCCGCCCAGCCCTCCGGCACCCGGGCGGAGTCCGCCCCCGCGGCCGCCCCGGCGCCCGCCACCACGGGCGTGACCTTCCCGGTCGAGTGCGGCCCCGTGCGGGCCGTGGTGGTGAAGAAGGCCTCCGGAGACCTCGACGGCGACGGCAGGCCGGAGACCGTGGCCGTGGTGCACTGCGACGCCCCCATGGGCACGCCGCCCGACGGCGTCTACGTCCTCACCCAGGCCGCCGACGCGAAGAAGCCCCGCGTGGTCGCCACCCTCGTCGACCCCAAGGACCGCCTCACGGTGACCGACTTCGCGGTGCGCGCCGGCGCGGTCACCGCCACCCTGCTCGGCTACTCCTCGCCGGACGTGCCCAGTTGCTGCCCCGACCTGAAGAACGGCGCGAAATGGCAGTGGCGCGACGGCGCCTTCATCCGCTCCACGCCCTCCCAGGCGCTCGGCGTCTGACCGCATATGCCGCGCGGATGTGAGCAACCAGACATCCGTAACTCAGGGAAAGCGGAAGGTCACTCCGCGTCCGGGCCGTACACCTCGGCCCCGTCCTGAACCCGCCGTACGTGGATGCACTCGCCCGGGCACTCCCGGGCCGAGTCGACCACGTCCGTGAGAAGCGGCAGCGGTACGGGCGTTGCGGCGCCCGGCGCCTGCAGCAGCTCGTCCTCCGGCCCCTTCACATAGGCCAGGCCGTCGATGTCCAGCTCGAACACCTCGGGTGCGTACTGGGCGCAGATGCCGTCGCCGGTGCACAGGTCCTGGTCGATCCAGACCTCCAGTGCCTCGCCCACGCCCGGGGCCTGCTGCTGCACGGTTCTCTCTCCTGACGTATTCGTGCCGAGCCCTGCGGGAATCCGGCCAGCTCCGGCGGGTGTTGAACGCTTCGACCCTACCTCCGCCCGCTTTCCAATCATGTTCGGTGGGTATTCCCCTGGCGTGAGGGAGAGCGCAAGGGTGAAGATCGGACACACCCCTACAGTCTTTGTGATCTAGGGGTTTCAATCGACACCCACCCAGGTAGGGTCTGGAAGCGTCCAGCTCCCCTTGGAGGAGGTGAGGACCGTGGCAGCCCACGACGACGACATTAACCGCGGCATCCGCCCGGGACGCGGGTCCGACGACCCGGCCGGGCAGATCGCCTACCTTGAGCAGGAGATCGCCGTCCTGCGCCGCAAGCTCGCCGACTCTCCGCGACACACGAGGATTCTCGAAGAGCGGATCGTCGAGCTGCAGACCAACCTGGCCGGCGTGTCCGCGCAGAACGAACGGCTGGCGAACACGCTCCGCGAGGCCCGCGACCAGATCGTGGCCCTCAAGGAAGAGGTCGACCGGCTCGCCCAGCCGCCCGCCGGCTTCGGCGTCTTCCTGCAGGCGAACGAGGACGGCACGGCCGACATCTTCACGGGCGGCCGCAAGCTCCGGGTGAACGTCAGCCCCAGCGTCGACCTCGACGAGCTCCGGCGCGGCCAGGAGGTCATGCTCAACGAAGCGCTCAACGTGGTCGACGCCATGGAGTTCGAGCGCGTCGGCGACATCGTCACCCTCAAGGAGATCCTCGAGGACGGCGAGCGCGCCCTGGTGCTCGGGCACACCGACGAGGAACGGGTGGTGCGGCTCGCCGAGCCGCTGCTGGACGTCACCATCCGCCCCGGCGACGCCCTGCTGCTCGAACCCAGGTCGGGTTACGTCTACGAGGTCGTGCCCAAGAGCGAGGTCGAGGAGCTCGTCCTCGAAGAGGTGCCGGACATCGGCTACGAGCAGATCGGCGGTCTCGGGAACCAGATCGAGGCCATCCGCGACGCCGTCGAGCTCCCGTACCTCTACCCGGACCTGTTCAAGGAGCACGAGCTGCGGCCGCCCAAGGGCGTCCTCCTCTACGGGCCCCCCGGATGCGGCAAGACGCTCATCGCCAAGGCCGTCGCGAACTCGCTGGCCAAGAAGGTCGCCGAGGTCACCGGCCAGGCCGCCGGCAAGAGCTTCTTCCTCAACATCAAGGGCCCCGAGCTCCTGAACAAGTACGTCGGCGAGACCGAGCGGCAGATCCGCCTCGTCTTCCAGCGCGCACGGGAGAAGGCCAGCGAGGGCACCCCCGTCATCGTCTTCTTCGACGAGATGGAGTCCCTCTTCCGCACCCGCGGCTCCGGCGTCAGCTCGGACGTGGAGAACACCATCGTCCCGCAGCTTCTCGCCGAGATCGACGGCGTGGAGGGCCTGCAGAACGTGGTCGTGATCGGCGCCTCCAACCGCGAGGACATGATCGACCCCGCCATCCTGCGGCCCGGCCGGCTCGACGTGAAGATCAAGATCGAGCGTCCGGACGCCGAGGCGGCCAAGGACATCTTCGGGAAGTACCTCACCGAGCGTCTGCCGCTGCACGCGGACGACCTCGCGGAACACGGCGGTGCCAAGGACAGCACGGTCCAGAACATGATCCAGACCGCGGTCGAGCACATGTACGCCGAATCCGAGGAGAACCGCTTCCTGGAGGTCACCTACGCCAACGGCGACAAGGAAGTCCTCTACTTCAAGGACTTCAATTCCGGCGCCATGATCGAGAACATCGTGGGCCGCGCCAAGAAGATGGCCATCAAGGACTTCCTCGAGAAGAACCAGAAGGGCCTCCGGGTCTCCCACCTCCTCCAGGCATGCGTGGACGAGTTCAAGGAGAACGAGGACCTGCCCAACACCACCAACCCGGACGACTGGGCCCGGATCTCCGGAAAGAAGGGCGAGCGGATCGTCTACATCCGCACCCTCATCACCGGAAAGCAGGGCGCGGACACCGGACGCTCCATCGACACGGTGGCGAACACCGGTCAGTACCTGTAGAAGCGGGGTGGCTGCGGGTGCCCTCGGCGGGTACCCGCAGCCGACCTGTTTTTCGGGCCACGGCTGGAGCAGGCAATGACGCAAATGATCTCCCCACCAGCGCAGAGGCGTTCTAGGCTCTTTCGTACCGCCCGGTCGCGCAGTGCGGGGACGGGCACCGCACAGGCACCTGGGCACCAGCGGTATCTGAGCGGCACCCACGACCGAGGGTTCCGCCGGGCAAGGAGGGCCGCATGACCGTACGGCGAGTAATGGGCATCGAGACGGAGTACGGGATCTCCGTCCCCGGCCACCCCAACGCCAATGCCATGCTCACCTCGTCCCAGATCGTCAACGCCTACGCGGCGGCGATGCACCGGGCGCGGCGGGCCCGCTGGGACTTCGAGGAGGAGAATCCGCTGCGGGACGCGCGAGGCTTCGACCTCGCCCGCGAAGCCGCCGACGCCAGCCAGCTCACGGACGAGGACATCGGCCTCGCCAACGTGATCCTCACCAACGGCGCCCGGCTCTACGTCGACCACGCCCACCCCGAGTACAGCGCCCCCGAGGTCACCAACCCCCGGGACGCCGTCCTCTGGGACAAGGCCGGCGAGCGGATCATGGCGGAGGCCGCCGAACGGGCCGCCCAGCTGCCCGGCGCCCAGCCGATCCACCTCTACAAGAACAACACCGACAACAAGGGCGCCTCCTACGGCACGCACGAGAACTACCTGATGAAGCGGGAGACCGCCTTCTCGGACATCGTGCGTCACCTGACGCCCTTCTTCGTCTCCCGCCAGGTCTTCGCGGGCGCCGGCCGCGTCGGCATCGGCCAGGACGGCCACGAGCACGGCTTCCAGCTCAGTCAGCGCGCCGACTACTTCGAGGTCGAGGTCGGCCTGGAGACCACGCTCAAGCGCCCGATCATCAACACCCGGGACGAACCCCACGCCGACGCCGAGAAGTACCGCCGCCTGCACGTGATCATCGGCGACGCCAACCTCTCGGAGATCTCCACCTACCTCAAGCTGGGCACGACCGCCCTGGTCCTGTCCATGATCGAGGACGGCTTCATCGCCGTCGACCTCGCCGTCGACCAGCCCGTACGCACCCTCCACCAGGTCTCCCACGACCCGAGCCTGCAGCGCCTGATCACGCTGCGCAGCGGCCGCACCCTGACCGCGGTCCAGCTCCAGATGGAGTACTACGAACTGTCGCGCAAGTACGTCGAGGAGCGGTTCGGGGCGGACGCCGACGACCAGACCAAGGACGTCCTCTCCCGCTGGGAGGACACCCTCAACCGCCTGGAGAACGACCCCATGAGCCTGGCCGGCGAGCTGGACTGGGTCGCCAAGCGGGAGCTCATGGAGGGCTACCGGCGCCGCGACGGCCTCGACTGGGACGCCGCCCGGCTCCACCTCGTCGACCTCCAGTACGCCGACGTACGCCCCGAGAAGGGCCTCTACAACCGCCTGGCGGCCCGCGGCCGCATGAAGCGGCTGCTGGACGAGACCGAGGTCGACCGGGCCCGCACCACGCCGCCCGAGGACACCCGCGCGTACTTCCGCGGACGCTGCCTGGAGCAGTACGCCGACGACGTCGCCGCGGCCTCCTGGGACTCGGTGATCTTCGACCTGCCGGGCCGGGACTCGCTCCAGCGCGTCCCAACCCTGGAACCGCTTCGCGGAACGCGAAATCACGTCAAGGAGCTCCTGGACCGCTGCCGCACGGCGGAGGACCTGGTCAGGGTCCTGTCCGGCGGCTGAGCGGGTACCCGGGCCGGGCGGGCCGACCGGGGTGGAAACCCCGGCGCGAGGGAATCATCGAGATGGCCCCCGTACGTTGGAGAAACTGCGGGGCCGATGTCGGACCCGGCTTGTAGGGTCTGATCATCACCGATCGGCAGGAATGCCGACCCGTCGACCATGTCGGGCGAACTGAGCGGGGTGAGGGATATGGCAACCAAGGACACCGGCGGCGGCCAGCAGAAGGCGACGCGTTCCACCGAGGAGGTCGAGGAGCAGGCGCAGGACGCGCAGGCCGCGGACGACCTCAAGGAGCGCCACGAGAAGCTGAGCGACGACGTGGACTCGGTTCTGGACGAAATCGATGACGTACTCGAGGAAAATGCCGAGGATTTCGTGCGAAGCTTCGTGCAGAAGGGTGGCGAGTAAAGGCGGATTCGCCACTTCGCCTACGAAGTGAAGGTTGCGGGGGAGTTGGGTGGCTGAGGAGCCGAACGCGAAGCGCTGCGCGAAGTGCGGGCGGGATCTGCCTCCCGCGGCGTTTGCACGGGACAGGAATCGGCGTGACGGCCTGCAGGCGCACTGCCGGGAGTGCGTGGCGGAATACAGCGCCGCGCGCTACCGGCGCCGCCGGGAGGCCATGGGGAAGCCCGTCCGGGAGAAGGTGAATGTCCCGGCCGGACACAAGCTCTGCCGGACGTGCGGTGAGATCAAGCCGCACAGTGAGTGGCACTGCAATGCCACGGCGTCCGACGGGCTCTCGACGCGATGCAAGGCGTGCCGAGCGGTCCAGGGGCGGCAGGGTCACCTGAAGCGTCAGTACGGCCTCACCGAAGCCGAGCGCGACGAGTTGATCATCGCCCAGGGCGGCGTCTGCTGTATCTGTCTTTCGGCTCTGCCCGAGCATGTGGATCACTGCCATCTGACGGGTAGGGTCCGTGGCGTACTGTGCTTCAGCTGCAACGCCGCACTGGGGCAGTTCAAGGATCGGCCCGATGCCATAAGGCGGGCTGCTGCATACGTGGAAGGAAACGCGTGGAAGCCAACACTCGTAGCACCGGGCGTCTACCAGCTGCCTTCCTGACGCCTGGGTCCTCGTCCTTCATGGACTTCCTGTCCGAGCACCAGCCGGAGCTGCTGCCGGGCAAGCGGCAGCTGCCGCCGGTGCAGGGCGTGATCGAGGCGCCGCACGGCACGACCATCGTGGCCGTGACGTTCCCGGGGGGTGTCGTGCTGGCCGGTGACCGCCGGGCCACCATGGGCAACGTCATCGCGCAGCGCGACATCGAGAAGGTCTTCCCGGCGGACGAGTACTCGGCGGTGGGCATCGCCGGTACGGCGGGTCTGGCCGTGGAGATGGTGAAGCTGTTCCAGCTGGAGCTGGAGCACTTCGAGAAGGTCGAGGGCACGCAGCTGTCGCTGGAGGGCAAGGCGAACCGGCTGTCGACCATGATCCGTTCCAACCTCGGCATGGCCATGCAGGGCCTGGCCGTCGTCCCGCTCTTCGCCGGTTTCGACCTGGACCGCGACAAGGGCCGCATCTTCTCCTACGACGTGACGGGCGGTCGCTCCGAGGAGCACGGCTACGCGGCCACGGGCTCCGGCTCGATCTTCGCGCGCGGCGCCATGAAGAAGCTCTTCCGCGACGACCTGAGCGAGGGCCAGGCCACCACGCTGGTGGTCCAGGCCCTGTACGACGCGGCAGACGACGACTCGGCGACCGGTGGTCCCGATGTCGCCCGCCGGATCTATCCGATCGTCACCGTGATCACCGAGGACGGCTTCCGCCGGCTCACCGAGGACGAGTCCTCGGAGATCGCCCGTGCGGTGCTGGAGCGGCGGCTGGAGCAGCCCGACGGCCCGCGGGCCGCGCTGCTGTAGTCCGCGGCGGTTCTTGTCCAGGGGATCCAGTGACTTCGACAGAAAGGGACGGATAACCGGTGTCGACGCCGTTCTATGTCTCACCCCAGCAGGCCATGGCCGACCGGGCGGAGTACGCCCGCAAGGGCATCGCCCGTGGTCGCAGCCTGGTCGTGCTGCAGTACTCCGACGGCATCGTGTTCGTCGGTGAGAATCCGTCCCGCGCGCTGCACAAGTTCAGCGAGATCTACGACCGGATCGGCTTCGCGGCCGCCGGCAAGTACAACGAGTACGAGAACCTGCGCATCGGCGGTGTCCGCTACGCCGACCTGCGCGGCTACACCTACGACCGGGACGACGTGACCGCGCGCGGCCTGGCCAACGTCTACGCCCAGACGCTGGGCACGATCTTCTCCAGCGCGGCGGAGAAGCCGTACGAGGTGGAGCTGGTGGTCGCCGAGGTGGGGGAGACCCCGGAGGGCGACCAGATCTACCGGCTGCCGCACGACGGGTCGATCGTGGACGAGCACGGCTCGGTGGCGGTCGGTGGCAATGCGGAGCAGATCAGCAGTTATCTGGACCAGCGGCACCGGGACGGCATGTCGCTGGCCGAGGCGCTGAAGCTGGCGGTGCAGGCGCTGTCGCGCGACACCAGCGGCAGTGAGCGGGAGATCCCCGCGGAGCGTCTGGAGGTGGCGGTGCTGGACCGTACGCGGCCGCAGAAGCGCAAGTTCCGGCGTATCGTCGGCCGGCAGCTTTCGCGGCTGCTGGGGGCGGACGGCGCGGCGGCGGGTGCGGAGAGTGCCGAGGAGGCGGACGCCGAGGAGGAGTGACCGCGCGGCAGCCTGGTCTGTCCGGTGCCCCGGCCGGTGTCACGGCCGGGGCACCGGTGTGCCGGGGCCCGTGTCGGGGCGCGGGTGCCGCAGGGGGGACGGGGCTCAGGACTCTCGGGAGCAGGGGCTGGGGAGGCTGGCTCTCAGGGGGCGGCCGGCGGGGCCGTGGAGGCCCGTACCACCAGTTCCACGGGGATGTTCCCGCCCTCGGGCGTGCGGCCCTCCAGGACGGCCAGCAGGGCGCGCATCCCGCGCTCGCCGAAGAGTTCCGCGTCCAGCCGGACGGTGGTGAGTTCGGGGTCGAGGGCGGTGGCGAGGGCGAGGTCGTCGACGCCGGTGACGGAGATGTCGTCCGGGATCCGCAGGCCGAGGCGGCGCAGTGCCTTGTAGGCGCCTGCGGCGAGCTTGTCGTCGTCGCAGACCAGGGCGGTGGGGCGGGGCCCGGGCAGGCCGAGCGCGGCCTCGGCGGCGGCTCGGGCGCCTTCGATGGAGATGGGGGCGCGGGCGGTGCGGACCGAGGTGCCCGGGACCGCGCCGGCGCGGGCGGCGAGTTCCCGCGCGCGCACCTCGAAGGTCCAGGACGGCACGTCGGCCGCCAGGTGCAGGAAGCGCCGGTGGCCGAGGCCGAGCAGGTGTTCGGCGACCTGGCGCACGCCGTCGGCGATGTCGAGGTTCACGGTGGCGGCGCCGAGGCTGCCCTCCGGGTCGCTGTCGAGCATGACGAGGGGGAGCTGGTCGCCGCGGATGGCGGTGAGGGCGTCGGCGGCCATGGAGGAGGCGAGCACGCCGTCCAGGGCGGCCTGGGCGGAGGCGAAGGGGTTCCTGGCGGGGCCGATGCCTTCGGGGGAGGGGTAGAGGACCATGCCGAAGCCGTGCTCGGCGGCGACCCGGGCGGCGCCGGTGTAGACGCCGGCGAAGAACTCGGTGGTGAGGGCGGGGACGACGAGCAGGACGGTGCGGGTGCGGCCGAGGCGCAGGTTGCGGGCGGCGAGGTTGGGCCGGTAGCCGAGGTCGGCGGCGGCCCGGCGTACCCGTTCGGCGGTGGTCTCGGAGACCCGGCCGCGCCATTTGTCGCCGAGGACGAGTGAGACGGCGGCCTGGGAGACCCCGGCGGCCCGGGCGACGTCACGGCTGGTCGGGCGCGTGCTACCTCGTGCCACCGGGGGCGTGCTCCTTCGTCTGGACGTGTGAACAGCGCACATGGTACGTATGACGGCGGGCGTTATACGTAAAACTTGATCGAGACCTTCCCAGGGTCTCGGGCGGGCCGGTGAAGGGCGGGGCGATGGCCACGGGCTACCTGGAGATCCTCAGGGCGCGGCACGCGGCCAGGCTGCTGGCCGGCACGCTCGTGGGGCGCCTGCCCAACGCCACCGCGGCCATCGCGATCGTGCTGTTCGTCCGCGCGGAGGGTGGCACGTACAGCCTCGCCGGGGCGCTGGCGGCCGTGTACGGCGTGGCCAACGCGGTGGGGCAGCCCGTGCTCGGGCGTCTGGTCGACCTGCGCGGGCAGCCGCGCGTCCAGCTGCCCGCCGCGCTCGCGTCGGCCCTGGCGATGACCGTGTTCGCCCTGGCCGGCACCGAGCCGCCCGCCCTGGCCTGCGCGGCCGTGGCGGCCGCCGGGCTCTTCACGCCGCCGCTGGAGGGCGGTCTGCGGGCGCTGTGGCCGAGTGTGCTGCGCCGGGAGGAGCAGGTGCACACCGCGTACGCCATGGACGCGGTGGCCCAGGAGGTCATGTTCACCGTCGGCCCGCTGCTGGTGACGCTGTGCGTGTCGCTGTGGTCGGCGGCGGCCGCGCTGGTGGTGCTGCAGGCCGTCGGGGTCCTGGGTGCGCTCTCGGTGGTCCTCTCGCCGCCCTCGCGGGCCTGGCGCTCGGCGCCCCGCGAGGCGCACTGGCTGGGCGCGCTGCGCTCGCCGGGCCTGCTGGCCCTGCTCGGCGCCTTCCTGTTCATCGGTCTCGCGCTGGGCTCCATCACGGTCGCGGCGGTGCCCTACGCGGACGGCCACGGCGGCGACGCCGTGTACGGCTGGCTGATGGCGGCGCTGGGGCTGGGCGCGCTGCTCGGCGGCACCGTCTACGGGGCGCGGCAGTGGGCCGGGGCGCCCGAGCGGCGACTGCGGGTGCTGGTCGCCCTTCTGGCGGTGTGTTACCTGCCGCTGACGCTGATGCCGGGCGTGGTGGCCATGGTGGCGCTGACGGCGCTGTCCGGGGTCTTCCTCGCGCCCTGCATCGCCTGCGCCTTCGTCATCGTGGACCGGCACGCGCCGAGCGGGACGGTCACGGAGGCGTTCTCCTGGCTGGTGACGACGTTCACCGTGGGTGCGTCGGTGGGAACGGGGGTCGCGGGCCCGGTGGTCCAGGCGGGTGGCGCCCTGTGGGGCTTCGCCGTGCCGGGGGCGGCGGGAGCGGTGTCGCTGCTGGTCCTGCTGGCCACCGGAGGGGTCCTCGCAGCTCCCGCCGGACGGGCGGTCGTTGCGGCTTCATCGGAAAATGATCCAAATCGTGCCGTCGAACCCCGTTTCAGCTCGGGTGATCGGGCGTAATGTTCCCTCATGGACCGCCGCATTTTCGGGCTGGAGAACGAGTACGGCGTCACGTGCACGTTCAGGGGACAGCGCCGCCTGTCGCCTGACGAGGTGGCGCGGTACCTCTTCCGCCGTGTCGTGTCATGGGGCCGCAGCAGCAATGTCTTTCTGCGAAACGGCGCCCGGCTCTATCTCGACGTGGGGTCACATCCGGAATACGCGACACCCGAATGTGACAACGTGATCGAACTGGTCACCCACGACAAGGCCGGGGAGCGCATTCTCGAGGGACTCCTGGTGGACGCGGAGCGACGCCTGCACGAGGAGGGAATCGCGGGCGACGTCTACCTTTTCAAGAACAACACCGATTCGGCGGGAAACTCCTACGGCTGCCACGAGAACTATCTGGTGGCCCGGCACGGGGAGTTCTCGCGTCTCGCGGACATCCTCATCCCGTTCCTGGTCACGAGGCAGCTGCTGTGCGGGGCGGGGAAGGTCCTGCAGACGCCGCGCGGGGCCGTGTACTGCGTCAGTCAGCGGGCCGAGCACATCTGGGAGGGCGTCTCCTCGGCGACGACCCGCTCGCGGCCCATCATCAACACGCGCGACGAGCCGCACGCGGACGCCGAGCGCTACCGCCGGCTGCATGTGATCGTCGGCGACTCGAACATGTCCGAGACGACGATGCTGCTGAAGGTCGGCGCCACCGACCTGGTGCTGCGCATGATCGAGGCCGGCACCGTGATGCGCGACCTGACGCTGGAGAACCCGATCCGGGCGATCCGGGAGGTCAGCCACGACATCACCGGCCGCCGCAAGGTGCGCCTGGCCAGCGGCCGGGAGGCCTCGGCGCTGGAGGTGCAGCGCGAGTACTACGAGAAGGCGGTGGACTTCTGCGACCGCCGCGGCATCCGCACCGGCACGGTCGCGCAGGTCCTGGAGCTGTGGGGCCGCACGCTGGACGCGATCGAGACCGAGGACCTCGACCGCATCGGCACCGAGATCGACTGGGTGATGAAGTACAAGCTCATCGAGCGGTACCGGGCCAAGCACAACATGACGATGTCCCACCCGCGGGTCGCCCAGATAGACCTCGCGTACCACGACATCCACCGCCGTCGCGGCCTGTACTACCTGCTGGAGAGGAAGGGCCAAGCAGCCCGGATCTGCAACGACTTGAAGATCTTCGAGGGCAAGTCGGTTCCGCCGCAGACGACTCGGGCGCGGCTGCGCGGCGACTTCATCCGGCGGGCCCAGGAGCAGCGGCGGGACTTCACCGTCGACTGGGTGCACCTCAAGCTCAACGACCAGGCCCAGCGGACGGTCCTGTGCAAGGACCCGTTCCGTTCGGTGGACGACCGGGTGGAGAAGCTGATCGCCGGTATGTGAGGGGCGAGTTCCGGGCCGGTCGCCGGAACGCCGCACGGGCGCCGCACGTTTCACGTGCGGCGCCCTTCTCACGCCGGCAGCGCTGTTCCGGGGGACGACTCCCGGGTCCCCGGTCGAAACTCGAGCGGGCCGAAACCCGCATGGGCGCCGGTGGATCAGTAAGGTGGCGCGCACGCCATCCACAGGATCGACCGATTACGAGGCCCCCACCGTGCGCCGACGCTCACTTCTTCTTTCCGTACCCGCGGGACTGGTCACGCTGGCCGCATGCGGCAACGACAAGGCCGATTCGGGCAAGGCGAGCGACAGCGCGTCGCCCTCCGCGTCGGCCTCGGCGCCGTCCGCCGCGCCGTCGCCGAAGATCGTCTCCGGTCCGCTCCCGGCGATCACCGCGGGCGCGAAGTTCGGCGAGAAGCCGACCGTGGCCAAGGGCAGTGGCGAGCCCTCGAAGGACCTCGCGGTCAAGACGGTCGTCGCGGGGGGCGGCCGCCCCGTCGCGGAGGGCGACTACGTCCAGGCGAACTACCTGGGCCAGGTCTGGGCCACGGCCAAGGTCTTCGACAACTCGTACGACCGCAAGACGCCCCTGCTCATCAAGCTCTCCCAGGGCACGATCATCGACGGCTGGCGCTACGGCCTCGCCGGCAAGAAGGTCGGCAGCCGTGTGCAGATGGCGGTGCCCCCCACCTGGGGCTACGGCAAGCAGGGCAACCCGCAGGCGGGCATCAAGGGCAGCGACACGCTGGTCTTCGTCGTCGACGTGGTGGACACCTTCAACGCCAAGAGCTCGGCCAAGGGCAAGGACGTCCCGCAGAACGACGCGGCCCTGCCCAAGGTGGGCACCAACACCGACGGCCAGGCCCCTTCCGTCGACGTCTCCAAGAAGCCCGCGCCGAAGAAGCTGGTCGCCGAGTACGTCATCGAGGGCGACGGCGAGGAGGTGGCCGCCGACAACACGGTGCTCGTCCAGTACAAGGGCGTGCTGTGGGACTCGGGCAAGGAGTTCGACTCGACGTACGGCAGGCACGCGCTGACGTCGTTCTCCCTCCAGCAGGTCGTCAAGGGCTGGGCCCAGGGCCTGACCGGCAAGAAGGTCGGCAGCCGGGTCCTGATCGTCATCCCGCCGTCCCTGGGGTACGGGGAGAACCCGCCGCCGAACAGCGGCATCAAGAAGGACTCCACGCTGGTGTTCTCGGTGGACATCCTCGCCAAGATGTGACGCCGCGGCGCGCCCGCCCGCCGCGGGCGGGAGGGCGCCGGGGATGAAAGACTGTCCGTTGCCTTGTAGTAGATGAGCAGGAGCGAAAGACGTGAGCATCGACAAGCCCGAGATCGACTTCCCGGGCGGCGAGCCCCCGGCGGACCTCGAGATCAAGGACATCTGGGAGGGCGACGGGCCCGAGGCGCAGGCAGGGCAGACCGTCACCGTCCACTACGTGGGCGTCGCCTTCAGCACCGGCGAGGAGTTCGACGCCAGCTGGAACCGGGGCACCCCCTTCCGCTTCCCGCTGGGCGCGGGCCGCGTGATCCAGGGCTGGGACCGGGGCGTGCAGGGCATGAAGGTCGGCGGCCGTCGTCAGCTGACCATCCCGGCCCACCTCGCCTACGGCGACCAGAGCCCCACGCCGGCGATCAAGCCCGGCGAGACCCTGATCTTCGTCGTGGACCTGCTCGGCGTCTGATCCGCCGCCCGGTCCGACCGGATGCGATCACCTGGGGCCCATGCCTGGTCGGGCATGGGCCCTCGGCTTTTGTCACCGCCCCCCGGAGCGGTACGGTCGACGGTCGTAAGCACCATAGGGAGGCGAAGGGCGTCGATGGCCATTGCCAAGGCCGAGCGGCTGATGAACCTGGCGTTGTGTCTGCTGGGGACGCGGCGGCCGCTCAGCAAGCGCGAGCTGCGCGAGTCCATCGAGGCCTACGTGGAGACGTTCGGGCCGGAGCGGGGCACGTCCGGCAGCGACGACTCCTTCAACCGCATGTTCGAGCGCGACAAGGACGACCTGCGCGAGCTCGGGCTGGTCATCGAGACCGTCGAGGGCCTCGACGGCGAGGTGGGCTATCTGGCCCGCCGCGACAGCAACCGCCTGCCGCCCATCACCCTGGACGCCGAGGAGGCCGCCGCCCTCGGTCTGGCCGCCAAGGTCTGGCAGCAGGCCCGCCTCGCCGGCGCGGCCAGCGGCGCCCTGCAGAAGCTGCGCGCCGCCGGACTGCCCGAGGAGGTCGACCCCTACGAGGCCCACGGCGCCCTGGAGCCGCGCATCCCGGTGCACGAGGCCGCCTTCGAGCCGCTGATGCTCGCCTGCCGGGACCGGCGCCCGGTCGTCTTCGACTACCGCAAGGCCACCGCCGCGCACCCCGAGCCCCGGCTCGTCGAACCGTGGGCGCTGGAGTGCTGGCGCGGCCACTGGTACCTGGCCGGCTGGGACCGCGACCGCGGTGCCGAGCGGGTCTTCCGGCTGTCCCGGATCACCGGCCGGGTGCGCACCCGCGGGGCCGGCTTCACCGCCCCGGTGCCGGACGTCGTCACGGTCCGCGAGACCGTGGCGGGCTGGGCGGGCGAGATCGCCGACCGCTCCGCGCGGATCCGGCTGCGCTCGGGCGCGGGGTACCCCCTTCGGGCGAAAGCCACCGCGGTGCGGGAACTCGGCGACGGCTGGGACGAGTTGGAGATTCCGTACGGGCACGGGCTGGACGCCTGGCTGGTCGAGTTCGGTCCGGACGTGGTGGTGCTGGAGCCGGCCGAGCTGCGGGCCGACGTGGTGGACCGGCTGCGTGCCGTGGCCAAGGGCTGAGGGGGAGCGGAAGAGCAAGTGGCAGGCAAACCGGTCAGGCCCACGAACGCCATCGACCAGACCCGGCGGATGCTCTCACTGGTGACGTATCTCCGGGAGCGCCCCGGCGCCCGGATCGAGGACGTCGCGCGCGCCTTCGGCATCACCGAGGACGAACTGGTCTCCGACCTCGATGTGCTGCCCATGTGCGGCACCAGCTTCCGCGGCGGCGACCTGCTCGACATCGACACCGACGGCGAGCGCATCTGGTGGCACAACCCCGCGGCCCTCGGGGCGGACGCGGCCGAGCCGCTGCGGCTGGCCGCCGACGAGGCCACCGCGCTGCTCGTCGCCGCCCGCGCAGTGGCGACCCTGCCCGGCCTACGCGAGAGCGACCGGCAGGCGCTGCTGCGGGCGACCGCCAAGGTGGAGACGGCGGCCGGCGAGGCGGCCGGAGCCAGCTCCCGGCTGTCGGTGACCTTCGAGTCCGAGGGCGGTGTCTTCGCCGACGTCGACCGGGCGATCTCCGAGCGCCGCCGCCTGTGGATCCGCTACTACTCGCCCGCGCGCGACGAGGTCACCGAGCGCGAGATCGACCCCATCCGCCTGGTCAGCGTCGGCCACACGTACGTGGAGGCCTGGTGCCGCCGCTCCGAGGCGCGCCGCACCTTCCGGCTCGACCGGGTCGCCGAGATCAAGATCCTCGACGAGCCGTCCGCGCCGCCCGAGATGGAACTGCGCGACCTGTCCGAGGCGCTGGTCCAGCCCGCCGCCGAGGACCCCGAGGTCGTCGTCGAGACCGGCCCCGGAGGCCGCTGGGTCGCCGAGTACTACCCGCACGACAGCGCCGATGAGCTTCCCGACGGCGGACTGCGTATCACTCTGCGCACCCCCGACCCGGCGTCGCTCAGACGCCTGGCGCTGCGCCTCGGGCGCGACGGCCGGATCGTCGCGCCCCGTGAGCTGGCCGACAGCGCCCGGCAGGCGGCGCGCGAGGCGCTGGCGGCGTACGACGGCATGGAGGCCGACGCGGCCGACGCGGCCGGCGGGGCGCCGGAACCCGGCGGGGCGCACCCGGTCCACGACGGGGCGGACGGGTGGCACGACAGGCAGGAGCTGGGGCTTTGAGCGAGTCGGCGACGTCGTCCGGAGTGCGGGACGTGCGCGGCGTACAGGACGTGCGGGACATGTCGGTGGCGGCCGCGTTCGCCGGGATGAGAAGCGTGGCCCCGGTGGTGTTCCGGGCGGGCTGCCCCGACTGCCGGGAGTGCTTCGAACTCGCCGCGAGCTCGCTGCGCCTGGCCATCGGCGCCAGCAGCCGCACCACCTTCTACTCCTTCACCTGTCCCGACTGCGGCGCAGCGGTCCGCAAGCCGGCCGGTGAGCGGATCGTCGAGCTCCTCACCGGCGGCGGGGTCAGGACGCTGCGCCTGCACCCCACGGTCTAGGCTCGGATCATGTTCTGGCCGATGTTCGCGGTAGCCGCGGGTTTCCTGGGTCTCGCCGTGCTCGGCGTGCTCGCCGTCCGGGTCTTCGTCGAGGCGCAGCGTCTCGGCAGGCAGGTCTCGGAGTCCGCGCGCCGCATCAACCGGGCGGCCGAGGACCTGGAGCGGGCGGCCGTGAGCACGGCCCGGTCCGCGGAGTCGCTGTGAAGGTGCGGCGTCCACGCGCCCACGGCCGCGGGGGTCGCCGCGGTACCGGTCAAGAAAGTCGTGTGAGTCCGGCTCGGCGCGCCCGTTTGTGCCACCTCGCCCTGTTATGCAGTTCGCCTCAGCAGGTACCCTGCTGATCGCAGCCCGGTGAACGAGGCCCGGGCCGTGGACGGGAGTACGCACGGGGATTGCCTCGCGTTCACCCCTGAGCGTTACGATCGCTGTCAAGAACGATCGATCACAGATGCGTCCGACCGGTCGGACAGCACCCCCACCCAGCCGCCTCGGTGAGAAGGTAGAGACTTATGTTCGGAAGGCTCGGAGCCCCCGAGATCATTCTCATCCTCGTCGTCATCGTGCTGCTGTTCGGCGCGAAGAAGCTTCCGGACATGGCGCGCTCCCTCGGCAAGTCCGCCCGGATCCTCAAGAGCGAGGCCAAGGCGATGAAGGAGGACGGCAACACCTCCGCCCCCGCGTCCGGCAACGAGCAGCCCCCCGCGCAGCGCACCATTCAGTCCGCTCCCGGCGACGTGACGAGCTCGCGCCCGGTCAACGAGCCGACGGACACCACCCAGCGCTGACGCAGGGCCGGACTCCTCCGGCCCACCGCACGAGATGAGGACGTGGGTTGCCGAAGTCTGCCCGCAAGAGGGAGAAGGATCCGGAGGGGCGGATGCCCCTCGCGGACCATCTTCGTGAGCTCCGCAACCGGCTCGCGAAGGCCGTGCTGGCCATCGTGGTCGGCGCGGTCGTGGCCGCCTTCTACTACCGGGACATCATCAATTTCCTCACCGAGCCCGTCCAGCACTCGGTGGGATGTTCCAAGTCGTTCATGGAGCTGGCCCACCAGAACAAGGGCGCCTGCGGGAACATCACCGTGGAGGGCCTGCTCGGTCCGTTCACGCTGATGATCAAGGTCGCGCTGACGGCCGGTGTCGTCATCGCGAGCCCGGTCTGGCTGTACCAGCTGTGGGCCTTCGTCGCGCCGGGCCTGCACAAGCACGAGAAGCGCTACTCGCTGGCGTTCGTCGGGGCCGGCTTCCCCCTGTTCATGGCGGGCGCCTGGTTCTCGTACCACGTGCTTCCCGCGGCGGCCAGCGTCCTGATCGACTTCACCCCCGCCGGCGCGGTCAACCTCCTGCCGCTCGACGATCTGCTGGACCTGGTCACCCGCATGGTGATCGTCTTCGGGCTCTCCTTCGAGCTGCCGCTGCTGCTGGTGATGCTGAATCTCACCGGGATCGTCACCGGGCGCAGGATGCTCGGCTGGTGGCGGGGCATGGTGCTCGGGGTCACGGTCTTCGCGGCCTTCGCCACGCCCACCGTCGACCCGATCTCGATGCTGTCCCTCGCGGCCCCCATCGTCCTGCTGTACTTCCTGGCCACCGGGTTCGCCCTGACGAACGACAAGCGCAGGCGGCGGCGCGAGGCCGAGGGACCGGGCGACGACGAGGCCTCCGCACTGGATCTCACCCCCGCGGACATCGGTGAGATCGAACCGGTCGGCGCCGCCCGCGTGCCCGAGCAGGCGACCACGGACCGGGTCAACGGCTACGACGACGTCACCTGACCGCCGCCCGGCGCGGGTGCCGGGGTGAGAAGCGGGTCGGAGGGGCCCCGGTCCGTGCGGACCGGGGTCTTCGCGTTCTCGGCCCCGGAAGTCGTCGATCCGGATAATGATCGTCCTGTTGTCAGTGCGGCCCGGTACGCTCGAAAGCACGATGACAGAGGATCTCTCACCGGCCGAGCGGTACGCGGCAGCACGCAGGCGCGCTGCCGAGCAGGCCACCGCTCTCGCGGGCTTCCGCGAGATGTACGACTTCGGCCTCGACCCGTTCCAGATCGAGGCCTGCCAGGCACTCGAGGCGGGCAAGGGCGTGCTGGTCGCCGCGCCCACCGGCTCCGGCAAGACGATCGTGGGCGAGTTCGCCGTCCACCTCGCCCTCCAGCAGGGCAAGAAGTGCTTCTACACGACCCCCATCAAGGCGCTGTCCAACCAGAAGTACTCCGACCTGTGCCGCCGCTACGGCACCGGCAAGGTCGGCCTCCTCACCGGCGACAACAGCGTGAACTCCGACGCCCCGGTGGTCGTGATGACCACCGAGGTGCTCCGGAACATGCTGTACGCCGGCTCCCAGACCCTCCTCGGCCTCGGCTACGTGGTCATGGACGAGGTGCACTACCTCTCCGACCGCTTCCGCGGCGCCGTATGGGAGGAGGTGATCATCCACCTCCCCGAGTCCGTGACCCTGGTGTCGCTGTCGGCGACCGTGTCCAACGCCGAGGAGTTCGGCGACTGGCTGGACACCGTCCGCGGTGACACCGAGGTGATCGTCTCCGAGCACCGGCCCGTGCCGCTGTTCCAGCACGTGCTCGCCGGACGCCGGATGTACGACCTGTTCGAGGAGGGCGAGGGCCACCGCAAGGCCGTCAACCCCGACCTCACGCGCATGGCCCGCATGGAGGCCAGCCGCCCCTCCTACCAGGACCGCCGGCGCGGCCGCGCCATGCGCGAGGCCGACCGCGAGCGCGAGCGCCGGCAGCGCTCCCGGGTGTGGACGCCGGGCCGCCCCGAGGTCATCGAACGGCTGGACGCCGAGGGGCTGCTGCCCGCGATCACGTTCATCTTCAGCCGGGCCGCCTGCGAGTCGGCCGTCCAGCAGTGCATGTACGCGGGCCTGCGGCTCAACGACGAGGAGGCGCGGCAGGAGGTGCGCGCGCTCGTCGAGGAGCGCACCGCCTCCATCCCGTCGGAGGACCTGCACGTCCTCGGCTACTACGAGTGGCTGGAGGGCCTGGAGCGCGGCATCGCCGCCCACCACGCGGGCATGCTGCCGACCTTCAAGGAGGTCGTCGAGGAGCTGTTCGTGCGCGGCCTGGTCAAGGCCGTCTTCGCCACCGAGACCCTCGCGCTCGGCATCAACATGCCCGCCCGCTCGGTGGTCCTGGAGAAGCTCGTCAAGTGGAACGGCGAGCAGCACGCCGACATCACCCCCGGCGAGTACACGCAGCTCACCGGCCGGGCCGGCCGGCGCGGCATCGATGTCGAGGGCCATGCGGTGGTGCTGTGGCAGCGCGGCATGAACCCCGAGCACCTGGCCGGGCTCGCCGGCACGCGGACGTATCCGCTGCGCTCCAGCTTCAAGCCGTCGTACAACATGGCGGTCAACCTGGTCGAGCAGTTCGGCCGGCACCGCTCGCGCGAGCTGCTGGAGACGTCGTTCGCGCAGTTCCAGGCCGACAAGTCGGTGGTCGGTATCTCCCGGCAGGTGCAGCGCAACGAGGAGGGCCTGGACGGCTACAAGGCCTCCATGACCTGCCACCTCGGCGACTTCGAGGAGTACGCGCGGCTGCGCCGGGAGCTGAAGGACCGGGAGACCGAGCTGGCCCGGCAGGGCGCGAGCCAGCGGCGCGCCGAGGCCGCCGTCGCCCTGGAGAAGCTCAAGCCCGGTGACGTCATCCACGTCCCCACCGGCAAGTACGCGGGCCTGGCGCTGGTCCTGGACCCGGGCCTGCCCGCGGGCCGTACCAACGGCCACCGGGGCCTGGAGTACCACGACGGCCCGCGCCCGCTGGTGCTGACCGCCGAGCGCCAGGTCAAGCGGCTGGCGACCATGGACTTCCCGGTCCCGGTCGAGCCGCTGGAGCGGATGCGGATCCCGAAGTCCTTCAATCCGCGCTCGCCGCAGTCCCGCCGGGACCTGGCCTCCGCGCTGCGTACCAAGGCCGGGCACATCGCGCCGGAGCGGCAGCGCAAGCGGCGCTCGCAGGCGGCCGACGACCGGGAGATCGCCCGGCTGCGCACCGCGCTGCGCGCCCACCCCTGCCACGGCTGCAACGACCGTGAGGACCACGCCCGCTGGGCCGAGCGCTACCACCGGCTGATGCGCGACACCAAGCAGCTGGAGCACCGCATCGAGGGCCGGACGAACACCATCGCGCGCACCTTCGACCGCATCGTCGCGCTGCTGACCGAGCTCGACTACCTGCGGGGCGACGAGGTGACCGAGCACGGCAAGCGGCTCGCCCGGCTCTACGGCGAACTGGACCTGCTCGCCAGCGAGTGCCTGCGCGAGCGGGTCTGGGAGGGCCTCGGACCGGCCGAACTCGCCGCCTGCGTCTCGGCGCTGGTGTACGAGGCGCGGGTCAGCGACGACGCGATGACGCCCAAGGTGCCCTCGGGCAACGCGAAGGCGGCGCTCGGCGAGATGGTGCGGATCTGGGGGCGCCTGGACGCCCTGGAGGAGGATTTCCGGATCAACCAGGCCGAGGGCGTGGGCCAGCGCGAACCCGACCTCGGCTTCGCCTGGGCCGCCTACATGTGGGCCTCCGGCAAGGGTCTGGACGAGGTGCTGCGCGAGGTGGAGATGCCCGCGGGCGACTTCGTGCGCTGGTGCAAGCAGGTCATCGACGTCCTGGGGCAGATCGCCGCGGCGGCTCCCGTGGAGGGTTCGACCGTCACGAAGAACGCGCGCAAGGCCGTCGAGCTGCTGCTGCGGGGAGTGGTGGCGTACTCGTCCGTGGGCTGAGACGGACGTTCGACGGGTGCGGGGTGCGCGAGACCGTTCGCGCGCCCCGCACCCGTCTGTGTGCTCCCGTTCGCGTGCATTACCGCCCCGGCGGGGCGGGGTTACGGGCGCCGTTGATCCGGAACCGCCCGTTCACTCTTGAAGGTGAACCACTTTCGCACGCCTGTACGTCGTGACACTCCGTGTGCGAGAGCGGGCCGAGCGTGTAAACGACCTGAGCGTACTCCTGTGCCGCATGCCGATTCAGGCGGTTGGTGAATATGACATGGCGATGATCCGGTCGGACTAAGCTCGCCCGCGGCGCACCGAGTTGAGACGTATTCGTGCGCTTGTTCCCGAATCTGCCGATGTTCCAGACATTTCCATGACGTACCCCGTAGCAAGCTCCCCCGAAACCCAGCCGACTCGTCTCAGAGGGCTTACATGGTGAGTGTCCAATCACCCCCCGGTGACCGCGAACTTCCCCTCCTGCGTGTGCTGTTGCCGCCCGCCATAGTGATGGCGGCGGTGACCGGGGCCGCCGTCGCCCTGGTGGCGGGCCCGGCCCGCCTCGCCGTCGGCGGCCTCGGCGCCGTCGCCACCCTGCTGGTGCTCGCCACCGCGGCCGAAGCGGTGCGCCGCGGACGCACCATCCGGGACCAGCGGGCGGAACACGCCCTCCACACCGCGCGTCTGGAGCGGCGCCTGGCCGCCCACGACCAGGAGATCGTGCGCCTCGGATCGGAGATCATCCCCGCCGCGGTCCAGTACCTGCGCTCCGGCAACTCCCCGCGGGAGGTCATGCTCGACGTCGTCGACGACCATCCCGAGTGGCGGCAGATCCCCGAGTCGCAGCGCACGGTGGTGCGGTCCATCCTCGACATCGTCGACCAGGAAGAGGCCCTGCGCGACTCCACCTCGCGTTCCTTCGTCAGCATCGCCCGGCGCGTCCAGGCCATCGTCCACCAGCAGGCCAAGGAACTGCGGGAGATGGAGGAGGACCACGGGCGCAGCCCCGAGGTCTTCGACGACCTGCTGCGCATCGACCACGGCACCGCGCTGATCGGCCGCCTCGCCGACTCCGTCTCGGTCCTCGGCGGCGGCCGCCCCGGACGCCAGTGGCCCAACCCGGTCACCCTCTACAGCGTGCTGCGCGGCGCCATGTCCCGGATCCTGGAGTACCGCCGCATCGAGCTGCACTCCATCGCCAAGGTCAACATCAAGGGCACCCACGTCGAGCCGGTCATCCACGCCGCGGCCGAACTCCTCGACAACGCCACCCGCTACTCGCCCCCGCAGACCAAGGTGCACGTCACCGCGGTCGAGGTGCAGACCGGCGTCGCCATCGAGATCGAGGACGGCGGCGTCAGCCTCAGCGAGGAGGCCCGCGCCCGGGTCGAGAACATGCTGGAGCGCGCCAAGGCCGGCATGGACCTGCAGGACGTCGGCGAAAGCCCCCGACTCGGCCTGGCCGTCGTGGGCCGGCTGTGCACGACGTACAAGATGCAGGTGTCACTGCGGGCCTCCGCGTACGGCGGTGTCCGCGCCGTCCTGGTCGTGCCGAGCGACATGATGACCAACGAGCCCGCCCCCGGACTCGCCCACGGCATCGGCGCCACCGCCATCCCCAAGCCCACCGAGGGCACCGTGGAGGGACCCGAGCGCGCCCCCAAGCGGCGCCGTCCCACCAGCCCGCGCCTCCCCGCCGCGGTGTCCCTGGAGGACGACGTCCCCGAGGTCACCGAATGGACGCCGGGCGGCCTTCCGCAGCGCCGCAGCCGGGTCAAGGCCCCCCTCAGCCGGCGCATCGCCGAGCAGGTGGCCGCCGAGCGCGCCGAACAGGAGGGCCGCTCCGTGTGGTCCCCGCCCGAGCCGGAGCCGAAGACCGACCGGAAGGAGCCCGAGCCGGGCCTGTGGGTCGAGGCCTTCTGGGACGGACTCAAGAAGGACAACCCCGGGCCCGACCCCACCGCGTTCACGCAGGACCCGACCGCCTTCACCCATCTGATCGACCGACCGGCCCGCGCCGAGGCCGACGAGGAGGGGGACCTCAAGTGATCCAGCAGCGAGCGAACTTCGACTGGATGCTCAAGGAGCTCCACGACGGCGTCCCCGGCATCGAGATGATCGTGGTCCTCTCCGCCGACGGCCTGCGCATCGCCCGCTACGGCGGCGAGCCGGACGCGGCCGACCGGGTCGCCGCGGCCTGCGCGGGACTGCAGAGCCTCGCCGGCGCCGTCGCCGTCGAGATCCCCGACAGCGACGGCCGGATGAAGCTGGTCATCATCGAGATCGACGGCGGCTACTTCTACATGATGTCCGCCGGAGCCAACGCCTACCTCGCGGTGCTCGCCGACATCCGGACCGAGCCCGGCCTGATGAGCGCCCGGATGCGGGACCTCGTGGTCCGCATCGGCGCCCATCTGACCAGTCCGCCCCGGCGCAACGGGCAGACCGTATGACTCCTCCGCGACGCCAGAGGCGCTACCCCCGGCACGAAGCGCCGCCCCCCGAACCCGCCAAGCAGGGCGAGGAGAAGAACCCCGAGCGCCTGTACGTGGTGGCCGGCGCGGACGAGGACGGCGCCCGTGCCGCCCTGGACCTGGTGACCCTGATCGTGGCCCGCGCCGATCCGCCCCCGTCCGCCACCCCCGAGCAGGCGACGGTGCTCCGGCTCTGCGCGGCCCCCCTGTCCGTGGCCGAGCTCTCGGCCTATCTCAACCTGCCGTTCAGCGCGGTGACGGTCCTGCTCACCGAGCTGCTCACGGCCGAACTGGTTCAGGCGCGCGCCCCGATCGTCCGCCAGGCCGTAGCCGACCGTTCCCTCCTCGAAGCGGTGATGCATGGACTTCAAAGGCTCTGACACCGTCCCCGGACCACGGACCGAGGACCACCTGCCGCACACGGCCCAGGCCGCGGTGAAGATCGTGGTGGTCGGCGGGTTCGGGGTCGGCAAGACCACCATGGTCGGCTCGGTCAGCGAGATCAGGCCGCTGACCACCGAGGAGACCATGACGCAGGCCGGCATCGGCGTCGACGACAACTACGGCTCCGACTCCAAGACCGCCACCACCGTGGCGATGGACTTCGGCCGCATCAGCATCACCGACCAGCTGGTGCTGTACCTCTTCGGCACCCCCGGGCAGCAGCGCTTCTGGTTCCTGTGGAACGGCCTGTTCGAAGGCGCGCTCGGCGCCGTCGTCCTCGTCGACACCCGCCGCCTGGAGGTCAGCTTCGACGTCATAGGGCGTCTGGAGGAGCGCGGCGTGCCCTTCGTCGTCGCCGTCAACTCCTTCCCGGACGCCCCGCGTCACCCGCTCCAGGAGCTGCGCACGGCACTCGACCTGTCCCCGGAGATCCCCATCGTCGAGTGCGACGTCCGCCGCCGGGCCTCCAGCCGCGACGTCCTGATGACCCTGATGCGCTTCCTGCACTCGCTCGCCATGACGGGCTCGCTCACCTGACGCCCGTCGCCGCGAGTCCCTCCGCATTCCATCCCGTCCGAAAGCGACCACTGTGACGCCTGAACCCCACTCCCCGACCGGACCGGACGACCTCGCCCTCGATCCGCCCCCCGGCTGCCCCGCGCACGGCGTCGGGCCCGGGGGACTGCACCGGCTGCACGAGGCACAGGACCTGACGGGGCTGTACGACCGGCTCCGCAAGCGGTACGGCGCGGTGGCGCCCGTGCTGCTCCACGACGACGTGCCGATGTGGGTGGTCCTCGGCCACGCCGAGAACCTGCACATGGTGCGCACGCCCTCCCAGTTCACCCGGGACAGCCGCATCTGGACCCCGCTCAGGGAGGGCATGGTCAAGCCCGACCACCCGCTCATGCCGCACATCGCCTGGCAGCCCATCTGCTCGCACGCCGAGGGCGACGAGCTCAAGCGGCTGCGCGGCGCGGTCACCGGCGCCATGGCCACCATCGACCACCGCGGTCTGCGCCGCCACATCGGCCGCTCCAGCCAGCGCCTGGTCAACCGCTTCTGCGAGGAGGGCCGGGCCGACCTCGTCGACGAGTTCGCCGAGCACCTGCCCATGGCGGTGATGTGCCAGGTCCTCGGGATGCCCGAGGAGTACAACGACCGCATCGTGCACGCCGCCCGCGACATGCTCAAGGGCACCGAGACCGCGATCGCCAGCAATCAGTACATCATGGACTGCCTGCTGCGCCTGGCCGCCCGCCGCCGGGACCGGCCCGAGGACGACTTCACCAGCCACCTCATCGGGCATCCGGCGGGCCTCAGCGACGACGAGATCGGCCAGCACCTGCGGGTGGTGCTCATCGCCGCCTACGAGGCGACCGCCAACCTCCTCGCCAACGTGCTGCGCCGGGTGCTCACCGAGCCGGGCTTCCGCGCCCAGCTCAACGGCGGGCAGATGACGGTGCCGGAGGCGGTGGAGCAGTCCCTGTGGGACGAGCCGCCGTTCAGCACCGTCTTCGGCTACTTCGCCAAGCAGGAGACGGAACTCGGCGGCCAGCGCATCCGCCGGGGCGACGGACTGCTCTTCGGCATCGCGCCGGGCAACGTCGATCCCCGGGTACGCCCCGACCTGGACGCCGACATGCAGGGCAACCGCTCGCACCTCGCCTTCGGCGGCGGCCCGCACGAGTGCCCCGGCCAGGACATCGGGCGCGCCATCGCCGACGTCGGCGTGGACGCCCTGCTGATGCGGCTGCCGGACATCCAGCTCGACTGCGACGAGGAGGAGTTGCGCTGGACCGAGTCCATCGCCTCCCAGCACCTGGTGGAACTGCCGGTGCGGTTCACGCCGCGGCCGCCGCAGGACGTGACGGCGAAGCCGAGCCTCAACCCGGCCACGGTTCCGCAGCAGCGCGCCGCCTGGGAGATCGGCACCGACCGCCCGGCCCCCGCGACACCGCCGACCGGCCCCTCGGCGTCGTCCCCGTGGGCGGCCACGTCGGCCGCGCCCCCGGCGTCGCCCGCGCGGGAGGGCGCGCCGTCCGCACGGGCGGGGGTGTCGCCCGTACGGGAGGGCGCGTCGACCGCGCCGGGGGAGACCGCACCGCCGTGGCCCGGGCCGGTGCCGGCCGGTGAGCCCGCCGCGCCGGCCCGCCCGCAGGGGGCCTGGCGGCGGCTGCTGCGCTGGTGGCGCGGCTACTGACCGGCCGCCCACGCGCCGGGGGAGGACCAGGCCCCGAGCGTGCGCCCGCTGTCGAACCGGTGCTCCCGCCCCGTGACCGGATCGGTGAACTCCAGCGTCCGCGCCAGCAGTTGCAGCGGCCGCCGGAAATCACCGGGCGGCACGGGGCCGCTCACCACCGGGTAGAGCGGGTCGCCGAGGATCGGCACGCCCAACGCGTTGAGGTGCACCCGCAGTTGGTGGGTCTGCCCGGTCGTGGGCAGCAGCCGGTAGCGTGCCAGGCCGTCCGCGCGGTGCTCCCTCAGCTCCACACGGGTGACCGCGTTCACCTCGCCCGCCACCTCGCGGGCGGTGAGCACCCCGCGCTCCTTCACGATCCGGCTGCGCACCGTGCGGGGCAGGGCGAGCCCGGCGTCGTAGGGGGCGACGGCCTCGTACTCCTTGCGCACCCGCCGGTCGCCGAACAGCGTCTGGTACGCGCCGCGTTCGCCGGGCCGGACGGTGAACAGCACCAGGCCGGCCGTGAGCCGGTCCAGCCGGTGCGCGGCCGTCAGCGTGGGGATGCCCAGCTCGCGCCGCAGCCGCGCCAGCGCGGTCTCGGTGACATGGCCGCCACGCGGGGTGGTGGCGAGGAAGTGCGGCTTGTCCACGACGACGATGTGCTCGTCGCGGTGGACGACCTCCAGCGGGAAGGGCACCGGGACCTCGTCGGGGAGTTCCCGGTGGAACCAGACGAACATCCCCGGCCGGTACGCCGCGTCGGCCGCGACGGCCCGCCCGTCGGCCCCGACGATCCGCCCCGCGTCGAACATCGCGTCGACCACCCCGGGCCCGGCGCCCGACAGCCGCTCCACCAGGTGCTCGCGCACCGTGGCCCAGGCGCCCTCCCCGGGCAGCCGCACCCGCACGGGGTCCACGCCGTCGCGCTGAGGCAGGGGCGGGGGCGGGATCGGGGTCTTGCGTCGCATCACGGCCCAGCGTACGAGGTGCCGGTCCGGGCGTACGGCGTACGGGCGCCGGAGTGAGAGGGATGGGTCAGCGGCGTACGGCGTACGGGCCCGGAGTGAGAGGTGCGGGTCCAGCCGGACGAGCCCGGCGTGAAAGGTGCAGGTCCAGCCGTACGAGCGCCGGTTCCGGCGTCCGAGGTCGCGCGCCCGCCCGCGGCCGGAGGCCGGAGCGGTGGCGCGCGGGGCTCAGGCGGCCGGGGGCGCACCCTCCTGCTCCGTCTCGATACGGGCGTTCCACTCCCGTTTGGAGGCCTGCCAGCCGTCCTCGTCGTGACCGAGCCGCCAGTAGCCGGAGATGGACAGGTCCTCGCGCGGGATGCCGTGCTCGACCCGCAGCAGGCGGCGCAGCTCCTTCACGAAGCCGGCCTCGCCGTGCACGAACGCCTGCATCCGGCCCTCGGGGAAGTCCAGCGCCCGGACGGCCTCCACCAGGGCCTCGCCGACCGGCCGGTCCCCGCGGTGCAGCCAGACGACCGCGACGTCTGAGTCGATCTTCTGCTCCTCCTGCGGACCGGCCACCTCGACGAAGGCGTGCGCGACGGCGCCCTCGGGCAGCGCCTCCAGGGAGCGGGCGATCGCGGGCAGGGCGCTCTCGTCGCCCGCCAGCAGATGCCAGTCGGCGCTCGCGTCCGGGGCGTAGGCGCCGCCGGGTCCCGTGAACCGCACGGTCGCGCCCGGCTCGACGGCCAGCGACCAGGGGCCGGCGAGACCCTCGTCGCCGTGGACGACGAAGTCCAGCGTCAGCTCCCGGTGTTCGGCGTCCCAGGCCCGCACGGTGTACGTCCGCGTCACCGGCCACCGCTCCCGCGGGAGTTCCGCGCGGATCCGCTCCAGGTCGAAGGGCTCGGGGTAGGTGACGCCCGCGGGCGGGAACAGCAGCTTCACGTAGTGGTCGGTGCACGTGTCGGCCGAGAAGCCGGCCAGGCCCGGGCCGCCGAGCACCACGCGCTGCATGTGCGGGGTCAGCCGTTCGGTGCGGATCACCTGCGCGGAATGCGTCTTCCGCGGCTTGCGCGCCGGACGATCTGCCATGACGGCCTCCCAGTTCCCCATGCTTAGGGTTACCTAAGTTAGCACCTTCCCCGGGTGAACACCTCGTCCGCGGACGCCTCATGGGCGGGCGCGGGCGGCCTCCTCACGACCCGAGCGTGGTGAGCAGGCGCTGCAGCGAGCCGCCCAGTCCCCAGCGGGCCGCCAGCTCCTGGAGCGCCGCCGGATCGCGCGGGGTGCGCGGCAGCGCGGTCTCCACGTCCGGCAGCGGCACGTCGTCCGCCACGCGCACCACCTTCGGCGCCACCGCGAGGTACGGCCGTGCCTCGTCGAGCCTCTTGCGCTGCGAGGGCGTCAGCTTGGCCTTCGGGTCGTCCACGGCCGCCAGGATGCCCGCCAGGTCGCCGAACCGGTCGAGCAGGACGGCCGCCGTCTTCTCCCCGATGCCGGGCACGCCCGGCAGGCCGTCGCTCGGGTCGCCGCGCAGCAGCGCCAGGTCCGCGTACCCGCGGCCGTCGACGCCGTACTTCTCGCGCAGCAGCGCCTCGTCGGTGGCCTGCAGGGTGCCGACGCCCTTGACCGGGTACAGCACGCGCACCCCGCGCGCGTCGTCCACCAGCTGGTAGAGGTCGCGGTCGCCGGTGACGATGTCGACCGGGCCCTCGGCCCGCGCGGTGAAGGTGCCGATGACGTCGTCCGCCTCGTACCCCTCGACGCCCACACGCGCGATGCCGACGGCGTCGAGGACGGCCTCGATCACTGGGACCTGCGGGGTGAGCGTGTCGGGCACCTCCTCGGTGTCCGGGCCGCCCGGGTGCTCCTCGGCGACGCGGTGCGCCTTGTAGGAGGGGATCAGCTCGACCCGCCAGTGCGGACGCCAGTCCGCGTCCATGCAGGCCACCAGGCGGTCGGGCCGGTGGTCCTTGACCAGGCGGTCGACGAAGTCGAGCAGCCCGCGCACGGCGTTCACCGGCGTGCCGTCCGGGGCCTTGATCGACTCCGGCACGCCGAAGTAGGCGCGGAAGTACAGGGAGGCGGCGTCGAGGAGCATCAGTCGTCCGGTCACGTTCCGCATCATGCCGCACCGCACCGACAGTCAGCGTGCGGCGCGGGACCGAGCGCCCGGGAAGCGCGAGGTCAGGGGCGTGTGAGGCGGGCCACTGTCGCGTTTGGGGCAGGCCGTCCTGGGCAGGCGCGGCTTCGGAGCGACGGTCGTTGCGTCTTTCAACTGTTAGCGGCCCTTCGCGTCCCGCCCCTGGCCCCGAGACGAGAGGTGCGCGTGTCAGCATCGCTAGAGGCCGAGCACCTGTTCAAGGTGTTCGGCAGACGACCGGACGAAGCAGTGGACAGACTCCGCCGAGGAGCCGACCGCGAGGAGCTGCGCGCCGACGGCGCCACCGCCGCGGTGATCGACGCCTCCTTCACCGTGGAGCCCGGCCAGATCTTCGTCGTGATGGGCCTGTCCGGATCGGGCAAGTCCACCCTGCTGCGCATGTTGAACGGCCTGCTGGAGCCCACCTCGGGCCAGGTCCGCTTCGACGGCCAGGACCTGACCGGCCTCGGCGGCAAGGAGCTGCGCGAGGTCCGCTCCCGGAAGATCAGCATGGTCTTCCAGCACTTCGCGCTCTTCCCGCACCGCAGCGTCCGCGAGAACGCCGCGTACGGCCTGGAAGTGCAGGGCGTGCCCCGCGCCGAGCGCGAACGCCGCGCCGACGAGGCGCTCGCCCTGTGCGGCCTGGCCGGCTGGGAGAAGTCCTGGCCCGACGAGCTGTCCGGCGGTATGCAGCAGCGCGTCGGCCTCGCCCGCGCGCTCGCGACCGACGCCGACCTGCTGCTGATGGACGAGTCCTTCAGCGCCCTGGACCCGCTGATCCGCCGCGACATGCAGGACCAGCTCCTCCAGCTCCAGCAGACGCTGAAGAAGACGATCGTCTTCATCACCCACGACCTCAACGAGGCCATGCGCCTGGGCGACCGCATCGCCGTCATGCGCGACGGCCGCATCGTGCAGACCGGCAGCGCCGAGGACATCCTGCTGCGGCCGGCCAACGACTACGTGGCCTCCTTCATCCAGGACGTCGACCGCTCCCGGGTCCTGACGGCCGAGGCGGTCATGGACCGCGCCGTGCGCGGCGACGAGGCGGACTGCGACTGCGAGACCGCCGCGCCGGACACGCCGTTCACCCACCTGTGCGCGATCAGCGCCCGGGTGCCGCACCCCGTCGCCGTCGTGGACGAGGACCGTGAGCTGGTCGGCGTCGTCCAGCGTCAGCGCCTCGTCGGCTTCCTCGGTGACGAGGAGACCGTGCCGGGCAGCTGCGACAGCGCCCAGGGCAAGGGCGGCGAGAAGGCGGTGGCCCGTGCCTAGGATCCCCCTCGGCGACTGGGTCAACAGCGCCGTCGACTGGCTGCTCGGCCACATGGCCTGGCTCTTCGACTTCCTCAAGGCCGTCTTCACCGGCGCCTACGACGGCATCGACGCCGTCCTCCAGGCGCCCGAGCCGCTGCTGCTCGCCGGCATCTTCGCCGTGCTCGCCTTCTGGCTGCGCGGCAGCCTCGCCGGTGTCCTCACCTTCGCGGGCTTCGCCTTCATCGACTCCCTCGAACTGTGGGACGACGCGATGGTGACCCTGTCGCTCGTCCTCGTCGCCACGATCATCGCGCTGGTGATCTCGGTGCCGGTCGGCATCTGGGCCGCCCGCTCCGACCGGGTCAGCGCCCTGGTCCGGCCGGTGCTGGACTTCATGCAGACGCTGCCCGCGATGATCTACCTCATCCCGGCCATCCTCTTCTTCGGGACCGGCGCCTCCGCGGGCATCGTCGCCACGCTGATCTTCGCGCTCGCCCCGGGCGTGCGCATGACCGAGCTGGGCATCCGCCAGGTCGACAAGGAACTGGTCGAGGCCGCCGACGCCTTCGGCACCACGCCCCGCAACACCCTGCTGCGGGTCCAGCTTCCGCTGGCCCTGCCCACGGTGATGGCGGGCGTCAACCAGGTGATCATGCTCGGCCTGTCCATGGCGGCCATCGCCGGCATGGTCGGCACCGGCGGCCTCGGCGGCGACGTCAACGAGGCCATCGGCCAGCTGAACGTGGGCCTCGGCTCCGAGGCCGGTGTGGCCATCGTGATCCTCGCGATCTACCTGGACCGCATGACCAGCGCCCTGGGCACCCAGGTCTCCCCGCTCGGCCGGCGCGCCGCCGCCAAGGCGCGCGCCGCGCAGGGCCTGAAGATCTGGTCCTACCGGCCGCGTCCGACGGTCGCGGTGGTCGGCGTCGTGATCCTCGCCCTCGTGGCGGGAGGCATGGGCGTCTTCGCCCACGGCGGCGGCTCGGCCTCGGTGGCCGACGGCAAGGACGTCGGCCGGGGCAAGAAGATCAGCATCGGCTACATCCCGTGGGACGAGGGCGTCGCCTCCACCTTCCTGTGGAAGGAGATCCTCGAGCAGCGCGGCTACCAGGTCGACGCCAAGCAGTTCGACGCCGGACCGCTCTACACCTCCCTCGCGCAGGGCAACGTCGACTTCGAGACCGACTCCTGGCTGCCCACGACCCACGCGCAGTACTGGAAGAAGTACGGCAAGCAGCTCGACGACCTCGGCTCCTGGTACGGGCAGACGTCCCTGGAGCTGTCCGTGCCCTCGTACATGAAGGGTGTCGACTCGCTCGACGACCTCAAGGGCAAGGCCGGCACCTTCGGCGGGAAGATCACCGGCATCGAGTCCAGCGCCGGCGAGATGGCCCTGCTGAAGAGCAAGGTCCTCAAGCAGTACGGCCTGGACAAGGAGTACAAGGTCGTCGACAGCTCCACGCCCGCGATGCTGGCCGAGCTCAAGCGCGCCTACAGCAAGAAGCAGCCGATCGTCGTCACGCTCTGGTCGCCGCACTGGGCGTACAACGACTACAAGCTGAAGAAGCTGAAGGACCCCAAGGGCGCCTGGGGCAAGGGCGACGGCGTGCACACGCTGGCCCGCAAGGGCTTCGCCGCCGACAACCCGGTCGTCGGCAAGTGGCTGAAGAACTTCAAGCTCGGCGAGAAGCAGCTCACCAGCCTCGAGGCCCGGATCAACAAGGCCGGCAAGGGCAAGCAGCAGGACGCCGTGCGTGCCTGGCTGAAGCAGAACCCGGGCGTCGTCGACAAGCTGGCCCCGCTCCCGGGCGGTGCCGGCGCGAAGCCGGCCGAGGCCAAGCGCCCCCTCAACGTCGCCTGGTTCCCCTGGGACGAGGACGTCGCCGTCACCTACCTGTGGAAGAACGTCCTGCAGCGGCGCGGCTACCAGCTGAACCTGAAGCAGATGGACGTGGGCCCGGTCTACACCGGCCTGGCCTCCGGCGACATCGACCTCAACTTCGACGCCTGGCTGCCCTACGCTCAGAAGAACTACTGGGACAAGAGCAAGGACCGACTCAAGGACCTCGGCACCTGGTACCGGCCCACCTCGCTGGAGGTCGCCGTGCCCTCCTACGTCAAGGGCGTGAAGACCCTCGAGGACCTCAAGGGCAAGGCCGGCACGTTCGACGGGAAGATCATCGGTATCGAGCCGGGCACCGGCGAGATGAACCTGCTCAAGAACAAGGTCCTGCCCGGCTACGGCCTCGACAAGGAGTACAAGGTCGTCGACGGCTCCACGCCGGCGATGCTGGCCGAGCTCAAGCGGGACTACGCGCAGAAGAAGCCCGTCGCGGTCGTCCTGTGGTCGCCGCACTGGGCCTACACCCGCTACGACATGACCAAGCTGAAGGACGACAAGAAGCTCTTCGGCGAGGGCAACACGATCCGCACCATCTCCAACGAGAAGTTCCCGCAGCAGTACCCGCAGCTCACCAAGTGGGTCAAGAACTTCCGGATGAGCGAGTCCGAGCTCGGCAGCCTGGAGAGCGAGATCAACCAGCGCGGTCAGGGCCACGAGGAGGAGGCCGTCGCCGCCTGGCTGAAGCAGCACCCGGACGTGGCCGACCGGATGACTCCGCAGTCGTAGCCGACGCGCCGCGCACCGCCCGAGGGGCGGGCCCCTTCCACGCACCCTGACCGCGTGGGCCCGGGGCCCGCCCCTCGGGCCTTCTCCGGGCGGCCGTCCGCGCGGTGCCCGGCGTGCCGAGGGGTGACCGGCACCGTTCGGCGCCCACGGGAAGGATTCGGCCAACCACTCACGGCGACGTCCCCACCAGAGCCCGGCCCGCGCGCCCGCGGCCGGCCGTGGCGCGCCCGTCGGTCCGTGGCTCCCGCCCCGCCCGCCCGGCACCGGGGAGGCCGCCGCGCACATGGCGCACGGGAGGGCGCGCACCCGGATCCACTGGCGCGAACCGGCGGGTCGGGCCCCACACGATATGACGGGGATGTGACGGCCGCATGAAACGGTTTGCCGAACATGCGTAGGGTGCAGAGAAGTCATCAGGGGGAGTGCGCCCGGAACCGGGCCCCCGGGCGGCGGACCGACGAGCGAAGGAGGGAGCCGGAGCGATGGGCGACCACAAAGAGCAGCCCCTCCGGGTGGGCGCGGCCGTCCGGCGGCGCCGCCGCGCGCTGGACCTCACCCTCGCCGTCGTGGCCCAGCGCAGCGGCCTGTCGGTGCCCTTCCTGAGCCAGGTGGAGAACGACCGGGCCCGGCCCAGCCGGAGCTCCCTGGAAAGGGTCGCCGACGCCCTGCGCACCACCGCCGTGGAGCTGCTCGCGGCGGCCGACCCGGCGTGCAGCGTCGACGTGGTGCGGGCCGAGGAGGCGGAGCTGGGCCCGGAGCCCCGGGTGCGCTCGCTGGTGCGCGGCCACCACCAGTTGCACGCCTCGGAGTACACCGGCGACCACGACGCCGGCCGCGAGTTCCAGCACCGCAACGACGAGCTGATGTACGTCGCCGACGGCGCCGTCGAGATCGAGGCGGAGGGCCGCGCCTACCGGCTGGTGCGCGGCGACACGATGTACCTGACCGGCGGCGTGCGCCACCGCTGGCGGGCGACCGTGCCGGACACCCGGGTGATCGTGGTCGCGGTGGCCGAGCACATCGAGGCGGTGCAGGACCGGTCGCGCTGATGCGGGTCGTCTCCCTGGTGCCCTCGCTCACCGAGGCGGTGGCGGAGTCCGCGCCCGGCGTCCTGGCCGCCGCCACCGACTGGTGCACCCGTCCCGCGGACCTCGACGTCGTACGGATCGGCGGCACCAAGAACCCCGACGTCGACCGGATCACCGCCCTCGCCCCCGACCTGGTGATCGCCAACGAGGAGGAGAACCGCGCCCCCGACCTCGACGCCCTGCGCGCGGCCGGGCTGCGGGTTCTGGTCACGGAGGTCCGCACCGTCGCCCAGGCCTTCCCGGAACTGTCCCGGGTGCTTGGGGCGTGCGGTGCGGACGAGCGGCCCCCGTGGCTCACGCGGGCGGAGGCGGCCTGGTCGGCGCTGCCTCCGCCGGCCCGCCGCACCACCGCCGTCGTGCCGATCTGGCGGCGGCCGTGGATGGTGCTCGGCCGGGACACCTTCGCGGGTGACGTACTGGCCCGCCTCGGCGTCGACCACCGGTACGCGGGCCATCCCGAGCGCTACCCGCGGATCGGCCTGGAGGAGTTGCGGGCGGCGGCGCCGGACGTCGTCGTGCTGCCGGACGAGCCGTACCGCTTCACCGCCGACGACGGGCCGGAGGCCTTCCCCGGCCTGCCCTGCGCGCTGGTCAGCGGACGGCACCTGACCTGGTACGGACCGTCACTGGCCGAGGCGCCGCGGGTGCTGGGGGAGGCGCTGCGAGCAGCGCACCGCTGACCAGCCCGCGCGCGGTGTGCGCGGCGGCGGTGGTCCAGGCGGCCACGAGGAGGACGTACAGGACGGCCGCGAGCCCGGCGTAGACGGCGAGATGCGTGTGCCGGGCGAGGGCCGCGGCGCCGGTGACGCAGGTGCCCACCGGGAAGGTGAACGCCCACCACGTCATCGCGAAGCCCATGCCCCGGCGCCGGGCGCGCAGCACATGAGCGGCGGCCAGGGCCAGCCACAGCAGCGCGAAGCCCATCACCGGGACGCCGTACAGGACGGCCAGGACGCCGAAGCCCTGGGCGTACGGGGCCGGTACGACGCCGGGTGCCGCGTCCGCGAAGGCGCCCACGGCGGTGGTGGACTGCCCGAGCGGGCCGAGGACCAGGAACAGCGCCGGGGTGAGCGCGAGGGGCAGCGGGCCGGCGGTGAGCAGCCGGGCGAGCACCAGAGGCAGCAGCGCCAGGGTCGCCAGCAGGCTGAGCCCGAACAGCGCCACACAGCCGAGGAGCAGCGTCTCCCGCGCCTGCCCGGCCGGCAGCAGCGGCACCAGGCGGGGGCCGAGCGCGGCGGACACCATGGGAGCGACGACCGGCAGCAGCCACACGGGAGATGCCTCCGGCGGCCCGGCCCGGTGGTGCACGGCCATGAGGTACGGCACCGCGACGGCGGCCGCGATCCCGACGGCCGTACCCGCGGCGAACAGCCCGGCGTCCAGCGCGAGGGCCGTCCGGGCGCCGAGCCAGTCCGCTCCGGCTGCGGGGGCGCCGCCGCCCACGGCCAGCAGGGCCATGGCGAGGCAGCCGTAGAACGGGGCCGCGGCCGGGTCGCGCACATGGGCGCGCGCCTGGTCGCGGTGGTGCCTCCAGTGCAGGGCGCGGGCGGTCAGCAGGGCCGCGAGCAGGACCAGCGACAGTGCCCAGACGGCGGCACAGGCGGTGCGCAGCCCCGGCACGCGCACCGGGAGCGTGGCGCCGCCGGTGGCGACGGCGGCGGTGCCCATGACGGCGGCGTACCAGTGGGGTCCGAGGTGGCGGACGGCGGGGAAGCGGGGCCGGGGTGCGGCACGGACGGGGAGGGGCTGGGCGGCGGTGACCATGGACCCAGGCTGTCCGGGGGCGGGAGCCGTCACCAGGGGGCCAGGTTCTATCAGGGCATAAGCTGGATTTATGACAGGCGCGGAGGGGAACGGACGGCAGCGGCCGCCGGGTGTGCCGCTGGCGCACCGGGTGCCGGATCTCGGGGCGCTGGAACTGCTGCTGGCGGTGGCGCGCCTGGGCAGCCTCGGCGGGGCGGCGCGGGAGCTGGGCATCACCCAGCCAGCCGCCAGCAGCCGGATCCGCTCCATGGAGCGGCAGCTGGGGGTGGCGCTGGTCGACCGTTCGCCGCGCGGGTCGCGGCTGACCGACGCCGGGGCGCTGGTGACGGACTGGGCCCGGCGGGTCGTGGAGGCGGCCGAGGCCTTCGACGCGGGGGCGCAGGCGCTGCGCGACCGGCGGGACTCCCGGCTGCGGGTGGCGGCCAGCATGACGATCGCCGAGTACCTGCTGCCCGGCTGGCTCATCGCGCTGCGCGCGCGGCGGCCGGACACCGCCGTGTCGCTGCTGGCCGGGAACTCGGCCGCGGTGGCGGAGCGGCTGCTCGCCGACGAGGCCGACCTCGGCTTCGTGGAGGGGCTGTCGGTGCCCTCCGGCCTGGACTCCGCGGTGATCGCCCGGGACCGCCTGGTCGTGGTGACGGCCCCCGGCCACCCCTGGGCGCGCCGCCGACGGCCGCTGGCGGCCGGGGAACTGGCGGTGACCCCGCTGATCCTGCGCGAGGAGGGCTCCGGGACCCGGCAGGTCCTGGACGCGGCGCTCGGCGGCCTGGCCAGGCCGCTCATCGAACTGTCCTCGACCACGGCGGTCAAGGCTTCCGCGGTCAGCGGGGCCGGGCCGGCGGTGCTGAGCGAACTGGCGGTGGGCGAGGAGCTGTCGCTGCGCCGGCTGGTGAGCATCCCGGTCGACGGCATCGCCCTGACCCGCGACCTGCGAGCCGTCTGGCCCACGGGCCACCGCCCCTCCGGCCCCGCCCGCGACCTCCTGTCCCTGACCCGTTCCCGCGCCCGGCCGGGCACCTCGGCCGGCTGAGGGGGCGGGGGCCGGGGCGCCGGAAAAGCGTTGGCGTGCCCGGCGGGCGGGGCGCCACCATGGCGCATGACCAGCCCCGCTCCGCCCGCCGAGGGCGTCCGCACCCCCTGGGAACGGCTGCCGGAGACCGTCCGGGACGCCGTGGCCGGGGTCCTCGGCGCGCCCGTGGTGCACGCCGTCACCCAGCCCGGCGGCTTCTCGCCCGGCGCGGCCGCGCGGGTCCGGACCGCCTCCGGCCGCCGCGCCTTCGTGAAGGCCCTCGGCGCGGACGCCAACCCGCACAGCCCCCGCCTGCACCGCGCCGAGGCCCGCAACGCCGCCGCCCTCCCGGCCGCCGTACCCGCACCCCGCCTGCTCGGCGCCTACGACGACGGCGGCTGGGTCGCTCTGGTCTTCGAGGACGTCGCCGGACGCCAGCCGCGTCTGCCGTGGCGGCCGGACGAGCTGGCGCGGGTCCTCGACGCCGTCGAGCGGCTGAGCCGCGGCCTCACCCCGTCGCCCGTCGCCGCCCCGCCCGCCGGCGAGGCACTCGCCCGGGACTTCGCCGGCTGGCGGCAGCTGCTCGACGGCGCGGAGGCGCCCCTCGACGGACGCCTCGACCCCTGGGCCGTCGCCCACCTCGCGGAACTCACCGACCTCGCCGCACCGTGGCCCGAGGCCGCGTCCGGCGACACGCTCGCCCACGCCGACCTGCGGGCCGACAACGTGCTCCTCACCGGAGCGGGGGAGGACGACGGCGAGGTCGTCTTCGTCGACTGGCCGCACGCCGTGCGCGCCGCCCCGTGGTTCGACCTGCTGCTCATGCTGCCGTGCGTACGGGCCCAGGGCGGCCCCGACCCGGAGGCGGTCTTCACCGCACACCCGCTGGGCCGCGCCGCCGCCCCCGAGGCGGTCACCGCCACGCTCGCCGCCCTCACCGGCTACTTCCTCCGCCACAGCCTGCAACCCGACCCCCCGGGCCTCCCCACCCTCCGCGCCTTCCAGCGCGCCCAGGGCGAGGCCGCCCTGGCGTGGCTCAGGGCGCGGGTGGGGTGGGCTTAGGGGACCCGGGCCCGGCCTTGGTCCGGCCCCGGCCCCGCCCGCGACGCCGGTGTGAGCCGGCCGGGTCCGTCCTGGTTCGGTCCCGGCAGCCGGGCCTGATCCCGGGGGAGCGGTTCAGGGTTGCGCGTGCAGAGGCGAGTGTGCGGTCGCCGCGTGGACCAGGCTGCGCATCAGTCGTGGGTCGTCGTCCATCTCCGGGTGCCACTGCACGCCCAGGACCCAGTGGGCGGTGGGCAGTTCGACGGCCTCGATCGTGCCGTCCGCCGCGTACGCCGACGCGACGAGGCCCGCGCCGAGGCGGTCCACCGCCTGGTGGTGATAGGTCGGCACGGTCGTCTCCTCCGGCACCGCCTCGGCGTACCGCGTCCCCGGGACCGGCTCGACCGGGTGGCCGCCGAAGACGCCGACCACCTCCGCGTGCCCGTCCAGGTGCTGGACCAGGGTGCCGCCGAGGGCCACGTTCAGCAGCTGCATGCCGCGGCAGATGCCCAGCAGAGGGACGCCCGCCGCCAGGGCGGCGTCGATCAGGGCGAGTTCCCAGGTGTCCCGGGTCCGGGCCGGCGGACCCGTCCGGGGGTCGGGCAGCGCGCCGTAGCGGGACGGCTCGACGTCCGGGCCGCCCGCGATCACCAAGCCGTCGAGCCGGGCCACGACGGCAGCGGCCCCTTCCGGCGCGTCCGGCGGCAGCATCACGGCGAGCCCGCCCGACCGCTGCACCAGCCGCGGATAGCCGGCCGGCAGCAGCGCCGCCTCCAGCTCCCACACCCCCCAGCGGGCCCCGGTCTCCAGGTACGTACTGATCCCGATCAGAGGTCGTCCGGTCACGCGGCCCTCCCTGCCCCCCCAAAGGTGTACGGGGCTACCTTTGCGGCTCCGGTGTGCCGCGGCAAGCCCCCACGGCGGCGCCTCAGGCGAGGAAGCCCCGCAGCAGTGCCGCCGTGCCCGCGCAGTGCTCCCGCATCATCTCCCGCGCCCCGTCCGCGTCCCCGTCCAGCACGGCCTCCACCAGCGCGGTGTGCTGCCGCTGCGAGTGCTCCAGATTGCGCACGAGCAGCGGGATGCAGTCGAGCAGGTCGTTCACCGTCGCCCGGACCGCCGCGTACTGCGCGGCCAGCGTCGGCGAGCCGCACAGCTCGGCCAGGGTGAGATGCAGCAGCGTGTCCCGGCGGCGGTAGTCGGCCGGCGGCGCGTCGTGCGTGCTCTCCAGCGCCCCGCGCAGCCGCGCCGCCTGCGCGCCGGTGAGCCCGTGCGCCGCGCACAGGCCCGCCGCGCCCACCTCCAGCACCTCGCGGAAGCGGAGCACGTCCTCGATGTCGGCCTCGGCGATCCGCCGCCGCAGCTCGTCCTCGCCGCCCGCCGCCGGGCGGGGCAGCACGAACGTGCCGCCGTACCGCCCGCGCCGCGACTCCACCAGGCCCTGGTCCGCGAGGACCTTCAGCACCTCGCGCAGCGTCACCCGGCTGATCCCCAGCCGCTCCGCCAGCTCCCGTTCGGCGGGCAGCCGCTCCCCGGCCGGCACCAGGCCGAGCCGGACGACCTGCAGGATCTGCTCCAGCGCCTCCTCGAACCCGTTGCCCGCGCGCACCGGCCGCAGCACCGGCGCGAGGCGATCAGCAGGCCCTTCCGGAGCCCTGTCCCGCGACATCCCGCCGCATCCCCTTCCCAAGCAATGGTTCTCGGCAATACCTTATGGCTCCCGGCCGGCCGACGTAGCCCGAGGAGGCTCACCCGTGGCAGACCGCACACCCCCGCTCGCCGCCGAGGAACTGCACGCCCTCGTCGCGAGCGGCGAGATCGACACTGTCGTCCTGGCCTTCCCCGACATGCAAGGGCGTCTCCAGGGCAAGCGGTTCGCCGCCCGCTTCTTCCTCGACGAGGTGCTCCACCACGGCACCGAGGGCTGCAACTACCTGCTCGCCGTCGACACCGAGATGAACACCGTCGACGGCTACGCCATGTCGTCCTGGGACCGCGGCTACGGCGACTTCGCCATGCACCCCGACATGTCCACGCTCCGCCGCGTCCCCTGGAACCCGGGCACCGCCCTGGTGATCGCCGACCTCGCCTGGCACGACGGCTCCCCGGTGGTCGCCGCGCCCCGCCAGATCCTCCGCCGCCAGCTCGAACGCCTCGCCGAACTCGGGTACACCGCGCAGGTCGGCACGGAGCTGGAGTTCATCCTCTTCAAGGACACCTACGAGGCCGCCTGGGAGGCGGGCTACCGGGGACTGACCCCGGCCAACCAGTACAACGTCGACTACTCGATCCTCGGCACCGGCCGCGTCGAGCCCCTGCTGCGCCGCATCCGCAACGAGATGGCGGGCGCCGGCCTCACCGTCGAGTCGGCCAAGGGCGAGTGCAACCCCGGCCAGCACGAGATCGCCTTCCGCTACGACGAGGCCCTCGCCACCTGCGACCAGCACGCGATCTACAAGACCGGCGCCAAGGAGATCGCCGCCCAGGAGGGCGTCTCCCTCACCTTCATGGCCAAGTACAACGAGCGCGAGGGCAACTCCTGCCACATCCACCTCTCGCTCGCCGACGCCGACGGCGCCAACGCCATGGCGGGCGCGCCGGGCGACCCGGGCGGGATGTCGGAGGTGATGCGGCACTTCCTGGCCGGACAGCTCGCCGCGCTCCGCGAGTTCTCCCTCCTCTACGCGCCCAACATCAACTCCTACAAGCGGTTCCAGGACGGCTCGTTCGCCCCGACCGCCGTCGCCTGGGGCCACGACAACCGCACCTGCGCCCTCCGGGTCGTCGGCCACGGCCGCTCCCTGCGCTTCGAGAACCGGCTGCCCGGCGGCGACGTCAACCCGCACCTGGCCGTGGCCGGTCTGGTGGCCGCCGGACTGTACGGCGTCGAGCGGAAGCTGGAACTGCCCGAGCCCTGCCCCGGCAACGCCTACACCGCCGAGTTCGCGCACGTGCCCACCACGCTCCGCGAGGCCGCCGACCTCTGGGCCGGCAGCGAGATCGCCAGAGCCGCCTTCGGCGACGAGGTCGTCGCGCACTACCACAACATGGCGCGCGTCGAGCTGGACGCCTTCGACGCCGCGGTCACCGACTGGGAGCTGCGCCGCTCCTTCGAACGCATGTGAGAGGTCCCTCCGTGTCCGACCAGCACGAGCTCCGGGTCCTGAACCCGGCCACCGAGGAGGTCGTGGCCACCGTCCCGGCGGCGACCGCGGCCGACGTGGACGCCGCCGTCGTACGGGCCGCCGCGGCGCAGGCCGGATGGGCGGCCCTCCCGCCCGGCGACCGCGCCCGGCTGCTGCGCCGCTTCGCCACGGCCGTCGACGAACACGTCGAGGAACTGGCCCGGCTGGAGGTCCGCGAGGCCGGCCACACCCTGGGCAACGCCCGCTGGGAGGCGGGCAACGTCCGCGACCTGCTCGACTACGCGGCCGGGGGAGTGGAACGCCTGACCGGCCGTCAGATCCCGGTCGCCGGCGGCCTGGACGTCACGATCCTCGAACCGCTCGGCGTCGTCGGGGTGATCGCCCCCTGGAACTTCCCGATGCCGATCGCGGCCTGGGGGGCCGCCCCCGCGCTCGCCGCCGGCAACGCGGTGCTCCTCAAGCCCGCCGAGACCACCCCGCTCACCGCCCTGCGCCTGGCCGAACTCGCCCTGGAGGCGGGCCTGCCCGAGCACCTCTTCCAGGTCCTGCCCGGCCACGGCCCCGTCGCCGGCGACGCACTCGTCGAGCACCCGGGGGTTGCCAAGATCGTCTTCACCGGGTCGACCACCGTGGGCAGGCAGGTGCTGGCGAAGGGATCCGCGCTCCTCAAGCGCGTCACCCTCGAACTGGGCGGCAAGAGCCCCAACATCGTCTTCGCCGACGCCGACCTCGAAGCCGCCGCGGCCGCCGCCCCCATGTCCTTCCTCGACAACTCCGGCCAGGACTGCTGCGCCCGCACCCGCATCCTCGTCCAGCGCGGCGTCCACGACCGCTTCCTCGCCCTCCTCGCCCCCGCGATCCAATCCGTCGCCGTCGGCGACCCGGCCGACGAGAACACCCAGATGGGCCCGCTCATCTCCCGAGCGCACCTGGAGCGCGTCCGCGCCTACGTCGACGCCGACGCGCCCGGCATCCGGGGCAAGGCCCCCGAGGGGCCCGGATTCTGGTTCCCGCCCACCGTCCTCACCGACGTCGACCCCCGCGCGCCCGTGGCCGTCGAGGAGGTCTTCGGACCCGTCGCCGTCGTCCTCCCCTTCGAGGACGAGGCCGACGCGATCCGCCTCGCCAACGACACGCCGTACGGGCTGTCCGGCTCCCTCTGGACCCGGGACGTCGGCCGCGCGCTGCGCGTCTCCCGGGCCGTCCGGGCCGGCAACCTGTCCGTCAACTCGCACTCCAGCGTGCGCTACTGGACCCCGTTCGGCGGGTTCAAGCAGTCCGGCGTCGGCCGCGAACTCGGCCCGGACGCCCTGTCCGCCTTCACCGAGACCAAGAACGTCTTCATCAGCACGGAGGGCCCCGCACAGTGAGCTCACAGACCCCTGAGACCCTCTGCCGCCGTCTGGTCGGCCGTACCGCCGTCGTCACCGGAGCCGGCAGCGGCATCGGTCTCGCCACCGCGCGACGGCTCGCCGCCGAGGGCGCGCACGTCGTCTGCGGCGACATCGACGAGCCCCGCGGCAAGGCGGTCGCGGAGGAGACCGGCGGACTCTTCGTGAAGGTGGACGTCACCGACCCCGACCAGGTCGAGGCGCTGTTCCGCACCGCGTTCGACACCTACGGCAGCGTCGACGTCGCCTTCAACAACGCGGGCATCTCCCCGCCCGACGACGACTCCATCCTGGACACCGGACTGGAGGCCTGGAAGCGGGTCCAGGAGGTCAACCTCACCTCCGTCTACCTGTGCTGCAAGGCCGCCATCCCCTACATGCGGCGCCAGGGCAGGGGCTCCATCATCAACACCGCCTCCTTCGTGGCCCGCATGGGCGCGGCCACCTCCCAGATCTCGTACACCGCGTCCAAGGGCGGTGTGCTGGCCATGTCCCGCGAGCTGGGCGTGCAGTTCGCCCGCGAGGGCATCCGGGTCAACGCCCTGTGCCCCGGGCCGGTCAACACCCCCCTGCTGCGGGAGCTGTTCGCCACGGACCCCGAGCGGGCCGCCCGCCGCCTGGTGCACATCCCGGTCGGCCGCTTCGCGGAGGCCGAGGAGATCGCCGCCGCCGTGGCCTTCCTCGCCAGCGACGACTCCTCCTTCGTCAACGCCACCGACTTCCTGGTCGACGGGGGGATCTCCGGGGCGTACGTCACGCCCCTGTAGGCGGCGCGGCGCCGATACGGACCGTCCGGCCCACGGCGCCGGACGGTCCGTCCTACAGTGCCGGGATGAGCATGACGCCCCCGCCCGGCTGGTACGGCGACCCGACGGCCCCGCATCTGGAGCGCTGGTGGGACGGCACGTCCTGGACCGGGCACCGCCGCGCGCCGGAGGAACGTCAGGGACCCCCGGCACCGCAAGCCCCTCCGGTACGGCAGACCTTCGGGCAGCCGGCGGCGCCGCGGGTGCCGCCCGCCGCCGGGCCACCCGCACCACCGGCACGGCGCCCGCGTGCCAAGGCCGTCGCCCTGGCCGGCGCCGGGGCCGTCCTGGCCGCCGCGACCGTCACGGGAGCACTGGTGCTCGGGCACGGCGACGAGGGCGGCACCAGGGCGAGGAACGCCCCCACCACCCCGTCCGCCGCACCCACGAGCGTCCCGCGCTCCGCGTCCCGGCCGGCCTCCGCCGGCGCTTCCGCCGCCGACGACCCCTCCGTCGTGGTCGACCAGCTCAACGGCATCACCCTGCCCCTCCCGGACGGCTGGGAGAAGCCGCAGGACGTGGCCGACGAGGACGTCGTCATGACCACCCACGGCACCTACGACTGCCCGGCCGGCGTCGGCCTGTGCCGGCACGGCCTGGTCCTCACCCGCACGGCGACCGCGGCCGACGGGACGTCACCCCGGACGCTGGCCCGGAACGACATCGAGGACGCGGCCGACGCGGCCTTCGACCGCGACACGATCGGCGAGCGCCCCTTCGGCGGTATCACCTCGCACCAGGCCGTCCGCTCCGGGCAGATCGCCGTCGCGGGCCGCGCCGGGTACTTCGTGCGCTGGCGCGTCAGGACCGCGAAGGGGCCCGGCGGGTACGTCGAGTCGCTCGCCTTCCCGTCCAGTGTCGGCACCGAGGCGCCGGTCGTCGTGCGCTTCGTCTTCGACGCGGGCCCGGACGGACCGCCGCCGGCCGACATGGACAGGATCACGCGCGGTATCCGGCCCGTCGGGGACGCGGCCACGGACGGCGGCGTCGGCAGCAGCATCGGCCCGTCGCACTGAACGCCGGCCCCTACAGGAACGTACGGCCCTCGCCCCGGTACGTCGGCACGGTCGCCGTCACCCGGTCGCCCTCGACGAGGTGCAGCTCGGCGAACCGTTCGCACAACTCGCCCGCCTTGGCGTGCCGGAACCACACCTTGTCGCCGATCAGCAGGTCGTCGGCGGGCGAGCCGAGCAGCGGCGTCTGCACCTCGCCGGGCCCCTCCTGCGGGTCGTAGCGCAGCCCCTCCGGGAGGTACGGCACCGGCAGCCGGTCCGCGCCGGGCGCGCCCGAGGCCGGGTAGCCGCCGCCGAGGACCGTCACCACCCCGACCCCGGGGCGCCGGACGACGGGCAGGGCGAACAGCGCCGCCGGACGCCCGCGGAAGGACGTGTAGTTGTCGAAGAGGCGCGGGACGTACAGCCCGGAGCCGGCCGCGATCTCCGTGACGGCGTCCTCGGCGGCGGTGTGCTGGACGCTGCCCGTGCCGCCGCCGTTGACGAACTCCAGGTCCGGCACCAGCGCCCGTACCGCCCGTACCGCCGCGGCCCGCCGCTCCGCCAGTTCCCGGCGGGCGGCCGCCTGCATCAGCCGGACGGCACGCGAGCGCAGCGGGCGACCGGCGACCGCGTCGCCCACGCCCGCGATGTGCCCCTCGTACGCCATGATCCCCACGAGCCGGAAACCGGGCCGCCGGGCCACCGTGCGCGCCATGTCGGCGATCCGCGCGGGCGCGTGCAGCGGGGAGCGGCGCGCCCCGACGCGCACCCGCCCCCCGAGCAGCTTCAGCGAGGTGTCCAACTCCAGGCACACGCGCACCACTTCGCGTCCGCCGCCGCGTGCCGCGTCGATGAGGTCGAGCTGCCCCGGGTCGTCGATCATCACGGTGACGGCGGCGGCGAGTTTCGGGTCGCCGGCGAGTTCGGCGAAGCCGGCGCGGTCGGCCGACGGATAGGCCAGGAGCACGTCGTCGAAGCCGGAGCGGGCCAGCCACAGGGACTCGGCGAGAGTGAACGACATCAGGCCCGCGAACCCGTCCCGGTCCAGGACGCGTTCCAGCAGGGCCCGGCAGCGCACGGACTTGCTGGCGACCCGCACCGGCTTGCCGCCGGCCCGGCGGAGGAGGTCGTCCGCGTTCGCGTCGAAGGCGTCCAGATCCACGATCGCGACGGGGGCGTCGAGATGGGCGGTGGCCCGGTCGAGACGGGCCCGGTCGGCGGCGCGCGCAGTCATGGCCGAAGCCTGCCAGACAGGATTACCGCAGGGTAGGGGGACGTTCCGGGCAGATGCCCCGGGGTCGTGGACTGGTTCCCGTACGGGCGCGGGCAACCCGTAGAGTGACGCGCACGTACGGCACGACGATTCCGGCCGGGATCTGAGCCGGGATGGCGATTCGCTCGTACGGGTATGCGTGCCTGGTGGACGAGACCGTCCGTGCCGGGCAGGGCGACTGGCAGGGCCCGCGTACGAGGGAACGGCCCGGGCACGAGGAAACGGGGGGTGCATGAGCACGGAAGCACGCCACGCCCCCGTCCCTCCGCGACCGGCGACCCCGCCCCGCCCGGCCTCGGCCGACCCCCGCCTCGACGACGCCGCCACCCCATCGGGGAGCGCCGCGGCCGGGGAGACCGGCATGGGGGAGCGGGGGACCGGTGGCGGCTCGGGCACGCCCGTGCTCTCCGGCGCCGACGGCGGGGCTGGGGTCGTCGGTGTGGCGCGGGGTGCCAAGGGTGAGTCCGGTGCGGTCGCCCGGGGTGCCGAGGCCGGTTCCCGGGGCGTCGCGTGGGGCGTGGTCGCCGGTGGGCCCGGCGAGGTGACGCGTGGGGCCGCCATGGGTTCCGCCGCCGCGGGGGCCGCCGCCGCGAGTTCGCGCGAGCGGGTCCGCGGCGCGTCCGGGCACGCCGATCCGGCGGCACGTGCCGTTCCCGACTCCGGTCGCGCCGCGGCCTCCCCGGACAGGGGCCGTGTCCCTCGGCCCCTCCCTGAAACCGGCGACACCGGAGCCGGGTCGGGGTCCGGCAGTGGCAGTGGCAGTGGCAGTGGCAGTGGCAGTGGCAGTGGCACCAACTCCCGGACCGGCGCCGGCACCGGCCGTTCCTCGATCACGCCAGGATCGGACCGTGCGCCCGCCGCCCCGGGGTCCCGCCCCCGCTTCCCGGGCTTCCGGCCCCCGCCCCCGCGAGCCGGCGGCGCCGAGCGGCAGCCGTCGCGCGCTAGTGGCTCGTCCCTCTCGTCCGGTTCGCCCACGCCCGGCGATGACGCCTTCCGCCCGGCCCCGCGCACCGGCACGTCCGGTGCGTCCAGCACGCCGGTCACGCCCGGTGCGCCCGCGCGCCCCGCGGAAGCCTTCGTCCCGCCCCCGCCGGCGGCCTCCGCCCGCTTCCCCGACGCCCCGCCCACCGCCGGGCGCGGGGGGTCCGTCGCAGGTCAGGACATGGGGGAGGCCGAGCAGGAGACGACCGCACGCCTGCGCCCCGTGCCGGCCGACCGGCCGCAGGCGACGCCCGGCGCCCCGCCCCGCCCGGCGACCGCACCCCCTGGCGCCGACACCCGGCACGCCACTACGGCGCCGCCCGTCACCCCCCGGCCGCCGGCCGCTGCCGCCGTCCCTCCGCCCCCGGCCGCCCCGCCGCGCCCCTCTGCGGCACCGGACCCCGCCGTGGCCCCCGACCCCGCCCTGTCGTGGAGCGCCGGCATGGCGCCCGGGGCGTACCTCGGCGCGAGCAGGCCCGTGGTGGCCTTCGGGGAGCCCGAGGGCTATGACGAGCGCGGGCGCGGACGGGCGCTCGGTGTCGTACGGGTGCGCCCGCGGACCGCCGTGGCCGCCGCGTGCGTCGTCCTCGGCATCGGACTCATCGGCGGTGCCGTGACCGGGAGTTGGCTCACCGGCGACTCCGACGAGGGCGGCGCGGCCGGCACCTTCGCGGCGGCCGGGGAGATGTGGCACAACGTCCCCGTCGACCAGCTGTTCCCGCCCACCGTGGAGGGCCGCGGTGCCGGACCCGGCGGCGCCGACCGCACCTGGACCCGGATCGCCGTGGCCCCGGACGGCGGCTGCGCCGACGCCTTCGACCCCCTGCTGCGCAAGTCGCTCACCCCGGTCGGCTGCGCCCGCCTGCTGCGCGCCACCTACACGGACGCCACCCAGACCTACGTCACCACCGTCGGGATGCTCTTCACCAAGGCCGACGCCGCCACCATGAGCGCGCTCGACGTCCGGTTCAAGAAGGCGGGACTCGACCGGCGCACCGACCTCGTGCCCCGCCCGTACGCGGCGAAGGGCACCGTCGCCGCGGCCTTCGGCGACAAGCAGCGTGCCTCGTGGACGCTGTCGGTGCTCACCGACGCCCCGGTCGTCGTCTACGCCGTCTCCGGCTGGGCCGACGGCCGCACCGTCGACGCCCCGCAGCCCGCCGCGGACGCGATGCAGCCGGGTGCCACCACGGCCGCGGCCCAGGCGGGCCTCGGGAACGAGGCCCAGGGCCTCGCCGACCGCATCGAGCGCGGCTTCCGCAAGACCGTCGGCTCGGCCACGGAGCAGCCGTCGTGAGGGCCAGGGCACGAGGTGCCGCGAGGCCCGCTGCGAACGCCGCCGAAGGCACGGCGAGCGCCGCCGCCGCTGTGGACGGCGCCCTCGAAGGCACGGCGAGCGCCGCTGCCGCTGTGGACGGCACCGCCGAGGGCGCCGCGCACGCCCCAGCGAGAGCGGCCGCGCGCGCCCGTGCGACAGCCGTCGTGGTGACCACTGCTGTGAGAGCCACCGTGACACGGACTCAGGCGGCCCCGGCGCCCGCCGAGGCGGCCTCCGCGCCCAGCGACGAGTCTCCGGCACCCGCCGAGGCGGCCCCCGCATCCGGCGAGGCGGCCCTCGTGTCCGCCGGTGCGCCCCCTGCCGCCGGCGAGGCCGCCCCCGCGCCCAACGGGGAGTCTCCGGTGCCTGCCGAGGCGGCCCTCACACCAAGCGAGGCGACCCCGGCACCCGAGGCGCCCCCAGCCTCCGGCGAGGCGGCCCTCGTGCCGAGCGAGGAGTCCCCGGCACCCACCGAGGCACCCCCCACACCCAGCGAAGCGGCCCCGGCACTCACCGAGGCGCCCCCCGCGCCCCCCGCCCCGCGCCCCGTCGCGACCCGGGACCTGCGCGGGCCGCGACGGGTCCGCCGGGCCGGCCGGGCCGGGAGGTCCGGCCGGGTCGGCGCAGTACGCGGCACCGGCGCCCTGAGTGTGCTCCTCGCCACCGCGCTCGCCCTCGTCCCGTCCACCGTCGCCCACGCCGACGGGATCCGGGCCCAGCAGTGGGCCCTGGAGGCCATGCACACCCAGGAGGCCTGGCGCACCACCAAGGGCAAGGGCATCACCGTCGCCGTCCTGGACACCGGCGTGGAGGCCGACCACCCCGACCTGGCCGGCAACGTCCTGCCCGCCAAGGACCTGATCGACTTCGGCGCCGAGCGCGGCGACCGGGCCTGGGCCCGCCACGGCACCGCCATGGCCGGCATCATCGCCGGTCACGGCCACGGCCCCGGCCACGCCGACGGCGTCATGGGCGTCGCCCCGCAGGCGCGGATCCTGCCCGTCCGGGTGATCCTCGAGGACGGCGACTCCGCCCGTGCCCGCGCCCGGGCCAGCCGTGGCAACGCCCTCGCCGACGGCATCCGCTGGGCCGCCGACCACGGCGCCGACGTCATCAACCTCTCCCTCGGCGACGACTCCGCCTCCGCCCACCCCGAGCCCGGCGAGGACGAGGCCGTCCAGTACGCGCTGAAGAAGGGCGTCGTCGTCGTCGCCTCGGCCGGCAACGGCGGCGAGAAGGGCGACCACATCTCCTACCCGGCCGCGTATCCGGGCGTGATCGCCGCGGCCGCCGTCGACCGCTACGGCACCCGTGCGTCCTTCTCCACCCGCCGCTGGTACGCCGCCGTCAGCGCGCCCGGCGTCGACATCGTGATCGCGGATCCCGACCACAGGTACTACGAGGGCTGGGGCACGAGCGCGGCCTCGGCCTTCGTCTCCGGCGCGGTCGCCCTGGTCAAGGCCGCCCACCCCGGCCTGACGCCCGCCCAGATCAAGCGGCTCCTGGAGGACACGGCACGGGACGCCCCGGTCGACGGCCGCGACGACTCCCGCGGCTTCGGCTTCGTCGACCCCGCCGCCGCCATCCGCGCCGCGGGCCGCCTCCAGCCGGGGGACCTCCACGCGGCCGCCTACGGCGACAAGTACTTCGGCCCCGGCCCGGACACCGCCTCGGCGGCCGACGACGCGGCCGACTGGGCCGGCCCCCTCGCGGGCGGCGTCGGCGGAGTGCTGCTGGTCGCCGCGGTCGTCCTGTGGCGGGGCCGCCGCGAGGAACACGACGGCTTCTGACACCGCACGGCCCGGCCCGGGGGATCCGTCGTGACCCCGCAATCCGAACCCCGCGCCCCGAACCCCGCAACCCGAACCCCGCGCCCCGCACCTCAAACCCCGCCCCCCGCAAGCCAAAGCGCCGGGGCGCCGGGGCGCCGGTGCACCGGCCTCACGCACCCCCGGCGAACACGGACACCGCCGCCCGGGCCGCCGACTCCACCAGGGCGACGCCCTGCTCCTTCGTGGCGTTGCCGTGCGACAGCGCGGCCACCAGGCGGGTGCCCCCGGCGGCCGTCACCCGCCCGACGCTGTGGACGACCCACAGCCCGGTCGCGCTCCGCGGCAGCCAGCCGTTCTTCAGGGCCCACGCGGAGCCGTCGGCGGCGGCGGAGACCCCCCAGTCCTGGCCCTCGGCGATCCGCTCCATCAGGCCCTGGAGGTACGTACGCGAGGCCGCGCTCAGCTCCGACTCGTCCCCGAACACCTGCCGGAGCAGGGTCAGCTGGTCGGCGGCCGTGGTCCGGGTCAGTCCCCACAGGCCGCCCTCGCCCCCTGTGGTGCCGGTGAGCCCGAGGCGCGCGTGGGCCGCGTCGAGCCCGGCGGCCCCGCCGATGCTCCGCCACAGCGCCGACGCGGAGTCGTTGTCGCTGTGCCCGATCATCGCGGCGGCGTACGCCCTCTCCCGCGCCGTCAGCCCGCGGCCCGCGTCCTGCGCCTGGAGCAGCAGGGCCGCCAGGATGCCGACCTTGACGACGCTCGCCGTGACGAAGGTCCCCTCGCCGTACCCGGCGCTCTGCCCGGAGTCCGCGTCCAGGACCGCCACGGACACGGCCGCGCCCTCCGCCACGGGCACCGGCCTCATCGCCGCGGCCAGCCGCGCCCCCGGGGCCCCCGCGGAACCCGTGGGATCCGTCACCGCCACCGCACGCCTCCCCGCTCACCGCCGCCCGACGCCGGGCCCGACGGCGCCGCCGACGACGACACGGCGCCCGCACCCGTCGGTCCCAGCTTCCCAGGGCCCGCACCGGGAGCGCGGCACCCCCCGGATAGGGTCGGGGCCGTGGCGAACAAGAACATTCCCGACCCCGGCTTCTCCGACGACGACGGTTCCGCCGACCCCCGGCTGAGCGCGGCGCTCGCCGCCTGGGCCGAGGACCGCACCGCCGTGGGCCCCGTCCTGGAGGCGCTCAAGGGCGCCCGGCTGCTCGTTCCCGTCGTGGCCGTGCTCGGCGAGGTGGAGGAGGACGAGAACGGGCTGCGCCGCGAGAAGACCAGCGACATGGCCGTCCCCACGCTGAAGGCCGGTCACCGCACGGCGCTTCCCGCCTTCACCTCCACCGACTCCCTGGCCCGCTGGGACCCGGGGGCGCGCCCCGTCGCCGTACCGCTGCACCAGGCACTGGAGGCCGCGGCGCACGAGAAGGCGGACACGGTCGTCCTGGACATGGCCGGGCCGGTCCCCTTCGAGCTGACCGGGTCCGCGCTGCTCGCGCTCGCCGAGGGCCGGACGACGGCGGATCCGCTCGCCGACCCGGCCGTGGTGGCGGCGGTGCGGGAGGCCGTGGCCGCCGAGCCGGGCGTGCTCCGCGCGCACCTGGGGCCGGGGGAGGCCGACGGCACCCTCGCCCTCGTCCTCGACCCCTCCGCGGCGCCCGCCGAGACCGCCCGGGCCGTCGCGGAGAACCTCGCCGCCAGCGAGACGCTGCGGGCCCGCCTGGTGCGCGGCCTCGACCTGGCACTGCTGCCCGCCGGGGCGACGCCGCCGGGCGAGCCCTTGTACGTGAAGGAGTAGGCCGGCCTCAGCGGGCCCCGGCCCGCTTCAGCCCGTTGCGTAGGCCCGTCCGCTCGGCCGTCCCGCCAGTGCGTCCCCGCGTCGCGTGCCGCCGGTGCGTCCCGCGGTCCACGCCGCCGGTGCGTCCCCCAGCGTGTGCGGCCGAGCCGTACCGCGGTCCGCGCGGCCGCCGCCCCGCCGGTGCTTCCCGGCCGGGGGCCCGGTTCAGCCGTAGACCGGCCCCGTGTACTTCTCGCCCGGGCCCTGGCCCGGCTCGTCCGGGACGACCGACGCCTCGCGGAACGCCAGCTGCAGCGACTTCAGGCCGTCGCGCAGCGGCGCCGCGTGGAAGGAGCTGATCTCGGTCGCGCTCGCGTCCAGCAGGCCCGCGAGGGCGGTCACCAGCTTGCGGGCCTCGTCCAGGTCCTTGTACTTGTCGCCCTCCTCGGTCAGGCCGAGCTTCACGGCGGCGGCGCTCATCAGGTTGACGGCGACCGTCACGATCACCTCGACCGCGGGGACCTCGGCGATGTCGCGGGCCATGGCGTCGAAGTCGGCGTTCTCAGGAGGGGTCTCACTCATGGCGCACACGATAGGCGGTCGCGGCGGCGGCTCCTCAATTAGCCCTTGTCAAGCGATACTGCTAACCTTGTTCACGACCGGCCGGACACCGATGTGTGCTCGGCCCACAAGTGGAGGCTCCGATCTCCCACCCGACCGTCCTCCGGGACGGCGGGTCACCCGGTCAGACGGCCACCATCGTTCCGTACGGACGATGGAGCCGTCCGAATCGCGCCCCGCGGCCATCGCGGCGGTGCTCCGGTAGCAATGGGAGCCCCGCCTGTGATCGTCCGGGGCATTTTTACTGCTTCGGCGCGGTTAGGTCTATCGAACACAGTTGTACGCGGCAGTCCGCCAGGCCGTCGCGTGGTGCTACCGAGGAGGATCCATCAGCGCCGAGCCCCGCATCAACGACCGGATTCGCGTTCCCGAGGTGCGACTTGTCGGTCCCAGTGGCGAGCAGGTCGGCATCGTGCCGCTTGCCAAGGCCCTGGAGCTTGCGCAGGAGTACGACCTGGACCTGGTCGAGGTCGCGGCGAACGCCCGTCCGCCCGTGTGCAAGCTCATGGACTACGGGAAGTTCAAGTACGAGTCGGCCATGAAGGCCCGTGAGGCGCGCAAGAACCAGGCGCACACGGTCATCAAGGAGATGAAGCTCCGGCCGAAGATCGACCCGCACGACTATGACACCAAGAAGGGTCACGTCGTCCGGTTCCTCAAGCAGGGCGACAAGGTCAAGATCACGATCATGTTCCGTGGTCGCGAGCAGTCCCGGCCCGAGCTGGGCTACCGGCTGCTGCAGCGGCTCGCGGAGGACGTCCAGGACCTCGGCTTCGTGGAGTCGAACCCGAAGCAGGACGGCCGAAACATGATCATGGTTCTCGGTCCGCACAAGAAGAAGACCGAGGCGATGGCCGAGGCCCGCCAGGCGCAGGAGGCCCGCAAGGCCGACGCGAAGGCGAACCCCGGTCGTTCGCAGAACGCCGCCGACGCCCAGTCCGAAGAGGCTCCGGCCGAGGCTTCCGCCGAGGCGTGATCCCCGGGACACCCCGTCCCAGGACGTAACCGATACAAGAGCGACTCCACCGTGCCCGGTTTCACGACCGGGCACCGGAGCGCCACCGACGAGGAGAGAACGGCGCTATGCCGAAGAACAAGTCGCACAGCGGTGCCAGCAAGCGCTTCAAGGTCACCGGCTCCGGCAAGGTGCTCCGTGAGCGCGCCGGCAAGCGCCACCTGCTCGAGCACAAGTCGTCCCGCGTGACGCGTCGCCTCACCGGCAACGCCGAGATGGCCCCGGGCGACGCCGCGAAGATCAAGAAGCTTCTCGGCAAGTGACGCCGCGGCGCCGCCTGAGCGCCGTACGTCTGGACCGGGACCCAATCGTTTCCGGGCCGTGTGACGACACCCACGGCCCCGCTACAAGGAGTTAATCAAGTGGCACGCGTCAAGCGGGCAGTCAACGCCCACAAGAAGCGCCGGGCGATCCTCGAGCAGGCCTCCGGCTACCGCGGTCAGCGTTCGCGCCTGTACCGCAAGGCCAAGGAGCAGGTCACCCACTCGCTGGTCTACAACTACAACGACCGGAAGAAGCGCAAGGGCGACTTCCGTCAGCTGTGGATCCAGCGCATCAACGCCGCTGCCCGCGCCAACGGCATGACCTACAACCGCTTCATCCAGGGTCTGAAGGCCGCGAACGTCGAGGTCGACCGCAAGATCCTGGCCGAGCTGGCCGTCAACGACGCCGGTGCGTTCGCCGCGCTGGTCGAGGTCGCCCAGAAGGCGCTGCCGAGCGACGTCAACGCGCCCAAGGCTGCGTGACGCCCCGCCGGCCACACGCCGACGTGACGTAGGGACCCGCAGGCCGGACCGGTCTGCGGGTCCCCTTGTGTCCGAAGTAGCTGCGAAGGTGAACCCATGCCCCCCGCCAGCCCCGAGCTGATCTCCCCCCGCTCGCCCCGTGTCGGCGCCGCCCGGCGGCTCGCCAAGCGGAACTTCCGGGGCAAGGAGCGGCTGTTCCTCGCGGAGGGCCCCCAGGCCGTGCGGGAGGCGGCCGCGCACCGCGCCGACGGCACCCCGACGCTCGTCGAGCTGTTCACCACCGTGGAGGCGGCCGAGCGGTACGCCGACATCGTCGGCGAGGCCCGCGCCGCCGGCGCCCGGGTGCACCTGGCCGCCGAGCAGGTCATCGCCGACATCTCCACCACCGTCACCCCGCAGGGCCTGGTCGGCGTCTGCCGCTTCCTCGACACCCCGTTCGAGGAGATCCTCGGCGCCCGTCCCCGCCTCGTCGCCGTCCTCGCGCACGTCCGCGACCCGGGGAACGCCGGCACCGTCCTGCGCTGCGCCGACGCCGCCGGCGCCGACGCCGTCGTCCTCACCGACGCCTCCGTCGACCTGTACAACCCCAAGGCCGTCCGCGCCTCCGTCGGCTCGCTCTTCCACCTGCCCGTGGCCGTGGGCGTCCCCGTCGAGCGGGCGGTGGCGGGCCTGAAGGCCGCCGGGGTCCGCGTCCTCGCCGCCGACGGCGCCGGCCCGCACGACCTCGACGACGAGCTCGACCGGGGCACCATGGGCGGCCCCACCGCCTGGGTCTTCGGCAACGAGGCCTGGGGCCTGCCGGAGGAGACCCGCGCCCTCGCCGACGCCGTGGTCCGCGTCCCGATCCACGGAAAGGCCGAGAGCCTGAACCTCGCCACCGCCGCGGCCGTATGTCTCTACGCGTCGGCGCGTGCACAGCGTGCCTGACGGAGGGTGCCGCTCCGTCACCGAGAGCTAGTAGGGTGACCAGCCCGGGGGCGTCCCCCCAGGCTTCCGCTTCGCTCGGACACGCGGCGGGGGCACTCCCGGCGCAGGCTGAGAGGTGGGGTACGGGGATGAGCGTCGGCACGAGCAGCGCACCGGGCACACGAAACGCGCGCCCCGCGTCCACGCCCCGGCACGATGACCCCGCCGGTCTCGGCATCGACCCCGACGACCTGCCCGACGGCCTGGTGATCGCCGACGAGCGGGGACGCGTCGTCTGCTTCAACGCCGCCGCCGCCCGCATCACCGCCGTGCCCGCCGAGGAGGCCCTCGGCCGCCGGCTGGAGAAGGCGCTGCCGTTAGAGGACCTGGAGGGCCGGCGCTGGTGGCAGCTGACCGACCCCTACGGCGGCCTGGCCATCCGCGTCGGACAGCCCGAGCGCAACCTCCTGCTGCACGGCGGCCGGGAGGTCCTGGTCTCGGCGAAGTACGTCCGCACCCACCCCACCGGCCCCGTCCGCCGCGTCGTCGTCTCGCTGCGCGACACAGAGGCCCGCCGCCGCACCGAGCGCAGCCACGCCGAGCTGATCGCCACCGTGGCGCACGAGCTGCGCTCCCCGCTGACCTCCGTCAAGGGCTTCACCGCCACCCTGCTCGCCAAGTGGGAGAGGTTCACCGACGACCAGAAGCGGCTGATGCTGGAGACCGTCGACGCCGACGCGGACCGCGTCACCCGCCTGATCGCCGAGCTGCTCGACATCTCCCGCATCGACTCCGGCCGGCTGGAGGTGCGCCGCCAGCTGATCGACATAGGCGCCGCGGTCGGCCGGCACATCCAGGCGTACGTCGCCGCCGGACAGCCCGCCGACCGCTTCCTGCTGCGGATCGAGCAGCCGCTGCCCACCCTGTGGGCCGACCCCGACAAGATCGACCAGGTGCTCAGCAACCTGATCGAAAATGCCGTGCGGCACGGCGAGGGAACCGTCACCATAGACATCACGCCCTCGGTGTCCCCGCGCGACGGGGAAGAGGAAGAGAACACCGCCACGTCGGTCACGGTGAGCGACGAGGGCCCCGGCATCCCGGAGGAGTCCATGAACCGCGTCTTCACCCGCTTCTGGCGGGGCAGCAAGCGCGGCGGCACCGGCCTCGGGCTCTACATCGTCAAGGGCATCGTCGAGGTGCACGGCGGCACCATCACGGTCGGACGCGCCCCCGGCGGCGGCGCGCAGTTCCGATTTACCCTGCCCGTGGGCACCCCGGCACACCTGCTCTGAGCACCGGCCGAGGCCCCACGGGCGCATCACCTTGACCCGGCCCCGTTAGACTCGGCCTTTGGCACCTTTGCGTCCCAAAAACAGTGGCGGCCCGTCTCGCCATCGAAGACGGTCCGTCCGCGAGTCGCTGACGGGACCTCCAGCCAGCCAATCGGAAGCACGGGAAGAGATGTCGGCACCCAATAAGTCGTACGACCCTGTCGAGGTCGAGGCGTTGAAACCGGAAGAGATCGAGCGCATGCGGGACGAGGCGCTCGCCGCCTTCGCCGCCGCGGACTCCCTCGACGCGCTCCACGAGGCCAAGGTCGCCCACACCGGCCCCGCCTCCCCGCTGGCTCTCGCCAACCGCGAGATCGGCGCCCTGCCCCCGCACGCCAAGGCCGACGCCGGCAAGCGCGTGGGCCAGGCCCGCGGCGCGGTGAACAAGGGCCTCGCCGCCCGGCAGAGCGAGCTGGAGGCGGAGCGCGACGCCCGGGTGCTGGTGGAGGAGGACGTCGACGTCACGCTGCCGTACGACCGCGTCCCCTCCGGCGCCCGGCACCCGCTCACCACGCTCTCCGAGCGCATCGAGGACATCTTCGTGGCCATGGGCTACGAGGTCGCCGAGGGCCCGCAGGTCGAGGCGGAGTGGTTCAACTTCGACGCCCTCAACATCGGCCCGGACCACCCGGCCCGCGGCGAGGCCGACACGTTCTTCGTGCAGACCCCGTCCGGCGGCGGCTCCGCCGCGGGCGACGGCGGCACCGAGTCCGGCGTCGTGCTGCGCACCCACACCTCGCCGGTGCAGATCCGCTCCCTGCTCGACCGCGAGCTGCCGGTCTACGTGATCTGCCCCGGCCGCGTGTACCGCACCGACGAGCTGGACGCCACCCACACGCCCGTCTTCCACCAGGTCGAGCTGCTCGCCGTCGACGAGGGCCTGACCATGGCCGACCTGAAGGGCACCCTGGACCACATGGTCCAGTCGCTGTTCGGCGAGGGCATGAAGACCCGGCTGCGGCCGAACTTCTTCCCCTTCACCGAGCCGAGCGCCGAGATGGACATGCTCTGCTACGTGTGCAAGGGCGAGTCCGTCGGCAACCCCGACCGCCCCTGCCGCACCTGCTCGTCCGAGGGCTGGATCGAGCTCGGCGGCTGCGGCATGGTCAACCCGCGGGTGCTCACCGCCTGCGGCGTCGACCCGGAGAAGTACAGCGGCTTCGCCTTCGGGTTCGGCATCGAGCGGATGCTGATGTTCCGCCACAACGTCGAGGACATGCGAGACATGGTCGAGGGTGACGTCCGGTTCACCCGGCCGTTCGGGATGGAGATCTGATGCGGGTCCCGCTTTCTTGGCTGCGGGAGTACGTCGACCTGCCGGCGACCGAGTCCGGGCGCGACGTCCAGGCCAAGCTCATTTCGGCCGGTCTGGAGGTCGAGACCGTCGAGCAGCTCGGCGCCGACCTCAAGGGGCCGCTGGTCGTCGGCCAGGTGCTGACCATCGAGGAGCTGGAGGGCTTCAAGAAGCCGATCCGCTTCTGCACCGTCGACGTCGGCACCGCCAACGGCACCGGTGAGCCGCAGGAGATCGTCTGCGGCGCCCGCAACTTCGCCGTCGGCGACAAGGTCGTCGTGGTCCTGCCGGGTGCGGTGCTTCCCGGCGGCTTCGCGATCTCCGCGCGCAAGACCTACGGCAAGACCTCCCACGGCATGATCTGCTCCAGCGACGAGCTGGGCATGGGCGACGACGGCACCCACGGCATCATCGTGCTGCCGCCGGAGACCGAGGTCGGCAGGGACGCGATCGAGCTGCTGGAACTGGTCGACGAGGTGCTGGACATCGCCGTCACCGCCAACCGCGGCGACTGCCTGTCCATCCGCGGCGTCGCCCGCGAGACCGCCATCGCCTACGGCCTGCCGCTGCGCGACCCGGCCCTGATCGACGTACCGGCCCCCAACGCGTTCGGCTACCCCGTCCAGGTCTCCGAACCCTTCGGCTGCGACCGCTTCACCGCTCGGACCGTCACCGGCCTGAGCCCCGAGGCGCGCTCCCCGATCTGGCTCCAGCGCCGGCTGCAGAAGGTCGGCATGCGGCCGATCTCGCTCGCCGTCGACGTCACGAACTACGTGATGATGGAGCTGGGCCAGCCCCTGCACGCCTACGACCGCAGGCTGGTCCAGGGCACCATCGGCGTACGCCGGGCAGCGGAGGGCGAGAAGCTCGCCACCCTCGACGGCGTCGAGCGCACGCTGCACGTCGAGGACCTGGTCATCACCGACGAGCGCGGCCCGATCGGTCTCGCGGGCGTCATGGGCGGCGCCGACACCGAGATCGCCGATCACGAGGACTGGGAAAACGCCACGACCGACGTGGTCATCGAAGCGGCGCACTTCGACGCCGTGTCGATCGCGCGCACGGCCCGCCGTCACAAGCTGTCCTCGGAGGCCTCCCGGCGCTTCGAGCGGGGTGTCGACCCGCAGGCCGCCGCCGCCGCGGCCCAGCGCACCGTCGACCTGCTCGTGCTCCTCGCGGGCGGCACCGCCGAGGCCGGCGTCACCGAGGTCGCCGCGGCCACCGCGCCGGGCACGATCACCGTCCCGGCCGACCACCCGGACAAGGTCGCGGGCGTGGTGTACGGCCGCGAGACCGTCGTCCGGCGGCTCCAGGAGATCGGCTGCGACGTCTACGGACAGGACGAGCTGGTCGTCACCGTCCCGTCCTGGCGGCCCGACCTGACCGACCCGAACGACCTGGCCGAAGAGGTCATCCGCCTGGAGGGCTACGAGAACCTGCCCTCCACGCTGCCCAAGCCCCCCTCCGGGCGAGGCCTGACCCACCGGCAGCGGCTGCACCGCAGGATCGGCCGGGTCCTGGCCGGCGCGGGCTACGTCGAGGCGCTGAACTACCCGTTCGTCGCCGAGCAGGTCTTCGACCAACTCGGCCTGGCGGCCGACGACCCGGCCCGCCGCGTCGTCAGGCTGACCAACCCGCTCAACGACGAGGAGCCCGCGCTCCGCACGACGCTGCTGCCCGGCCTGCTGGGCGCCCTGCGCCGCAACGACGGCCGCGGCTCGCACGATCTGGCCCTGTTCGAGACCGGCCTGGTCTTCCAGCCGCGCGACGACCAGCGCACCGGCGTGCACCTGCCCGTCGACCGGCGCCCCACCGACGAGGAGATCGCCGAGCTGGACGCCGCGCTGCCGGAGCAGCCGCGCCACGTGGCCGTCGTCCTCACGGGGGCCCGCGAGCAGGCCGGCTGGTGGGGCAGGGGCCGCCCGGCCGACTGGGCCGACGCCGTCGAGGCCGCGCGCGCCGTCGCCGGCGAGGCGGGCGCCGAACTGGTCGTCCGCAAGGGCCAGTACGGCCCGTGGCACCCGGGCCGCTGCGCCGAGCTGGTGCTCGCGGTGGACGGCACGGAGCGGGTCGTGGGCCACGCGGGCGAGCTGCACCCGCGCGTGGTGAAGGCACTCGGCCTGCCGGAGCGCACCAGCGCGATGGAGCTGAACCTCGACGTCCTGGAGCAGGTCGGCGACGACACCCCGCAGGCGCCGAGCATCTCCACCTTCCCGGTGGCCACGCAGGACGTCGCCCTCGTCGTCGACCGGCCGGTCCCGCACGCCGAGGTCGAGGCCGCGCTGCGCGAGGGCGCCGGTGAACTGCTGGAGTCCATCCGGCTGTTCGACGTCTACGAGAACGACGACCAGCTCGGCGAGGGCAGGAAGTCGCTGGCGTACGCGCTGCGCTTCCGCGCGGCGGACCGGACGCTGACGGTCGACGAGGCGTCCGCGGCCCGGGACGCGGCGGTCGCGCTGGCCGCCGAGCGCACCGGGGCCGTGCTGCGGAGCTGACGCGGCGCCGCCGCCGGACCGAGGCGGCGGGAGTGGGGGATCGCGGGGTCGACCCGCGGTCCCCCGCGCCCTGTCGAGGCCCTGTCAGGCCCTGTCGAGATGCGCGGCGCACGGGCCCTGGGCTGCATAAATGCAGCCCCTTCGAAGATCCCTCACTCGTTCGGGTGGCAACTCCCCTCGATCCGGCCCAGACCGGGTGCACGCTCGACAGAATCGGACCGGCCTTTCGGGGCCGGTCTGCGCTGTCAGGGCCTGTATGGGGGGCCATGGGCATGATCCGCATCAAGGCTGGGACCGCGCGCGGCGCGTGGTCCCGTATGGACTCCCGGACATCCGCCCGGAGAGGGCTTCCGGCGTGGGTGCGGTCCGGCATCCGGCGTCCCGGTCGCACGCTCCGCGGCCCGTCCGGCCACCGGCCGCCGAGCCGGACCGTCGCCCTGGGGGCGCCCGCGGCCTGGGGCGCCATGGCGGCCACGTACCGGCTGGCCTGCCCGCTCGCCCAGCAGAGCGGGTTCGGCGCCCGTCTCGTCACCAGCGCCGTCTTCCTCGCCGTGGGCACCGGGCTCGTCCTGCACGTCCGGCGGGTCCTGCTGCGCGAACTGCGCCGGGCCCACGCGGTCGCGGGCGCCGCCCAGAGCGTGCTGCTGCGGCCGCTGCCGCCCCGCGTCGACGGACTGAGCGTCGCGGCCGCCCAGTTGTCCGCGGACCGCGGGGCCGCCATCGGCGGCGACCTGTACGAGGTGATCGCCACCGAGCACGGCGTCCGCGTGGTCATGGGGGACGTCCGGGGACACGGGCTCGCGGCGATCGGCACCGTGGCCGCCGTCCTCGGCAGCTTCCGCGAGGCCGGGTACGACGAGGCCGAACTCGCCGGTGTGCTGCGGCGGCTGGAGCGGGCACTGGCCAGGCACCTGCGCGAGCGGGCCCGCGCCGGACCCGCCCCGGCAGGTGTGGAACCGGAGCACCCGGTGGCCGAGGAGTTCGTCACCGTCCTGCTGCTGGAGATCGACGCCGACGGCGAGATGCGCGCCCTCAACTGCGGCCATCCCTGGCCCTATGTGCTGAGCGGCCCCGGCGTGGACCCGCTGTCCGGGACCGAACCCCTGCCCCCGCTCGGCCTGTTCCCCCTGCCGGCCGAGCTGTCCGCGCCCTCCGCGGGCCGTCTGCGTCCGGGACAGACCCTGGTCCTCTACACGGACGGCGTCGAGGACGCCCGGGACCACCGGGGCCGCTTCTTCCCGCTGCCCGCGGTCCTGGCCGAGTCGGCGCGGGACCGGCCCTTCTCACCGCGCACCGTGCTCCGCACCGTCTTCGCCCGGCTCCTGCACCACACCGGGGAACGCCCGGCCGACGACGTGGCGGTCCTGGTCCTGCACAACGACCGGCCCCTGCCGACCCGCGCCGGCGCCACGGGGGCGCGGGAGGCCACCGAGGCGCGGATGTGCCGCGGGGCGCGACCGGCGCCCACCAACCCCTAGCGTCCGCCGTGGACGGCCCCGGCCTCCCGACCGCGCGCCCCGCCGGCCGACGGCCGCGCCGTCCGCCCCGCCACGGAGTGTCGGGCAGGCAGCTGAGCGGACGGCGCGCAAGCGGGCCGCCGCACTGTACGAGGGGGAGCCGGCGGCCCGTGCCGGCCTCTTGCGAGGCATCTCAGTCAACCGGCCCGGAACTCTCCGCGACAGCGCGCGCACAGCTCGGGTTCGCGCACTCCGTTCACACCCCGTGTGAAGCCGAACGCACTACGCTGTCCGCACCGAGCCACCCGGGGGGCATCCATGCAGCCCAACACACTGCTCGACGCGATCCTGGACGAGGCCGGGATCTCGCACGCGGGACTCGCCGCGCACGTCAACCAGGCGGGCCGGGCACGGGGTCTCGCCCTCCGCTACGAACACACCGCCGTGGCACGGTGGTTGAAGGGCCAGCGGCCCCGCGGTCAGGTGCCCGACCTGATCTGCGAGGTGCTCGCCGCCCGGCTGCACCGGCCCGTCACCCTCGACGACATCGGGCTCGGCGTGCCCGGCGAGCCGTCCGCCCCGCACGGCACCTCGCTCTCCGGCTTCGTCGAACGGGCCACGGCCCTGTGGCGCTGCGACGAGCAGCAGCGCCCGCACATCCTCGGCGCGCCCGCCGTCACCGGCACGCCCGCCGTCATGCCCGTGTGGGAGTGGGAGAACCCGCCGGAGGACGTGGACGTCTCCCGCGGCGGCCGGCACCGGGTCACCCCGGCCGACATCGACATGCTCCGCGCCGCCCGCGCCCACTACGAGCAGATGTACCGCAAGGCGGGCGGCGTCGCGACCCGCAGCCGCATCGTCGGCTTCCTCAACGCGGAGGCGGCGCCGCTGCTCCGCGGCAGCTACACCGACGCCACCGGCCGCCAACTCCACCGGGCCACCGGCGGGTTGGTGGCGATCGCGGGCATCTGCGCCTACGACTCCGACGCGCACGGCCTCGCCCAGCGCTACTTCCACCAGGCCCTCAGGCTCGCCAAGGCCAGCGGGGACCGGGGGCTGGGGGCGTACGTCATAGCGCTGCTGGTCAACCAGGCGCTGTTCATGAAGGAGTACCGCCAGGCCGTGGCCTTCGCCGAGGCCGCGCTGCGCGCCGCCGGCCGGCACATCACCCCCGCCCTCGCCTCCGACCTGTACGCGATGCAGGCCAAGGCGTACGCCCACCTCGGCGACGGCACGAGCGCCCTGTCCTGCATCCGGCGCGCCGAGGAGGCCGCCGGGCGGATCCGGCGCGGCTACGAACCCGACGAGACCGGCTATGTCCAGCCGGGCCTGGTCAACGTCCAGGTGGCCGAGGCGCTGCTCAGCCTCGGCGAACTGGCTGCGGCGGAGGAGCACGCCGCGGCCGCGGTGGACAACCCCGCCCACGACCGCGGCCGGGTGCACCGGCTGGCCATGCTCAGCACGATCGAACTGCGCCGCGGCAACGCCGAGAAGGCGGTGGACACCGCGGTGCGGATGGCGGAACAGGCCCGCGGCATGGAGTCCCAGCGGCTGCGGGACAGACTCCGGGCGGTGCGCGACCACCTGGTGCGCAGCGGCTGTGCCGGCACCGCCGAGGCGGCAGAACTCATCGACGGCGCACTGCGCGTACCGCTGTGACGAACGGCTGACACCGACCCAGGTACCCGGTCCGTGCGTGGACCGGGCGTGCCCTCGGCACGGCCCCCTGCGCCCGACGCTGCGCCGCGAGCGGCTCCCTGCGCGCCTGCTGCCGGACCGCTCCGGCTGCGATATTGCCACTTACTCGTCGGAAGGTGGCAGAACCGTGCAGTGGACGAAACAGAACGAACAAACCGTCTATGAAAACCGCTGGTTCAGCGTCAATCTCGCGGATGTCGAGCTGCCGGACGGCCGGCACCTCGACCACTTCCTGATACGGCTGCGGCCCGTCGCCGTGGCCACGGTGGTCAACGAGGCCAACGAGGTCCTCCTCCTGTGGCGCCACCGCTTCATCACCGACAGCTGGGGCTGGGAGCTGGCGGCGGGCGTCGTGGAGGACGGCGAGGACCTCGTGAGCGCGGCCGCCCGGGAGCTGGAGGAGGAGACCGGCTGGCGGCCGGGACCCCTGCACCACCTGATGAGCGTGGAGCCGTCCAACGGCCTCACCGACGCCCGGCACCACGTCTACTGGTCGGACGAGGGCGAGTACATCGGGCACCCCGTGGACGACTTCGAGTCCGACCGGCGGGAATGGGTCCCCCTCAAGCTCATTCCCGACCTGGTCGCCCGCGGGGAGGTCCCGGCCGCCAACATGGCGGCCGCGTTACTGCTGCTGCATCACCTCAGGCTCGGGCAGGACACCCCGCACTGATCTCCCACCGCGTCCGGCCCCGGCCGGCTCAGTGCCCCACCGCCTGCCACACGGCCACGACCAGCGACCCGGCGGCGGTGAGGGCCGCCACGGCGGGCAGCGGCCAGCGGGCGTGCTCCAGCGAGCTGATCCGGGTGTGCAGATCGTCGAGCTCCTTGGCGGCCTCCTCGGTGCGGTGGCTGAGGAGAGCCAGCCCTCCCTCGACGCGGGCGTAGGCCACGTCGAGGCGGCGTCGTAACTCTGCGAGTTCCCCGTGGGGGACGGGATGCTCGGGATCGGCGGTCACGAGTCCGCTCCTTTCCGTAGTCGTCTCACATCCCTTGCATGCGCGTGATGAGTCAACTCGCCTGGTGGGCGGGTGGGGAGAGTGTGCGAGGGGCATATGCGGGTCCGCCGCGCACACGGTGTGCGAATGCCGCGGGCCCGGCACCCTCCTGGGGTGCCGGGCCCGCGTCCGCCCGCGGCGGGTACGGAGCGTGGTCAGGCGTAGGTGTAGAAGCCCGAGCCGGTCTTCCGGCCCAGCCGGCCCGCGTCCACCATCCGCTGCAGCAGCGGGGGAGCGGCGTACAGCGGCTCCTTGTACTCCTCGTACATGCTCTGCGCCACCGAGGCGACCGTGTCCAGCCCGATCAGGTCGGACAGCTTCAGCGGACCCATCGGGTGGGCGCAGCCCAGCTCCATGCCGTTGTCGATGTCCTCGCGGCTGGCCATGCCCGACTCGAACATCCGGATGGCGGAGAGGAGGTAGGGGATCAGCAGCGCGTTCACCACGAAGCCGGAGCGGTCCTGGGCGCGGATCGCCTGCTTGCCGAGCACCTTCTCGGTGAACAGCTGCGCCCGGCTCAGCGTGCCCTCGGAGGTGGTCAGCGCCGGGATCAGCTCGACCAGCTTCTGCACCGGGGCCGGGTTGAAGAAGTGGATGCCGATGACCTGGTCGGGCCGCGAGGTGGCGACGGCCAGCTTCACCAGCGGGATGGAGGAGGTGTTGGAGGCGAGGATGGCGTCCGGCCGGGTCACCACCTGGTCGAGGACCTGGAAGATCTCCGTCTTGACCTGCTCGTTCTCGACGACGGCCTCGATCACCAGGTCGCGGTCCGCGAACTCGCCGAGGTCCGTGGTGAAGCTCAGCCGCGCCAGCGTCGACTCCCGCTCCGCCTCGCTGATCTTGCCGCGCTCGGCCGCCTTGCCCAGCGAGTTGAACAGCCGGGTGCGGCCGATCTCCAGGGCCTCTCCGGTGGTCTCGGCGACCTTGACGTCCAGCCCGGCACGGGCGCACACCTCGGCGATGCCCGCACCCATCTGGCCGCAGCCCACCACTCCGACGCGCGCAATGTCTCCCGAAATGCCGGTCACATCGTCCCTTTCGCAGATCCTACGGCTGTGGCAGGCGGCCCCTCCGTGTGGTGCCTGCTCCGATCGTGCACGTTACCCCCGCGGCGCCGATGATCGATCGCCCGGGTCGGGCATCCTGACCCGGTACACGATCCGTCACGAGGCGGATCCACGGCGTCATGGGGGTGCCCGGATGGGCCGAGTCACACGGCGGGCGTTCACCGCGGCGGCGCTGGCCGTCCTGGCGGCGACCGGAGGTCCGGCGGGGGCGTCGGACCTCCGGTCGCGTCCGCGCGCCGAGCCGACGCCCCCGCCCGCCGACGCACCGGCCGCCGGGCCCCCGCCCGCCACGGACGCCGGCCGCGCCGGCGCCGACGGCGCCACGGGCACCGAGATGCGCGGCATGTGGCTGGCCACCGTGTCCCACCGCGACTGGCCCTCCCGCACCGGGCTGAGCGCGGGCGAGCAGCACGCCGAGCTGACCGCCCTCCTCGACGCGGCGGTGAGCCGCCGCCTCAACACGGTGATGTTCCAGGTCCGGCCGACCGCCGACGCGCTGTGGCCCTCGCCGTACGAGCCGTGGTCGCAGTTCCTCACCGGCACCCAGGGCCGGGACCCCGGCTGGGACCCGCTCGGCACCGCGGTCGAGGAGGCGCACGCCCGCGGCCTGGAGCTGCACGCCTGGTTCAACCCGTACCGCATCGCCCTGCACGCCGACCCCGGCCGGCTCGTCGCCTCCCACCCGGCCCGCCGGCACCCCGACTGGGTGGTGCCGTACGGCGGGAAGCTGCACTACAACCCCGGCCTGCCCGAGGTCCGCGCCTTCGTCCGGGAGGCGATGCTCGACGCGGTGCGGAAGTACCCCGTCGACGGCGTCCACTTCGACGACTACTTCTACCCCTATCCGGTGGCCGGCCAGGTCTTCGACGACGACGCGGCCTTCGACCGCCACGGCGGCGGCTTCGCGGACCGGGCCGCCTGGCGGCGGGACAACATCGACCGGCTGGTGCGCGAGACCGCCGCCGGCATCACCGCGCTCCGGCCCGGCACCCGGTTCGGGATCAGCCCCTTCGGGGTGTGGCGCAACGCCGCGAGGGACCCGCGCGGCTCGGACACGCAGGCGGGCGTGCAGACGTACGACGACCTCTTCGCGGACACCCGCACCTGGGTCCGCGAGGGCTGGATCGACTACGTCGTCCCCCAGATCTACTGGAACATCGGCCTGCCCGCCGCCGACTACGCCGAGCTGGTGTCCTGGTGGGCCGGGGTCGCCAAGGGCAGCCGCACCGAGCTGTACGTCGGGGAGGCGCTGTACAAGGCGGGCGACCCGGCGCAGGGGGCGGCCTGGCAGGACCCGGCCGAGCTCTCCCGGCACCTCACCCTCGCCCGCGAGCACGCCGAGGTGCGCGGTCACGTCTTCTTCGCCGCACGTGAGGTCGCGGCGGACCCGGCCGGAGCCATGACGAGGGTCGTCGCCGACCACTACCAGCAGCCGGCGCGACCACCGCGTTAGGGCCTTTCCTTCGGATCAGGCCGACTTCGGGCGACGGTGCCACACGAGGTGCCGGGCCTCGCGACCCCGGCAAGATCCGAAAGAGAGGCCCTACTTGTACTGTTCCTTCTGCCGGTGGAGCACCTGGCAGTCGGGGCCGGGCCACATGACGGCCTCGTGCCCGTTCTCCAGGCGGACGCGGTACGGCGGGTTGCCCTCCGCGCCCATCACCTCGAGGACTTCGGAGATCTGGTCGTGCTGGCCGACCACCCTGCCGTGCTGGACAAGCTGGTCGCCGACGGATGCGTGCATCTGCAGCGCCTCCTCACCATCTGCGGGAGCAGCGGCCCGTGGCCTCGGGTCTGCGGCGCGGGCGCGCGGCGGTATCGGTATCGGTCAGGGGCTGTGCGCGAAGCTGTAGGGGGACCTGGGCAGTGCGGGGACCCGGACGCGGACCCGTCAGCCGCGCGCCCGCTGGGTCACCGCGATGCAGACGAGTACGGCGGCGGCGGTCAGCACAGCGGCCGCCGTGAGGTGCTCGCCGAGCAGCAGCACCGACCACACCAGTGTGAGCAGGGGCTGCGCCAACTGCAACTGACTGGCCCGGGGGATGCCGACGGCCGCCATGCCCCGGTACCAGACGACCAGGCCGAGGAACTGCGAGCCCACCGCCACCCAGAGCAGCCCGGCGACGCCGTGCGCGCTCAGCCGTACCGGTTCGTACGACAGCGCGAGCGCGGTGAGCGGCACGGTGACCGGCAGGCAGAGCACCAGGGCCCAACCGATGACCTGCCAGCCCGGCATGATCCGGGCCAGCCGGCCGCCCTCGGTGTAGCCCGCGGCGCACACCAGCAGCGCGCCGAACAGGAAGCCGTCCGCGGTGGTCAGGGCACCGCCGCTCTGCTGCGCCGTGAAAGCGCCCACCGCCGCCGCGCCCGCCAGCGCCGCCGCCCAGAAGGTGCGCGAGGGGCGGGTGCCGACGCGCAGCGCGGAGAACAGCGCGGTGGTCAGGGGCAGCAGGCCGACGACCACGGCGGCGTGCGCGGTGGTGGAGGTCTTCAGCGCGAGCGTGGTCAGCAGCGGGAAGCCGAGGACCACGCCGGCGGCCACGACCGCGAGTCCGGGCCAGTGGCGGGGCGCGGGCGGCGGGACGCGCAGTGCCAGCAGGCAGCCGCCGGCGACGACCGCGGCCAGGACGCTGCGCACGGCGACCAGCGACCAGGGGCCGAACCCCTCCAGTCCCCAGGCGGTGGCCGGGAAGGTGAGGGAGAAGGCGACGACCCCGAGGGCGGCCTGGAGGGTCCCGGCGCGCCGGGCCGCCACGATGGCCCGCGGGCGGCCGCTTTGCGGTCCGCCGCGCTCCGGCCGGGTGTGCTCCGGCCCGGTGCACCTGGGCTCGGTGTGCTGCTCCGGGGCGCCGACCGCTACCCGATTCGGCGCGGTAGCGCTACTCTCTGCTCTCATGCAAGAGCGTAGCAGTGGCGGTGAACTGGCGGAACTGCTGAAGCGGGAACTGCACCGCTACTCGCCGGGTGAGAAGCTCCCGTCGAGCCGGGCCCTGGTCGAGCGGTTCCGGGTGAGCCCGGTGACCGTGTCGCGGGCCCTGGCGCAGCTCGCCGCCGAAGGGCTGGTGGTCACCCGGCCCGGCGCCGGCGCCTTCCGCGCCCGGCCGAGGACGGCGTCCGCTCCCGCCGGGGACACCTCCTGGCAGGAGGTCGCGCTCAGCGCGGACGGCGGCGCCGATCTCGTGCCGCGCACCGTGGACGCCTCCGGGGTCACCGTCTCGCTGGCCGCGCCGCCCCCGGGGGTCGTCGAGTTCAACGGCGGCTATCTGCATCCCTCGCTGCAGCCCGAGCGCGCCATGGCCGCGGCGCTCGCCCGCGCGGGCCGCCGCCCCGGCGCCTGGGGGCGGCCGCCGCTGGAGGGGCTGCCCGAGCTGCGCGAGTGGTTCGCGCGGGGCATCGGCGGGCACGGCGGTTCCGTCACCGCCGCCGAGGTCCTGATCGCCGCGGGCGGCCAGTCCGCGCTGACCACCGCGCTGCGGGCGCTCGCCCCGCCCGGCGCGCCGGTGCTGGTCGAGTCGCCCACCTATCCCGGCATGCTCGCCATCGCCCGCGCCTCCGGGCTGCGGCCGGTGCCCGTGCCGGTGGACGCCGACGGGGTGCGACCGGAGCTGCTCGCCGACGCGTTCCGGGCGAGCGGCGCCCGCGTCTTCGTCTGCCAGCCGCTGTTCCAGAACCCGACCGGCGCCGTCCTCGCCGCCGGACGGCGCGCGGAGGTGCTGCGCATCGCCCGCGCGGCCGGCGCCTTCGTCGTCGAGGACGACTTCGTGCGCCGCCTCGTGCACGAGGACGCCGGGCCGCTGCCGCCCCCGCTGGCCGCCGACGACGCCGACGGGGTCGTCGTCCACGTCGGCTCGCTGACCAAGGCGACCTCGCCGAGCTTCCGGGTCAGCGCGCTGGCCGCCCGCGGCCCGGTGCTGGAGCGGCTGCGCGCCATCCAGGTCGTCGACAGCTTCTTCGTCCCGCGCCCGCTGCAGGAGGCGGCCCTCGAACTCGTCGGCTCGCCGGCCTGGCCGCGCCATCTGCGAACGGTCTCGGCGGAGCTGCGGGCACGCCGGGAGGCGATGACCGGCGCGCTGCGCCTGCACCTCCCCGAGCTCGCCCTCCCGCACATCCCCTCCGGCGGCTACCACCTGTGGCTGCGGCTGCCCGACGGCGCGGACGAGTCCGCGCTGACCGCCGCGGCCCTGCGCGCGGGCGTGGCGCTCGCCCCCGGCCGCCCCTACTTCAGCGCGGAGCCCCCCGCCGCCCACATCCGGCTGAGCTTCGCCGCGGTCGGCGGGACGGCCGAGATCACGGAGGGCGTACGGCGACTGCGCACGGCCTGGAGCGAGGCGGCCCGGACGCGGACGGTGCCGCGGGAGCCCCGAAACCGATCGACAGGACCGGCCGGCCCTGGCAGCCTCGCGCCATGACGGACACGCCCCGCACGCCCGGCCTCGCCGACGGCTACGAGATCTCCACCGACCCCGGCCGCATCGACGTGGACCGCGTCCACCGCTGGCTCTCCACCGACGCGTACTGGGCGCTGGGACGGTCGCGCGAGAAGCACGAGCGGGCGGCGGCCGGCTCGCTCGAGTTCGGGGTGTTCGACTCGCTGTCCGGTGACCAGGCCGCGTACGCCCGGGTGGTGACCGACCGGGCCACCTTCGCCTGGCTGTGCGACGTCTACGTCGATCCGGCCGTCCGCGGCAAGGGCATCGGCACCGCGCTCGTCGCCGCCGTGTGCGCGCACCTGCGGCCCTGCGGGCTGCGCCGGATCCTGCTGGCCACCCACGACGCGCACGGGGTGTACGAGAAGCTCGGCTTCCGGGCGCTGGAGCGGCCCGGCCAGTGGATGGCACTCGCCCTGGAGCAAGACTCGGTACAGCCTGGGTAACTCCGCGGTGACACCCCTTGACCCGGACACCGGGTCGGCCCACGATCGCCGCATGGCACTTCGGGTCACGTTCGTCGCCACGTCGCGCAGCACCCCGCTGCTCGCGGAACGCTTCGAGGACGACCGGCCACTGGACCAGGCGGGCTGGGACGAGGTGCTCCGTGTCGCCCCCGGCCTGCTGCCCCTGGCGGCCGCCGAACTGCGCTACTGCTCGCCGTCCCCGCGCAGCCGCGCCACCGGGGACGCCCTGGGCTTCTCCCCGCTCGCGCAGCTCGCCCTGCGCGACTGCGGCATGGGCCGCTGGCGCGGCCTGACCCTCGGCGAGGCGATGGCCCGCGAGCCGGCCGCCGTGGACGCCTGGCTCGCCGACCCGCGCGCCACCCCGCACGGCGGCGAGTCGCTGCTCGCCTTCATCTCCCGGGTCGGCGGCTGGCTGGACACCCGGCCCGTCGAGGACGGCTGCCGGATCGTCGCGGTGGCGGAGCCCTCGGTGATCCGGGCCGCCCTGGTCTACGCCCTGAAGGCGCCCCCCGCGACGTACTGGAACATCGACGTCCACCCGCTGTCGACGAGCACCGTCATCGGCTGGGCGGGCCGCTGGAACCTGCACCTGGACGGAGTGACCGCTCAGCCCCTGCGGGCGTAGTCCGTCGTGAGGACCAGGTCCTTGGCGGGACCGCCCACGCGCCACACCGTCCGCCAGCGGCCGGCGTCGAGGACGGTGAACTCGCCCCGGTAGCGGTCCGCCGCGCACGGGTGGTGGGCGACATGGCGCCCGGACCGCAGGTCGAGGTCGTGGAAGGGGCGCCCGTCCGCGAACCGCACCTCGGCCGTCCCGGGCGGCTCGGCGGGCAGGAAGCGCAGTGTCCGCTCGGCGGGCCGGGCGACGCCCTGCCAGACGAAGACCCCGGACTCCCGGTGCAGCAGACCGCCGCCGTCGAGCGGCTCGAAGACGGTCGTCCCGGTGAACCGCCCTTCGGCGCCGCCCGCCAGATCCCGTACCGTCCGCTCGACCCGCCAGCCACCGGCCAGATGGGCCAGCACATCGCCCACCGGCCAGAACCCGCCGCCGTCGGCCCCGCTGCTCACCCGCGCCGCTCCCGCTCTCCGTCGCCCGCTTCCGGCACCCCCCGAGGTGCCCCTGCCTCCTCCCCATCCTGCCGTCCGAGGCGCGGGCGGCCCAGCCGGGCCGCCGCGCGAAGGGCCCGGCCCCGCCCGGAGGAGGATTGCATAAACGTGCAAGCGAACGTATAGTCATGCCGTCGAAGGAGGGTTCATGGCTGTACGTGTGGCGGTCGCCGGAGCGAGTGGGTACGCGGGCGGAGAGGCGCTGCGCCTGCTGCTGGCGCACCCGGAGGCCGAGATCGGCGCGCTGACGGGCGGCTCCAACGCCGGGCAGCGGCTCGGCGCGCTGCAACCGCATCTGCTCCCCCTCGCCGACCGCGTGCTCCAGGAGACCACCGCCGAGACCCTCGCCGGGCACGACGTCGTCTTCCTCGCCCTGCCGCACGGCCAGTCCGCCGCCGTCGCCGAGCGGCTCGGGCCCGACGTCCTCGTCATCGACATGGGCGCCGACTTCCGGCTGCGGGACCCGGCCGACTGGGAGCGGTTCTACGGCTCCCCGCACGCCGGGACCTGGCCCTACGGCCTCCCCGAACTGCCGGGTGGCCGCGCTGCGCTGGAGGGGTCCAAGCGCATCGCGGTGCCCGGTTGCTACCCGACCGCCGTCTCCCTGGCGCTCTTCCCGGCGTACGCCGCCCACCTCGCCGAGAACGAGGCCGTGGTCGTCGCCGCCTCCGGCACCTCCGGCGCGGGCAAGGCGCCCAAGCCGCACCTGCTGGGCAGCGAGGTCATGGGGTCGATGTCGCCGTACGGCGTCGGCGGGGTCCACCGGCACACCCCGGAGATGATCCAGAACCTCAGCGCGGCGGCCGGGGAGCCGGTCTCCGTCTCCTTCACCCCGACCCTCGCCCCGATGCCCCGCGGCATCCTCGCCACCTGCAACGTGAAGGCGCGGCCCGGCGTGACCGCGGACGTGGTCCGCGCCGCCTACCACAAGGCCCTCGCCGACGAGCCGTTCGTGCACCTGCTCCCCGAGGGGCAGTGGCCCGCCACGGCGTCCGTCCACGGCTCCAACGCCGCGCAGATCCAGGTCGCGTACGACGAGGCCGCGCACCGCATCGTCGCGATCAGCGCCATCGACAACCTGACCAAGGGCACGGCGGGCGGTGCCGTGCAGAGCATGAACATCGCCCTCGGGCTCGACGAGTCCACCGGACTTTCCACGATCGGAGTCGCACCGTGAGCGTCACGGCAGCCAAGGGATTCACGGCGGCCGGCATCGCCGCCGGAATCAAGGAGAACGGCAACCCGGACCTGGCCCTCGTGGTCAACACCGGTCCGCGCCGCGCCGCCGCGGGCGTCTTCACCTCCAACCGCGTCAAGGCGGCGCCGGTGCTGTGGTCGCAGCAGGTGCTGAAGGACGGCCGGCTGTCGGCCGTGATCCTCAACTCGGGCGGCGCCAACGCCTGCACCGGCCCCAAGGGCTTCCAGGACACGCACGCCACCGCCGAGAAGACCGCCGACGTCCTCGGCGTCGGCGCCATCGAGGTGGCCGTCTGCTCCACCGGCCTGATCGGCGTGACGCTCCCCATGGACAAGCTGCTCCCGGGGATCGAGACGGCCGCCGCCCAGCTGTCCGAGCACGGCGGCGAGAAGGCCGCCATCGCCATCAAGACGACCGACACCGTCCACAAGACGTCCGTCGTCGCCAAGGAGGGCTGGACCGTCGGCGGCATGGCCAAGGGCGCCGGGATGCTCGCGCCGGGCCTGGCCACCATGCTCGTCGTCCTCACCACGGACGCCGACGTCGACGCCGGGACGCTGGACCGCGCCCTGCGCGCCGCCACCCGGGTCACCTTCGACCGCGTCGACTCCGACGGCTGCATGTCCACCAACGACACCGTGCTGCTCCTGGCCTCCGGCGCCGCCGGGGCCACCCCCGCCTACGAGGAGTTCGCGGAGGCGGTGCGGGCCGTGTGCGACGACCTCGGGCAGCAGCTCGTGCGGGACGCCGAGGGCGCCAGCAAGGACATCAGGGTCGAGGTGGTCAACGCGGCCACCGAGGAGGACGCCGTGGAGGTGGGCCGCTCGATCGCCCGCAACAACCTCCTCAAGTGCGCGATCCACGGCGAGGACCCCAACTGGGGCCGCGTGCTGTCGGCGATCGGCACCACCGGGGCCGCCTTCGAGCCCGACCAGCTCAACGTCGCCATCAACGGCGTCTGGGTCTGCAAGAACGGCGGTGTCGGCGAGGACCGCGAACGCGTCGACATGCGCTACCGCGAGGTGCACATCGTCGCCGACCTCGCCGCCGGCACCGAGACCGCCACCATCTGGACCAACGACCTGACCGCCGACTACGTCCACGAGAACAGCGCCTACTCGTCATGAGCCACGCGAGCACGGGAACCACGCGCAAGCACACCGCCCTGCCCAAGGCCCAGATCCTCATCGAGGCGCTGCCCTGGCTGACCCGGCACCACGGCAAGACCGTCGTCATCAAGTTCGGCGGCAACGCCATGGTGAACGAGGAGCTGAAGGCCGCCTTCGCCCAGGACGTTGTCTTCCTGCGGCACGCCGGCCTCAAGCCGGTCGTCGTGCACGGCGGCGGCCCGCAGATCAGCGCCGCCCTCGACCGGCACGGCATCGTCAGCGAGTTCAAGGCCGGCCTGCGCGTCACCACCGAGGACGCCATGGACGTCGTGCGCATGGTGCTGGCCGGGCAGGTGCAGCGGGAGCTGGTCGGGCTGCTCAACCGGCACGGCCCGTTCGCCGTCGGCCTCACCGGCGAGGACGCGCACACCATCACCGCGACCAGGCACCAGCCCGAGATCGACGGCGAGCTCGTCGACATCGGGCGGGTGGGCGAGATCACCGAGATCGACACGGGCGCGATCCAGGCCCTGCTCGCCGACGGCCGCATCCCGGTCGTCTCCTCCATCGCCCGCAGTCAGGACGACGGACATGTCTACAACGTCAATGCTGATACGGCTGCTGCGGCACTCGCTGCGGCACTGGGCGCCGAAACCCTCATGGTCCTCACGGACGTCGAGGGCCTCTACGAGGACTGGCCGCACAGCGACGAGGTGATCAGCCGCCTCACCGCCTCCCAGCTGGAGAAGCTGCTGCCGGAGCTGTCCTCGGGCATGGTGCCGAAGATGGAGGGCTGCCTGCACGCCGTGCGCAACGGCGTCACCACCGCCCGCGTCATCGACGGCCGGGTGCAGCACTCGATCCTGCTGGAGATCTTCACCGACGAGGGCATCGGCACCATGGTCGTGCCCGACGAAGCCGAGGGGGAGCAGTCATGACGGGTACCGCGACCAACACCGAACTGACCGCGCGCTGGCAGGGCGCGCTCATGAACAACTACGGCACTCCGCGGCTGCCCCTGGTGCGCGGCGAGGGCACGAGGCTGTGGGACGCCGACGGCAAGGAGTACACCGACTTCGTCGGCGGCATCGCGGTCAACGCCCTCGGCCACGCCCACCCGGCCGTCGTCGAGGCCGTGAGCCGGCAGATCGCCTCCCTCGGCCATGTCTCCAACCTGTTCGTCGCCGAACCGCCGGTCGCGCTCGCCGAACGGCTCCTGCAGCTCTTCGGCCGGGACGGCCGGGTCTTCTTCTGCAACTCCGGCGCCGAGGCCAACGAGGGCGCCTTCAAGATCGGCCGGCTGACCGGGCGCACCCACATGGTCGCCACCGAGGGCGGCTTCCACGGCCGCACCATGGGCGCCCTCGCGCTCACCGGGCAGCCCGGCAAGCAGGCGCCGTTCCGGCCGCTGCCCGGCGACGTCACGCATGTGCCCTACGGAGACGCGCAGGCCCTGGCCGCCGCGGTCACCGAGGAGACGGCCCTGGTCGTCGTCGAGCCGATCCAGGGCGAGAACGGGGTGGTGGTGCCCCCGGCCGGCTATCTCAAGGCGGTCCGGGCGATCACGGCCGCCACCGGCTCACTGCTGGTCCTCGACGAGGTGCAGACCGGCATCGGCCGGACCGGCCACTGGTTCGAGTACCAGGCCCACGAGGGCGTCCTGCCGGACGTCGTCACCCTCGCCAAGGGCCTCGGCGGCGGGCTGCCGCTCGGCGCCACCGTCGCCTTCGGTCGCGCCGCCGAGCTGCTCCAGCCGGGACAGCACGGCACCACGTTCGGCGGCAACCCGGTCGCCTGCGCCGCCGGACTCGCCGTCCTCGACACCATCGCGGGCGAGGGACTCCTGGACAACGTCAAGCGGCAGAGCGAGCGGCTGCGGGAGGGGATCGAGTCCCTCGGCCACCCGTCGGTCGCCCACGTCCGGGGCGCCGGTCTGCTCCTGGGTATCGTGCTCACCGAGCCGCTCGCGCCGCAGACGCAGCAGGCGGCTCAGGACGCCGGCTTCCTCGTGAACGCGCCCGCCCCCGACGTCGTACGGCTGATGCCGCCGCTGAACCTCGGCGACGACGCGGTGGACGCCTTCCTCGGGGCGCTGCCCGGCATCCTGGACGTGGCCAAGGGGGACGGATGATCCGGAGAATGGGACGACGATGAGTCAGGCGCAGGAGGACCACGGGCAGAACGGGGCCGGACCGGCCGTGCCGCAGACCCGCACCGCACGCCACCGCCGGATCGTGGACATCCTCAACCGGCAACCGGTGCGCTCGCAGAGCCAGTTGGCGAAGCTGCTGGCCGACGACGGGCTGAGCGTCACCCAGGCGACGCTCTCCCGGGACCTGGACGAGCTGAACGCGGTGAAGATCCGCAACACCGACGGCGACCTCATCTACGCGGTGCCGAGCGAGGGAGGTTTCCGCACCCCGCGCGCCCCGCTCGGGGGGTCGGCCAAGGAGGAGCGGATGCGGCGGCTCTCGCAGGAGCTGCTGATCTCCGCGGAGGCCTCCGCCAACCTCGTCGTCCTGCGCACCCCGCCGGGGGCCGCCCAGTTCCTGGCCTCGGCGATCGACCAGGCCGAGCTGCAGGACATCCTCGGCACCATCGCCGGCGACGACACGCTCCTGCTGATCAGCCGGGACCCCACCGGCGGGCAGGCTCTCGCGGACCACCTGCTGAGGCTCGCGCAGAACGGCGGCTGAGGCGTGCGGAGGGGGCGTACCGCATCGGTACGCCCCCTCCGCACTGCCAGCGTCCGGCGCCCGGTCCGAGCCGGGCGGGCGGGCCGGTTCAGCCCAGCCGCGCCGCCAGACCTCCCGTGCAGCGCACCTCGTCGCCCGCCGTGATCAGCAGGGCCTCCACGTCCGGGAGGGACTCCAGCCAGGCCAGCCCCTCCCGCGAACCCATCGCGAAGGCGGCCGTGGCCCAGCAGTCCGCCCAGGTCAGCCGCGGGGCGACCACGGTGACGGCCACCAGGTCGGTCACCGCGGAGCGGCCCGTGCGGGGGTCCACGATGTGGGCGCCGCGCTCGGCCGTGCCCGAGGTCGCGACGGCCAGCTCCGCCGCCCCGGCCGTGGAGATCACCGCGGCCAGCCCGCCCGGCCGGAGCGGGTCCGAGACCCCGATCCGCCAGGGCCGCCGCGGCTCGGGCGCGCCGAGCAGCTGGACGTCCCCGCCGCCGTTGACGCTGACCCCGCTCGCGCCGGCCGCCGCGATCCGCCGGGCCGCCCGTTCGGCCGCCCAGCCCTTGACGATGCCGGTCGGGTCGAGCCGCCCCTCGTAGCGCAGGCTGAACCAGCCGTCGCTGGCGCGCTCGGCCTCGGCGCCGAGACCGAGCACCTCGGCGACCTCGGGCTCGCACTCCTCGACGGTCAGCTCGCCGCGCGCCAGCCGGGAGACCTGGCTGTCGTCGCGGTAGGTGCTGAACACCTCGTCGGCCCGCCGCAGTCCGGCGACGGCCTCGCGCAGTGCCGCCCGGACCGCATCCGGTTCCCCGCCGCGGACGTCGAAGGAGAAGACGGTCCCCATGACCTCCTCCACGTGACGCACCGCGGCGGGAGTCCCCGCCGGCTGCTCGGCCACGGCCTCAGCCACCGGCCTGGTCCAGCGCCGACTGCAGCGACTTCTTGTAGCCGCCGCTGGTGTAGGTGGCCCCGGACACCGCGTCGATGTCCGCGCTGCCGGCCGCGACCGCCTCCTGGTTGAGCCTGGGCACGGCGAGCTGGGTCTTCTGGCTGCTGAGTCCGCCCTGGGGGGCCTGTACCGCGTCCGCCTTGGTGATCTTGCCGCCGCTCACCGTGACCCGGACCTGGACCGGGCCGTACTGGGTCTGGACGACCTTGCCGGTGACGGTGCGGGCCTGGGAGGAGCCCGAGGAGCCCGAGGAGCCCGACGAGCCCGACGAGCCCGAGGACCCCGAGGAGCCCGCCGACCCGGAGGAGCCGGCGGACGCCGTTCCGGACGGCGTGCCGCCGCCCTTGTGGGCGGACGAGGAGCCGCCGGACGCGGACCCGGCCGTCCTCATCCGGTCCAGCGCCGACTGGAGCGACTTCTTGTAGCCGCCGCTGGTGTAGGTGGCCCCGGACACCGCGTCGATCCGCGCGCTCTGCGCGGCCACCGTCTCCTGGTTGAGCCGGGGCACGGCCAGTTCGGTCTTCTGGCTGCTGAGCCCGCCCTTCGGGGCCTGCACGGCCTCCGCCTTGGTGATCTTGCCGCCGCTCACCGTGAGGCGGACCTGGACGGGCCCGTACTGCGTCTGGGCGACGGTCCCGGTGACCGTGCCGTCACCGGCGCCCCGGGCGCCGCCCTGGGGCGAGTCCTGGGCCGACGCGGTCTGCTGCGGCGCCGCGCCGCCCGCCGCCGCGGCGGAGGCCGGGTCGGACGCCGGCTTCAGCGACAGCAGCAGCACGATGCCGGAGACGGTGGCGGCGCCGGCGAGCACGGCACGTCGGACGGGGTGGCTCTTCCTCATCGCTCCTGAGCTCCTGATTTCCGTGAAGTCCGGATGGTCGGGGTTCCCGTCGCTCACATCTCGAACGACTCGTGATGGATACGGCGGGCGGGGACGCCCGCGCCGCGCAGCGCCTCGTACACCGACTGCGCGAAGCCGTTCGGCCCGCACATGAAGACGTCGTGGTGGTCGATGTCGGGGATCTTCCGCCGCAGGGACTCCGCGGAGATGTCGGGGCGTTCCCCGTCCGGGCTGTTGACCGCGTACATCAGCCGGGCGCCGCGCTCGTCCGCGATCTTCGCCAGCTCGTCCCACAGGGCCAGGTCCTGGGTGCTGTTGGCCCGGTAGAGCAGGGTGATGTCCCCGGCCGCGCCGGGCAGCGTCTCGAACAGCGCCCGCATCGGGGTGATGCCGACGCCGCCCGCGACCAGCAGCACCTTGCCGCGGCTGCGCCGGGACGCGGTCAGGGCGCCGTACGGGCCCTCCGCCCACACCCGGGTGCCCGGGGCGAGCTCGCGCAGCCGGGCGCTGTGGTCGCCGATCGCCTTCACGGTGATGCGCAGCAGGTCCGGGCGGGGCGCCGCCGACAGCGAGTACGGGTGGGAGCTGAACCGCATCCCCGGCGCCAGGAACCGCCAGCGGAAGAACTGGCCGGCCTCCGCGCCCATCCGGTGCAGCTTGCTGCCGCCGATCAGCACGGACACGATCCCCGGCGTCTCCTCGATCACCGCCTCGACCCGCATCCGGTGCTTCAGGTTCAGCCGGATCGGGGTGAGGATCCGGTACCAGACCACCAGCGCCGTCACCGCGCCGTACAGCCCGTACCAGAAGGTCTTGGCGGCCGGCTCGACGGCGAAGTCGTTGCCGGTGGTGATCTGGTGCCAGAAGGTGAGGAACACCGCCGCGTACGTGAACAGGTGCACGTGGTACCAGGTGTCGTACGGCATCCGGCGGCGGACCGGGCCGATCGAGACCAGGCCGATCACGATCAGCAGGCCGGTGCCGACGGCGGCCTTGCCCATGTCGGGCAGCTGGTTGATGGAGTCGACGGTCTGCTGGACGATGTCGCCGAGCGTCTTGCCGGCCTGCAGCGCGTAGCCCCACATGGTGAGGAAGACGTGCGCGAGGACCAGGCAGAGCGTGTAGCGGCCGCTCATCGCGTGCCAGCGGGCGACGCGGTCGGAGCCCACCCGCCGTTCCAGGGCGGGTACCCGGGCCATCTGCAGCACGACCAGTGCCATGAGGTAGCCGGCCAGCAGGCCGGTGATCCGGCCCGCGTTGAGGATCCGCCCGCCGCTGCCCGCGACGGACGGGGTGTTCATCCACCACAGCCAGAGCACGGCCGCCGCGCCCGCCCAGACGGCGAGCAGCAGCGGAACGGCGGGGGAGCGGCGCGGCCGGATGCGGCGCATCGTCTGGCGCCGGGCGGCGCGGCCTCCTGCGAGCGTGGTGGTCACGGTTCCTCCGTGGACGGGGCAAGGGGGGTGGCGTGGTCCCTTGGCCCTGCAATACGTGTCGGGGCGGCGGGGCGTTCAGCGCCCCGCCGGATGTTCAGAGTCCGGCCGAGTCCAGTGCGGACTGGAGTGACTGCCGGTAGCCGTCGCTGGTGTAGGTGGCGCCCGACACCCCGTCGATCCGGGCGCTCTGCGCGGCCAGGGCCTGCCTCCTCAGCTGGGGGATCGCGTAGCCGTTGATCTCCTGGTCCCTGGGGTTCTCCGAGGGGTAGGAGACCGCGGTCACATCGGTGATCTTCCCGTTCCTCACGGTGATCCGCACCTGGACCGGGCCCCAGCGGGTCTGCACGGTGTCCCCCGTGGTGGTCTTCGTCCCCGTGCTCCTGCCGCCGGACGACGTTCCGCCGGACGACGACCCACCGGACGACGACCCGGATCCGTCCGACCCGGCCGTGGCGCCGGAGCCGCTGGAGGCGGCGGGGGCGGGGGCCGCGGCGATCTGAGGCGGCGTGTGCGGTTTCAGCGACAGCAGCATCACCAGACCGGAGACGGTGGCGGCGCTCGCCAGCACGACGCGGCGCAGCGGACGGCTCTTCCTCAACGCGTGCAAGGGGACCTCACAGCTCGAACGACTCGTGGTGGATACGCCGGTCCGGCACCCCGGCGGCGCGCAGCACCTGGTACAGGTCCTGGGCGAAGGCATGGGGACCGCAGATGTAGACGTCGTGCCCGGCGAGGTCGGCGACGGCCCCCCGCAGGGCCTCGACGGTGAACGGCGGCCGCTCCCCGCGCGGGCCGTTGAGCGCGTACAGCAGCCGCGCCCCGCGCCACCGCGCGACCGCCTCCAGCTCGGCGCCGAGGGCGAGGTCCTCCGCCGTGCGGGCCCGGTACAGGAGCGTGACGTCACCGGGCAGCGTCTCGAACAGCGCCCGCAGCGGGGTGATGCCGACCCCGGCCCCGATCAGCAGGGACTTGTGCGAGGTGCGCCGGTCGGCGGTCATCGAGCCGTAGGGGCCCTCCGCCCACACCCGTGTGCCCGGCCGCAGCAGCGGCACGGCCGCGCTGTGGTCGCCGAGCGCCTTCACCGTGATGCGCAGCAGGTCCGGCCGCGGCGGCGCCGACAGCGAGTACGGCGTGGACGTCCAGCCCATGCCCTCGCCCAGGAACCGCCAGCGGAAGAACTGCCCCGGCTGCGCGCCGAGCTCGTCGAGCCGCCGGCCGCGCATCACGACCGAGTACACGCCGGGCGCCTCGTGGTGCACGGACTCGACCCGCAGCCGGTGGCGCAGGTTCAGCCGTACCGGGGCGAGGAACCGGAACCACACCACCAGGGCCGCGACGCCCAGGTAGAGCGCGTACCAGGCGCCGGTGGCCAGCAGGTTGCCGTTGAACTCGTTGCCCAGGGCGAGCTGGTGCCCGAAGGCGAGGAACACCGCCGCGTAGGTGAGCAGGTGCACGTAGTACCAGAACTCGTAGCTGGTGCGGCGGCGCACCGCGCGCGCCGAGGTGATCCCGACCGCGATGAGGACGACCGTGCCGGCGGTGGCCTTCAGCATCTCCGGGTAGTCCATGACCACCGTGACCGTCTCGTGCCACAGGGTGGCGTGGTCCTGGGCCGCGTACCCGGCGAGGATCAGCACCACGTGCCCGAGCAGCAGGCAGATCGTGTACCGGCCGGCCATCGCGTGCCAGCGGGCCACGCGGTCCGAGCCGACCCGCCGTTCCAGCAGCGGGACCCGGGCCATCAGACCGACCAGCACCGCGCAGGCGTACCCGCACAGCAGTCCGGCGATCCGGCCCGCGCCGGTCAGCCAGCCCGCGGTGCCCACGACCGAGTCCGTGCCGAACCACCACAGGGCGATCACGGCGGCGGCCCCGGCCCACAGCGCCATGAGCACGGCCGCGGCCGGGGAGCGCCGGGGTGCCGGCGGTACGGGCGGAGCGGCCCGCCGCTCTTGGACCGTCGTCATGGTTCGCGTCCTTTCACCTGTCCGGGACGCAACTGTGCGGCGTCAACCTCTGAGGGCGCTCTGAGACGCCGGGCCCGCCGGGGCGTCCCAGAGGGAACTCAGAGCGGACTCTGAGCGGGGTCTCACCGGGATCTCACGGAGATCTCACACGGGACCCGCCGCAGGCGCCCGCAGGGCGTCCGAAGGGCGCTCGACGGGGGTCCGCCGGGTGATCGGCGGGGTGTCCGTGCGGTTCCGCGGGCGTCACGGCGTGGGGCCACTCACAGGAAACTCTGAGGGACGGGCCTCGCGGACAGGTCACGCGGCGGGGGATGCTGGAGGGGCCATGAACACTTCCCCCGACCCCTCCACAGGTCCCGCCCGCCCCGGTCCGCACGCCCTCACGCGGCCCGACGGCAGCCCGATACGGGTCCTCGTCGTCGACGACGACCCCGATCTCGCCGAGGTCCTCAGCGGCGCCCTGCGCTACCAGGGCTGGGAGGTGCGCTCGGCGGGCGACGGCGCGGGAGCCGTCGCCGAGGCCCGCGACCTGCTGCCCGACGCGGTCGTCCTCGACGTGATGCTCCCGGACACCGACGGCTTCGCCGTGCTGCGCTCGTTGCACGAGGTGAAGCCGGACGTCTGTGTGCTCTTCCTCACCGCGCGGGACGCGGTGGAGGACCGCATCGCGGGGATCACCGCCGGCGGCGACGACTACGTGACCAAGCCCTTCAGCCTGGAGGAGGTCGTCGCCCGGCTGCGCGGACTGATGCGGCGCGCGGGCATGGCCCGGCAGCTGGAGGAGGACGGGCCGCGGCTCACGGTGGGCGACCTGGTCATGGACGAGGACGCCCGCGAGGTCACCCGGGGCGGGGAGCTGATCGAACTGTCCCCGACCGAGTTCGAACTGCTGCGCTTCCTGATGAACAACCCCCGGCGGGTGCTCAGCAAGGCGCAGATCCTCGACCGCGTGTGGTCCTACGACTTCGGCGGTCAGGCCCATGTGGTGGAGCTGTACATCTCCTACCTGCGCAAGAAGGTGGACGCGGGCCGCGAGCCGATGATCCACACGGTGCGGGGGGCCGGTTACGTGCTGAAGCCGGCGGTGCGATGAGGGCGGTGCGGGCGAAGGCGGGCCGGTGGCTCGGGCGGCTGCCCCGGCCGCGCACCCTGCGGGCCCGGCTGACGGCGGGCCTGGTGGTGCTGCTCGCGGTCAGCTGCGCCGCCGTCGGCGTGGCCGCCGTGGTGGAGCTCGACGGCTTCCTGACCAGCCGCGTCGACCAGCAGCTGCGGGACGTCGGTGCCCGCTACCCGGCGAGCCTCGAGCACGGCGTGCCGCCCCGCACCGACCACGACGGCGACGAGCACGGCGACACCCGCCGGCAGGCGTCCGGCACCTTCGGCGCCCGTCTGGTGCACGGCCGGGTGACCAACGCCGCCGTCGTGCCCGGCGTGGACTCCGACGACTCCACCGACCTGACCGCCCGGCTGACCCCGCACGACCAGGCCGAGCTGGCCCGGCTGCCGCTCGACGGCACCGCGCGCACCGTCGGCCTGTCGTCCCTGCACCGCTACCGCGTCGTCGCCACCCGCGGCGAGGACGGCGACGTGCTGATCACCGGTCTGCCGCTGGAGCCGGTGGAGGCCACCGTGCGCCGGCTCGAGCTGGTCGCCGCCGTCGTGTTCGGTGCGGCCCTCGCGCTCGCCGGTGTCACCGGGGCCCTGTGGGTGCGCTGGTCGCTGCGGCCGCTGAGCCGGGTCGCGGCGACCGCCGCCCGGGTCAGCGAGCTGCCGCTGGCCAGCGGTGAGGTGGCACTGCCGCCGCGGGGCCCGAAGTCCGACCCGCGCAGCGAGGTGGGCCGGGTCGCCACCGCCTTCGACCGGATGCTGCACCACGTCGAGGACGCGCTCACCAAACGGCACGCCAGCGAGGAGCGGCTGCGCAGCTTCGCCGCCGACGCCAGCCACGAGCTGCGCACCCCGGTCGCCTCCGTCCGCGGTCACGCGGAGCTCGCCCTGCTGCATCCCGGGCCGGTGCCGCCCGAGGTCACCCGCGCGCTGGAGCGCATCGCCGCGGAGTCCGCCCGGATGGGCGAGATGGTCGACGAGATGCTGCTCCTGGCCCGTCTCGACGCGGGCCGGCCGCTGGAGCGCCGCCCGGTCGACCTGACCCGCCTGGTCCTGGACGCGGTGACCGACGCCCGCGCCGCGGGCCCCGGGCACCGCTGGACCATGGAGCTGCCGGAGGAGCCGGTGACGGTGACCGGTGACGCCCACCGGCTCCAGCAGGTGCTCGCCAACCTGCTGGCCAACGCGCGGCTGCACACCCCGGCCGGCACCAAGGTGACGGTGTCGCTGGAGACCGACGGCCCGGCGGCCGTCCTCCGGGTGCACGACGACGGCCCCGGCGTCCCCGAGGAGGTCCAGCCGGGCGTCTTCGAGCGCTTCACCCGCGCCGACCGCCGCCGCACCGGGGCCTCCGGGGGCGCCGGAGCGGGCCTCGGCCTGTCGATCGTGGCGGCGGTGACCGAGGCGCACGGCGGAAGCGTGGACCTGGAGTCCCGCCCGGGGGCGACGACGTTCACGGTGCGCCTCCCGCTCGGCTGAGCGGCTCAGGCGGGGGACGGCGGGAGCGGCAGCGGCAGCCCGGGAAGTCCGTCCAGGCTGCTGGCCACGTGGTCCTTCCCGGCGAAGTACGCGCTCAGCGAGGCGTCGTCCTCGCGGGCGAACCGCTTGCCGTGCAGGTCGCGGTCGGCCTCGTAGGCCATGAAGGGCACCGCGTAGCCGCAGGTGTCCCGCACCAGGTCGGCGCGGACGACGATGATCGCGCGCAGCCCGTGGGTGGACGGGTCGATGTCCGGGAAGCGGGCGAGGAGTTCCCCGAAGCGCGGGTCGTCGCGGAAGACCGGCTCGCCCCGGCCGTGCACGCGGACGATGGTGGGCGGCCCTTGGAAGGCGCACCACATGAGGGTGATCCGCCCGTTCTCCCGCAGGTGCGCCACGGTCTCCGCGTTGGACCCGGCGAAGTCCAGGTAGGCCACGGTGTGCTCGTCGAGCACGGCGAAGGATCCCCTGAGGCCCTTGGGGGAGAGGTTGACGGTGCCGTCGCCGGACAGCGGGGCGGTCGCGGTGAAGAAGAGCGGCTGCGCCTCGATGAACGTCCGCAGCCTGCCGTCTATGCGCTCGTAGGTCTTTCCCATGTCGGCCGATTATCGAGCCGTTTCCTTCGGCTGTCTAAGAACTTGGCCGAGAACGAACGTGCCGTGGCCGCCCCGGCCGGCGCTGCTTCGGGGCGGCCACGGCCCGAGGTACGGGAGAGCGGCTCCGCGTGTTCAGACCCGATGAGATTGACGAATCATGCAGACTTCTGCATACTCATGCATGACAGCGAATGCACTGTGAGGAGAAACCCGTGACCGAGCGCGTCGTACTCGCCTACTCAGGCGGTCTGGACACCTCCGTCGCCATCGGCTGGATCGCCGAGGAGACGGGCGCCGAGGTCATCGCCGTTGCGGTCGACGTCGGCCAGGGCGGCGAGGACCTGGACGTCATCCGCAAGCGCGCGCTCGCCTGCGGCGCCGTCGAGGCCGAGGTCGCGGACGCGAGGGACGAGTTCGCCGACGAGTACTGCCTCCCGGCGATCAAGGCCAACGCCCTCTACATGGACCGCTACCCGCTGGTCTCGGCCCTGTCCCGGCCGACCATCGTCAAGCACCTCGTCGCCGCCGCCCAGAAGCACGGCGCCACCACGGTCGCCCACGGCTGCACCGGCAAGGGCAACGACCAGGTCCGCTTCGAGGCCGGCATCGTCGCCCTCGCCCCCGACCTCAAGTGCATCGCGCCGGTCCGCGACTACGCGATGACCCGGGACAAGGCCATCGCGTTCTGCGAGGAGAAGAACCTCCCGATCGCGACCACCAAGAAGTCCCCGTACTCCATCGACCAGAACGTCTTCGGCCGGGCCGTCGAGACCGGCTTCCTCGAGGACATCTGGAACGCCCCGATCGAGGACATCTACGAGTACACCCAGAACCCGGCCCTCCCGCGCGAGGCCGACGAGGTGATCATCACCTTCAAGGAGGGTGTCCCGGTCGCCGTCGACGGCAAGCCCGTCACCGTCCTGCAGGCCATCCAGCAGCTCAACGAGCGCGCCGGCGCCCAGGGCATCGGCCGGATCGACATGGTCGAGGACCGGCTGGTCGGCATCAAGTCCCGCGAGGTGTACGAGGCTCCGGGCGCGATCGCCCTGATCACCGCCCACCAGGAGCTGGAGAACGTCACCGTCGAGCGCGAACTGGCCCGCTACAAGCGGCAGGTCGAGCAGCGCTGGGGCGAACTGGTCTACGACGGCCAGTGGTTCTCCCCGCTCAAGCGCGCCCTGGAGGGCTTCATCAACGAGGCCAACCAGCACGTCTCCGGGGACATCCGGATGACCCTGCACGGCGGCCGCGCCGTCGTCACCGGCCGGCGCTCCGAGTCCTCGCTCTACGACTTCAACCTGGCCACCTACGACACCGGCGACACCTTCGACCAGGCCGCCGCCAAGGGCTTCATCGACATCTACAGCCTGTCGTCGAAGATCGCCGCCAAGCGCGACCTGGCCTGACCAGCTGATCCGCCGGGCGCACCCCGCACGCACTAGCCTGGCAACCGTCTCCTCGCTCCCAGGTGGGGAGGCGGCGGCACATCCAGACCCTCGAGGAGCAACGCAAGTGAGCAGCAACAGCGGTGACGTACGGCTCTGGGGCGGCCGTTTCGCCGACGGTCCCGCCGAAGCCCTGGCGAAGCTGTCCGCGTCCGTCCACTTCGACTGGCGGCTCGCGCCCTACGACATCGCCGGTTCGCGTGCCCACGCGCGCGTGCTGCACAAGGCGGGGCTCCTCACCGACGACGAGCTGACGAGGATGCTCGCGGGCCTGGACCGGCTCGAGGCGGACGTGGCGTCCGGGGAGTTCGTGGGCACCGTCGCCGACGAGGACGTGCACACCGCCCTCGAACGCGGACTGCTGGAGCGCCTCGGCGCGGACCTCGGCGGCAAGCTGCGCGCGGGCCGGTCCCGCAACGACCAGGTCGCGACCCTCTTCCGCATGTACCTGCGCGACCACGCCCGGATCATCGGCGGCCTGATCGCCGACCTCCAGGACGCGCTCGTCGGCCTGGCCGAGGCCCACCCCGACGTGGCCATGCCCGGGCGGACCCACCTCCAGCACGCGCAGCCCGTCCTCTTCGCCCACCACGTCCTCGCGCACGTGCAGTCCCTGTCCCGGGACGCCGAGCGGCTGCGGCAGTGGGACGAGCGCACGGCGGTGTCGCCGTACGGCTCGGGGGCGCTGGCGGGCAGCAGCCTCGGGCTCGACCCGGAGGCGGTCGCCGAGGACCTCGGCTTCGAGCACGGCAGCGCCGGCAACTCCATCGACGGCACGGCCTCCCGGGACTTCGCCGCCGAGTTCGCCTTCATCACCGCGATGATCGGTGTGAACCTCTCCCGGATCGCCGAGGAGATCATCATCTGGAACACGAAGGAGTTCTCCTTCGTGACCCTGCACGACGCCTTCTCCACCGGCTCGTCGATCATGCCGCAGAAGAAGAACCCGGACATCGCGGAGCTGGCCCGCGGCAAGTCCGGCCGGCTGATCGGCAACCTGACGGGGCTCATGGCGACCCTCAAGGCGCTGCCCCTCGCGTACAACCGTGACCTGCAGGAGGACAAGGAGCCCGTCTTCGACTCCTGCGACCAGCTCGAAGTCCTGCTCCCCGCCTTCACCGGCATGATCGCCACCCTCACCGTGCACCGCGAGCGCATGGAGGAACTGGCCCCGGCCGGCTTCTCGCTCGCCACCGACATCGCCGAGTGGCTGGTCCGGCAGGGCGTGCCGTTCCGGGTGGCGCACGAGGTCGCCGGCGAGTGCGTGAAGGCGGCCGAGGCCGAGGGCAAGGAGCTGGACAAACTGACCGACGAGCAGTTCGCGGAGATCTCCCCCCACCTCACCCCCGATGTGCGTACGGTCCTCGACGTTCCCGGCGCCCTCGCCTCCCGCAGCGGCCGCGGGGGCACCGCACCGAGCGCGGTCGCCGTCCAGCTCGCCGAGGTGAAGGCGGACGTGGCGGCGCAGCACGCCTGGGCCACCGCCAAGCAGCCGGGGAAGTAGCAGGTCGCGACGGGCGGGGCGGCACGGGATACGTTGGTCACCACACGGCGAGGAACCGACCGAACGGAGCCTGTGATGCCCTTCGCCCGACTGGCCTCAGCCACGACTCCCACCTCCCACATGGGCCTGGGGCTCGCCGCCGTCGGGCGCCCGGGCTACATCAACCTCGGCCGCGAGCGTGACCTCCCGGCCGACCGCACCGTCGACGCCCTGCGCGCGCGCACCCACGAACTCCTGGACGCCGCCTACGCGCAGGGCGTCCGCTACATCGACGCCGCCCGCTCCTACGGGCGTTCCGAGGAGTTCCTCGCCGACTGGCTGCGCGCCCGCCCCGACGCCGGCGACGTCGTCGTCGGCAGCAAGTGGGGCTACACGTACACCGCCGACTGGCGCACCGACGCCGAGCACCACGAGGTCAAGGACCACAGCCTCGCCACCTACGAGCGGCAGCGCGCGGAGAGCGCCGAACTGCTCGGGGACCGGCTCGACCTGTACCAGATCCACTCGGTGACGCCGGACAGCCCCGCCCTCACCGACCAGAAGCTGCACGCCGCGCTGGCGGAGGCCGCCGAGCGGGGCCTCACCGTCGGCTTCTCCACCAGCGGCCCCGCACAGGCCGACGCCATCCGCGCCGCGCTCGCCGTGACGGTCGACGGCGAGCCCCTCTTCCGTACCGTCCAGTCGACGTACAACGCCCTGGAGACCTCGGCGGGGCCCGCCCTGGCCGAGGCGCACGACGCCGGGCTCACGGTGATCGTCAAGGAGGGCATGGCCAACGGGCGGCTCGCCGGGCCGGACGCGCCCGAGGCGCTGCGGGCCGTGGCCCGGGAGACCGGCATGGACTGCGACGCGGTCGCCCTCGCGCTGGTCCTGCACCGGCCGTGGGCGGGCGTCGTGCTGTCCGGCGCGGCCACCGCCGCCCAGCTCGCCTCCAACCTGCACGCCCCGGCCGTGGACCTCGACGAGGATCAGCTCGCCCGCCTCGACGCACTGGCCGAGGAGCCGCGCGCCTACTGGGAGCGGCGCGGACAGCTGCCCTGGCACTGAGCCCTCACCGCCGCACCGCTTCCCATTCCCGCAGCTCCCGCCGCCGCTCCAGCCCCCGCCCCTTCGCCGCCTATGAGACCAGTGCGCCTTCTCTGAGACATCTGTGTCTCACATGGGTTACCCTTGTCTCATGGCCGTGAATCGTGACCACGTGCTGCGCAGCGCAGCCGCCCTGCTCACCCGGAAATCCACCGCCACCATGGACGAGGTCGCCAGGGCGGCCGGGATCAGCCGGGCCACGCTGCACCGCCACTTCGCCGGGCGCGACGCGCTCGTCCGGGCGCTGGAGTCGCTCGGCATCGCCGAGTGCGAGGCCGCGCTCGACACGGCCCGCCTCGACGAGGGGCCGGCTGGTGAGGCCGTACGGCGTCTGGTGCGCGCGATCGAACCGGCCGCCGGACTGCTCGCCTTCCTCTACACCGAGAACCAGCTCTTCGAGGGCGAGGAGCAGAACGCCGGCTGGACCCGCATCGACGACCGCGTCGCGGCCCTGTTCCGGCGCGGCCAGGCGGCCGGAGAGTTCCGCATCGACCTCACCCCGGCCTGGCTGACCGAGGCGCTGTACGGACTGCTGGCCTCCGGAGCCTGGGCCGTGGCCGAGGGCCGCGTGGCCCCCAAGGACTTCACCCACATGATCGTCGAGCTGCTGCTCGGCGGAGCGACACGAAGAGAGGAACCATGACCAGCACCCTGCGGCCGGCGACGGTGACGGGTGTGGAGAGGCGCCCGGGCCGCTGGCTCGCGCTCTCCGTCCTCGTCCTGGCCGTGCTGCTGGTGACCGTCGACGCGACCGTCCTCGGCCTCGCGACCCCCTACATCAGTGAGGACCTGAAGCCCTCCGGCACCCAGCTGCTGTGGATCGGCGACGTCTACTCGTTCGTCATCGCCGGCCTGCTCGTCTCCATGGGCAGTCTCGGCGACCGCGTCGGCCGCAAGCGCGTCCTGCTCGGCGGTGCCACGGCGTTCGGCGCGGTCTCCGTCCTCAACGCCTACGCCACGACGCCCGAGCTGATGATCGCGGCGCGGGCGCTGCTCGGCGTCGCGGGCGCGACCCTGATGCCCGCCACCCTCGCCCTGATCCGCAACATCTTCCCCGACCCGCGCGAGCGCAGCCTCGCCGTCGGCATCTGGGGCGCGACCGCCTCCGCCGGCACGGCCGTCGGCCCGGTCGCCGGCGGATTCCTGCTCGAACACTTCTGGTGGGGCTCGGTCTTCCTCATCAACCTGCCCGTGATGGCGGTCCTCGTGCTCGTCGGCGTCCGGACGCTCCCGGAGTCCCGCAATCCGCGCCCCGGACCCTGGGACCCGCTGAGCGTGGCGCTCTCGCTGGCCGGCGTGATCGGCGTCGTGTACGCGGTGAAGGACGCCGCCGCCCACGGGCCCACCCCGGTGGCCCTCGCCACCGGACTGCTCGGCGCGGCCGCGCTCCACGGGTTCGTGCGCCGCCAGCTCACACTGCCGACGCCCCTGCTGGACATGCGGCTGTTCCGCGACCGCGGCTTCAGCGGCGCCGTCCTCGCCGACCTCCTGACCGTCCTCGGCATGTCCGGGCTGGTCTTCTTCCTCTCCCAGTACCTGCAACTGGTGCAGGGCAGGGCGCCGTTCGAGGCAGGGCTGGCCGAAGTGCCCGCCGCCGTCGGCGCGGTCGCCGCGGGGCTGGCCGCCGGCCGCGCGGCCCGCCGCTTCTCGGTACGGGCCGTGGTCTCCGGCGGACTCGCCGCAGTGGGCCTGGCCCTGGCCGTGCTGACGAAGCTGAGCGCCTCGACGGGCTACCCGCTCCTGGGCGCGGCCCTGCTGGTGGTCGGCGTGGGCGCCGGCTTCTCCTTCACGGTGACCGCCGACGTCATCCTCGCCGCCGTCCCCAAGGAGCAGGCGGGCGCGGCCTCCGCGGTCTCCGAGACGGCGTACGAACTCGGCGCCGCCCTCGGGATCGCCCTGCTCGGCTCGATCGTGACCGGCGTCTACCGCGGCTTCAGCGGCCCGCCCGGCACTCCGGCCCAGGCCCGCGAGTCACTGGGCGGCGCGGTGGAGGCGGCGTCGGCCCTGCCCCGGCCCACCGCGGAAGCGCTGCTGACGGCGGCCCGAGACTCCTTCGTGCACGGCCTCCACCTGGCTTCGGGCGCCGGTGCGGCGGTCCTCCTCGCGACAGCGGCGGCGGCCTGGTTCCTGCTGAAGGGCCGGCGCCTCGAAGAAGCGCCCTGAGTCAGGCGCGCCGAAGGGGGCGCGGGGAACCGCGCGCTCAGCCACCGGTCACCCGCACCCGGAAGACATCGGTCCCCGACGGCGCGATCCCGGCCGAGCGCCGGAGGCTTACGCCGCCTTCGCCTTCGTGGCGTACATGTCCACGTACTCCTGCCCGGACAACCGCATGACCTCGGCCATCACCGAGTCGGTCACCGCCCGCAGCACATACCGGTCCCGGTCCATCCCCTCGTAGCGGGAGAACTCCATCGGCTCGCCGAACCGGACGGTGACCCGGCTCGGCCGCGGCATCCCCGACCCGCCGGGCTGGATCTTGTCCGTGCCGATCATGGCGAACGGGACGACGGGCGCCCCGGTCATCAGCGTCAGCCGCGCGATGCCGGTGCGCCCCCGGTACAGGCGGCCGTCGGGGGAGCGGGTCCCCTCGGGGTAGATGCCGAAGATCCGGCCCTCCTCCAGGATCCGCCGGCCGGTCATCAGCGCCGCGACGCCGCCCTTGCCGCCGTCGCGGTCGACCGGGACCATGCCGACGCCGGTGAAGAACCAGGCCATCAGCCGGCCCTTGAGGCCCTTGCCGGTGACGTACTCGTCCTTGCCGATGAAGACGACCTGACGGTCGCAGACCAGCGGCAGGATCATCGAGTCGATGAACGTCAGGTGGTTGCCGGCCAGGATCACCGGACCGTCGCCCGGGATGCGCTCCGCACCCTCCACCCGGGGGCGGAACATCAGGCGCATGATCGGACCGAGCACTGCCTTGATGAGCGCGAAGCGGGACAACGGACCCTCCGGTGTCAAGGGATTCGGTATGAGTATGTGCAGGTGAGGACGATACTCGCGGCCCCGGGCGGATTGCACATCGGGCTCACCACGTCTTACGCACTGTTGACGCATGTTTACCTGCGACGGCACCCCGTAGCGCCCCGGAAACCGGGACGGAACGATGTGACGGAGGTCGCGCGTGCCGCGCCGGTCGCGTCCCCCTGCGGGTTCCCCGCCCGGCCCGGGTCATGCCGACGGTGCGTCACCCGCCGTGCCCGTGACGACATCCGGCGTCACCCCTGTGTTCGGCACGCGGTCTCCCCCATGTCATGCGCACCCCCCTACCATCGGCCCGCACCACCCACGACACGACGGGCAGGAGACGGTCATGGCCACGCAGGGGTCGGACGGACAGGTACACGCGACCGGACGGCGGGCGCTGCTCGGCGCGGCGGTGCTCGGCGCGGGCGGCGCGGTCCTCGGGCTGCCCGGCGCAGCGCGGGCGGCGGGCGGCACCACGGCCGGGTCCGCCGGCGGCGGCCTGAAGAGCCTGCCGGTGCCCACGATCATCGGGCACCGGGGCGCCAGCGGCTACCGGCCGGAGCACACCTTCGGCTCGTACAACCTCGCCCTGGACCTGGGCGCGCACATCGTCGAGGCCGGTGACCTGGTGCCCACCAAGGACGGTCACCTGGTCTGCCGGCACGAGCCGGAGATCGGCGGCACCACGGACGTCGCCGACCACCCCGAGTTCGCCGACCGCAAGACCACCAAGACCCTCGACGGGGTCCCCACCACCGGCTGGTTCACCGAGGACTTCACGCTGGCGGAGCTGAAGACGCTGCGCGCGGTCGAGCGCATCCCGGCCAACCGCCCGCACAACACCCTCTACAACGGGCGCTGGGAGATCCCCACCTTCGAAGAGGTCCTGAAGTGGCAGGACGAGCAGACCCGCAGGCGCGGCCGGCAGGTCTGGATCTACCCGGAGACCAAGCACCCCACCTACTTCCGCAAGCTCGGCCTCGGCCTGGAGGAGCGGGTCGCCCGGCTGCTGCGCAAGCACGGCAAGGACGGGAAGGACGCGCCGGTCATCATCCAGTCCTTCGAGCCGAGCAGCATCCAGCGCCTGAACAAGCTGGTCGGGAACCCCCTCGCCGTGCTGCTGTCCGGCGCCGACAGCCGTCCCTACGACTTCGTCGAGGCGGGCGACCCGCGCACCGTGGCCGACCTCATCACCCCCAAGGGCCTGAAGGAGATCGCCTCCTACGCCCAGGGCATCGGCCCGACCTTCGACCTGGTCATCCCCAAGGACAAGGACGGCAACCTCACCACGCCCAGCTCGCTCGTCCGCGACGCGCACGCGGCGGGCCTGGTCGTGCACCCGTGGACCGTCCGCAACGAGAACCCCTTCCTGCCGCCGAAGTTCCGCAGGGGCACGGACCCGGACGCCTACGGTGACGTCTTCGGCGTCTTCCGGGCGTACTTCGCGACCGGCATCGACGGCGTCTTCACCGACAACGCGGACACCGGCCTGCTGGCCCGCGAGGACTTCGTCAACGGCTGAGAGATCCAACCCCGGTTGGGGTGAAACGACGGCCGCTCCGGCAACCCGCGCCGGGGCGGCCGCGTCGTGCCGCATATGACGCACGACCTGCTCACCGCCCTGCGCCCGCTGCTCGCCGCCGAGGCGTCGGCCGAGGCGTACGCGTCCGGATCCGAACCGGGCGACCTGGAACAGGCGGTCTGGGTACGGCTGCTGGAACTCCTGGAGGCGGGCGGCCCGCCTCCCGATCCGCAGGGCTGGCTGCGCCGGGCCGTGCGCCTCGAGGCGCGCCGCACCCGCCGCACGGTCCGGCTGGAACTGCCGTACGGCCTCGAACCCGCCGACGACCACGAGCGCACCCCCGAACACCTCGCCCTGGCCGCCTCCGGGCGGCGGGCGCTGCGCGACGCGGTGCGCCGGCTGCCGGGCCGCTGCCCGCGGCTGCTGGAGGCGCTGCTGTCGCCGCGGGACCTCACCTACCGGGAGATCGCGGGCGAGTTGGGTATCTCACAGGGCAGCCTCGGCCCGGAACGTTCCCGATGCCTGGGATGTCTGCGGCGATTGCTCACCTCGGAGGTTGCGGCCCGCGAAGTGCGGGGATAGAAGTCGGGAACGGCAGCGGATCAGGTGAGCGGGAGGCGTGCGCACATGGGCATGAGCGTGACCATCTCTGCGGCGACCGAGCAGGACGCGGAGCAGATCTTCAGGTTGCAGTACCTGTGCTTCCAGAGCGAGGCGGCGCTCTACGGCAATTACCGCATCGACCCGCTCGTCCAGAGCCTGGACTCGGTCCGCCGGGAGGTCGCCGAGGACTGCGTGTTCGTCGCGCGGCTCGGCGAGGAGGTGGTCGGCTCGGTGCGGGGCAGCGTGACCGGAGACGGCGCCGCCTCCATCGGAAAGCTCTGCGTCCACCCGCGCCTCCAGGGCCACGGCATCGGCGCGCGGCTGCTGCGCGCGGCGGAGGCGGCGCTGGCCGGGGAGCGCGGGGCCACCAGGTTCCGGCTGCACACCGGCCACCGCAGCGAGAGCGGCCTGCGCCTGTACCGGCGCGTGGGCTACCAGGCGGTGGGCACCTCCCAGGGCGCGGACGGCGTACCGATGATCGTCCTGGAGAAGCCGGCCGGCGCCTACGTGGCGACGGCGTAGGCCCTGTTCGGCCGAACAGGGCCCAGTGGGTCAGGCGGCGTCAGGCTGCCGCTTCTCGGCCCTGCGCAGCCAGTACAGCGCCGAGACCGGCAGCAGCACCGGAATGAAGAGGTAGCCCATCCCGTAGTCCGACCACACGGTCGCGTCGGGGAAGGCGGACGGCTCGACGAGCGTCCAGGTCCCGACGACCAGCACACCCGCGAGTTCGGCGGCGCAGCACACCAGCGCCGCCCTGCGCGCCCGTTCGCCGCCGCGGACCAGCGAGTACGTGATGAACCCGTAGACGAGGCCCGCCAGCGCGGAGAGGGTGTAGGCGAGCGGCGCCCGGTCGAACTCGGTGGCGATCTGGTAGACGGAGCGCGACACCGCGCCGACGACCATCACCCCGTACAGCCAGACGAGCAGCATCCCCGGACCGCCGATCAGCCGCGTGCGCGGCGGCTTCTGCTGCGTGGTCGCCATCTCACCCTCCCCAGATGTCGTAGAGCCGCACTTCGAGGACGGCGAGGACGACACCGCCGGCCGCGGCCGTCACCGAGCCCCAGCGCGTCCGCTCGGCCAGCGACATGAAGCCGGCCGCAGGGACGCACGCGAAGGCGCCCAGCAGATAGGCCACGAAGATCGCCGTCCCCTGCTCCGGCTTCCCGCCCCGCGCCAGCGCCACGACCCCGATCACCAGCTGCACCGTGGCCAGCAGCGTGACCACGGCCATCCCGATGAAGTGCCAGTCCTTCGTCGGCTGGTCGCGGTAGGCCGCGAAGCCGCACCAGGCGGCGAGCAGCAGCGCGGCGACGCCGGTCACCAGCGTCAGGGCATCAAGCATGGTGCGACCTTATTACGGCCCAAATACCCCGGCGTCCCCGGCCCCGGCGCGTGCCCCCAGGGGGTACGGCGGGGGCTCGCCGGGAGGGCGCCGCGGTCGTGGTGTCGGCCACAGCCCTGGCCCGCCCCGCGCGCGTGGGGGAGCGGCGCAAGTTCCGGCGCCGACCGCGTCCTTGCTGGTCACGGGCGGGCGGAAGTGGCGAGCCGGCCCGGGGCGCAGGGTGTCCACGGGTGTCCACCATGCGGACAGCGATGCCGGGACGGCATCGCCGGTCTGCTTTACTGCTCGCATGACCACGACGAGCGACCGCATCCCTGCGACCGAGGCGACGATGACGCCCGGTGCTCGTTGTCTGTGTCCTGTGCGTCGAATGTGCGCCTGACAGAGGGCCCCCGCACCACCTGAGCCTCGCGCCCCGAAGCGAGAGCCCGCTCGTGTCCACCGCCGCGTCCGGCCCGTCCGGCGCGGACGACCGAGCCTCGTCCCTCACCGCCGGAACGGCGTGAGGGGACCCCCATCGCGCGCACCTTTCCCGCCGTCCTCCGCGTCCTCCCGGGATTCGTGCCGCGTTCCGGCTGCCCACGACCATGAACGCCGTGCGCCGGTGCCCACGACGCGCCGCGCACTCGACAGTGACGGAAACCCACGTGATCACGACAACGGGCCTGACCAAGGTCTACCGCTCACGCGGCCGCGAGGTCACCGCCCTCGACGGCGTCGACCTGCATGTCCGCGAAGGCGAGGTGTTCGGCGTCATCGGCCAGTCCGGCGCCGGCAAGTCCTCGCTCATCCGCTGCGTCAACCTGCTGGAGCGCCCCACCTCCGGGACGGTCACCGTCGCCGGACAGGACCTCACGGCCCTCGCCGGGCGGGGCCCCCGCGCCGGCCGGGAACTCCGCCGCGCGCGCAGCCGTATCGGCATGGTCTTCCAGCACTTCAACCTGCTCTCCTCGCGGACGGTCCAGGACAACGTCGAACTGCCGCTGGAGATCCTCGGCACCTCGGGGCGGGAACGTTCCCGCAAGGCGCTCGAACTGCTCGACCTGGTCGGCCTCGCCGACAAGGCCCGCGCCTACCCCGCCCAGCTCTCCGGCGGCCAGAAGCAGCGCGTGGGCATCGCCCGCGCCCTCGCCGGCGATCCCGAGGTGCTGCTGTCCGACGAGGCCACGAGCGCCCTGGACCCGGAGACCACCCGCTCGATCCTCCAGTTGCTGCGCGACCTGAACCGGCAGCTCGGCCTGACCGTCCTGCTCATCACGCACGAGATGGACGTCGTGAAGTCGGTCTGCGACTCGGCCGCGCTCATGGAGAAGGGCCGCATCGTCGAGTCCGGCACCGTCGGCGAACTGCTCGCCACCCCGGGCTCCGAGCTGGCCGCGGCGCTGTTCCCGGTGAGCGGTGAGGCCTCCGGTGCCGACCGGACCGTCGTCGACGTCACCTTCCACGGCGAGGCCGCCACCCAGCCGGTCGTCTCGCGGCTCGCGCGCACCTACGACATCGACGTCTCCATCCTCGGCGCCGCCCTCGACACCGCCGGCGGCCTCCAGGTCGGCCGGATGCGCGTCGAACTGCCCGGCCGCTACGAGGACAACGTCGTGCCGATCGGCTTCCTGCGCGAACAGGGACTGCAGATCGACGTCGTGGACAACCCGGCCTCCGAGGCCCCGCTGGTGAAGGAGGGGGCCAAGTGACCTGGTCCGAGATGTGGTCGCTGCTGGAACCGGAGTGCTGGAACACCGCCTACATGGTCGGCTGGTCCACGCTCATCGCCGTCGCCGGCGGACTGCCGCTGGGCATCCTGCTGGTGGTCAGCGAGCGCGGCGGACTGCTGCAGAACGTCGTGGTGAACAAGGTCCTCGGGCAGGTCGTGAACATCACCCGCTCCATGCCGTTCATCATCCTCATGGTCGCCCTGACCAGCTTCACCCGGTGGGTCACCGGGACCAGCATCGGCCGTGACGCGGCCATCGTGCCGCTGGCCATAGGCGCCATCCCGTTCTTCGCCCGCCTCGTCGAGACGGCCGTCCGCGAAGTGGACGGCGGACTCGTCGAAGCAGTGCAGTCGATGGGCGGCAACACCCTCACCATCGTCCGCAAGGTCCTGGTGCCGGAAGCCCTGCCGTCGCTGATCGCCTCCGCGACCACCACCCTCGTCGCGCTCATCGGCTACTCCGCCATGGCCGGCACCGTCGGCGCCGGCGGCCTCGGCGACCTCGCCGTCCGCTACGGCTACCAGCGCTTCGAGACCGGCCTGATGTGGGTGATCGTGGCGATCCTCGCCGTCGTCATCTCCCTCATCCAGTTCGCCGGCGACGTCGCGGCCCGCGCCCTGCACCACCGCGGCGCCCGCTCCGGCCCGGCGCCGAAGCTGCGGCTGCTGAAGGCGAAGGAGCCCGCGGCCGCCGACGTCGGCAAGGTCGCCTGACCCCCCAGAACTCCCCGTCCCACCCACGACGGGGCCGCACCACCCCTGAAGGAAAGGCACTTTTCGTGCGTAACACCGCCAAGCTCACCACCGCCGTCCTCGCCGCCGGAGCCCTCACCCTCGGGCTCAGCGCCTGCGGCTCCGGCAAGAACTCCGCCGGCTCCTCCGACTACAGCGGCCCCCTGGTCGTCGCCGCGAGCCCGACCCCGCACGCCGAGATCCTGAACTTCGTCAAGAAGAACCTGGCGAAGAAGGCGGGCCTCGACCTCGAGGTCAAGGAGTTCACCGACTACATCACGCCGAACACGGCGACCGAGGACGGCTCGGTGGACGCCAACTACTTCCAGAACCAGCCGTACCTCGACGACTTCAACAACAAGCGCGGCACCCACATCGCGCCCGTCGTCACGGTGCACCTGGAGCCGCTCGGCCTCTACTCCCACAAGGTCAAGAAGGCCGACGCCCTGAAGAGCGGTGCGACCATCGCTGTCCCGAACGACTCCGTCAACGAGGCCCGCGCCCTGAAGCTGCTCGCCGCCAACGGGCTGATCACCCTCAAGGACGGCGTCGGCACCGAGGCCACCCCGCGGGACATCACCAAGAACCCGAAGAAGCTGCAGTTCAAGGAGGTCGAGGCGGCCCAGACCGCGCGCTCCCTGGACGACGTGGACGCGGCGGTGATCAACGGCAACTACGCCATCTCCTCCGGGATCAAGCCCGCCAAGGAGGCCCTGGTCCTGGAGTCCGCGAAGAACAGCCCGTACGGCAACTTCCTCGCGGTCGAGGAGGGCAACGAGAAGGACCCGCGGGTCAAGAAGCTCGCCAAGCTCCTCACCTCGCCCGAGGTCAGGAAGTTCATCCAGGACAAGTACGCCGGCTCCGTCATCCCCTCCTTCTGAGCACGGCCGGTACCGCAGGCGCGCGCCTGACGACGCGTCACGGTGTATCGCCACGCACGGGGTCCACACCCTCACCGGGTGTGGACCCCGTGGTGCGGCGCGATGCTTGCATGCTGCATGCTGGGCAGTTCAGCCTGACCCTGAAGGTTCACCGAAGGTTACGGAGCGGCGCATGACTAGCACCTTCCCCAACATCTCCATCAGCACGGAGCGGTTGGTGCTGCGTCCCCTCGACGAGGACGACGTCCCCGCCCTGGCCGCGATGATGAACGACGAACAGGTCGCCGCCTGGACCGACGTCCCCCAGCCCTTCACCGAGGACGGCGCCCGCACCTGGGTCACCGAGTACGCGCCCACCGAGCGTGCCGAGGGCCGCGGCCTGGACCTGGCCGTCACCGAGTTCCTCACCCAGCGCCTGGTCGGCGTCGTGCAGCTGACCAAGGCCGACTGGCACGTCCGCTCCGCCGAGCTGTCGTACATCGTCGCCCCCTGGGCCCGCGGCGAGGGCTACGCCTCCGAGGCGGCGCTCGCCACCGCCCGCTGGCTGTTCCAGGACCAGAAGTTCGAGCGCGTCGAACTGCGCACCGCCGCCGGCAACACCGCCTCCCAGCAGGTCGCGCAGAAGATCGGCTGCATCAGCGAGGGCGTCCTGCGCAACGCCTGCATAGCCCACGTGCGGACCGAGGACGGCGGCTGGGCCGACGTCCGCACCGACTTCATCGTCTGGAGCCTGCTCCCGGAGGACCTGGAGGGCGCGGGGGACGGCCTCGACGGCTCGGACGGTTTCACGTCGTTCCCGGAATGGAGCTGACCGGACGGGAAGCGCGGCGACGCGGCACGGCCGGGGCCACGCCGTACTACACGACGGGGTACGCTCACGGGGCCCGTACGGGCGGCCCCTGACGACCTGCGCAAACCCCCTGGGAGACTGACGACGATGGCCGACCGGGTCACGGTGATCGGCTGGGACGGCTCGCCGCTGACCGAGGCGGCACGCGGCGCGCTCGGCGCCGCCACCCTCGTGGCCGGCGCCGCCCACCACCTGGCACTGCCCGAGGTGCCCGGCACCGCCGAGCGCATCCGCCTCGGCAGCCTCGACCTCGCCGCCCGCCGCATCGCCGCCCACCGCGGCACCGCCGTGGTGCTCGCGGACGGCGACCCCGGCTTCTTCGGCGTCGTACGGAGCCTGCGCGCCCCGGAGTTCGGCCTCGAGGTCGAGGTCGTCCCCGCCGTCTCCTCGGTGGCCGCCGCCTTCGCCCGCGCCGGGATGCCCTGGGACGACGCCCAAGTGGTCGTCGCACACAAGCGCACCCTGCGACGCGCGGTGAACGTGTGCCGCGCCCACAGCAAGGTCGCCGTCCTGACCGCCCCCGGCGCCGGCCCCGCCGAACTGGGCCTGCTCCTCGACGGGGTCCACCGCACCTTCGTCATCTGCGAGGAACTCGGCACCGAACGGGAGCGGGTCACCGTCGTCACCTCCGACAAGGCCGCCGACCACGTCTGGCGGGACCCGAACGTCGTCATCGCCATCGGCGGCCCGGCCGCCGGCGGCGACGGCGGCTGGATCGCCGGGCGCGACCCCGCCGCCGGACCGCGCGGCTGGACCCAGCCCGCCGAGGTCTACGGCGGCGTGTTCGGCGAGGGAGAAACGGATCTGCTCCGGGCCGCCCAACTGGCCCGCCTCGGACCGCGCGTCGGGGACCTCGTCTGGGACATCGGCTGCGGCGGTGGCGCGTTCGCCACCGAGGCCGCGCGCGGCGGCGCGGCGGTCATCGCCGTCGACCGCGACCCGGAGTCCTGCGCCCGCACCGAGTCGGCCGCCCGCCGCTTCGGCGTCCACCTCCAAGTGGTGCACGGGACCGCCCCGCACATTCTGGAGATCCTGCCCGAACCCGACGTCGTCCGGATCGGCGGCGGCGGCGCGGCCGTCGTCTCCGCGGTCGCCGACCGGCGCCCGCAGCGCATCGTCACGCACGCCGCGACCCGGGACGAGGCCGAACTCGTCGGCCGCGACCTCACGGAGCACGGGTACGACGTCGAGTGCGCCCTCCTGCAGTCCGTCGAACTCGACACGCGGGCCTGGACGGAGAAGGAACGGAGCGTTGCCTTCCTGCTCAGCGGGGTGCTTCCCGACCGCGCCCCGTGATCGGCTTGTCGTACCGCGCGGGGTAGGCTGGCCGATCGTTGTACCGCATGGGGTGGTCCGGAAATTCGTTCGCCAATGTCCGGAAACCCCGCCCGTTTTGAGGTGAGTGTGGTACGGCAGAACCGGAGGACGCGCAACGTGGCGCAGTCCACAGCGGACCGTCACGGATCAAGCTGTCGTGGCGGCGGCACGCCCGCGACAATGCCTCTCAATGGCTTTGTCGTCTTTTACGGGCGGGTCGTTCGTGCCGCTGGGCACGCACGCTCGTTCTTCACTGTGGGGCGGTCGGTGCGCCGTTCCCGGTGAGCTGGTCGCAGAAGCACTCAACCGATGGGCGAGGGGTACGCATGACCGACACCGGCCAGGTCCCGGCCGAGGGACTGCCGGAGAGCGCAGGCATGGTGGAGCAGCCGGGCGTCCCCACGCACGGTGCGTCGTACGCCTACCTCTCCGAGACCCCGGCCGAGGACGAAGACCTGCTGCTGCCCGGCTCGCACGGCGCGTGGGGCAACGAGGTGCCGCCGCCCGCCCCGGAGCCGGTGTTCGAGGCCGTCCACGAGCCGGGTCCGCACGAGCTGTCCGGCCGTGACAGCGGCTCCCTCGACCTCGGCGGCGTCCTGCACCCGAACCCGGCGTACACGCCGCCCGCCGCGCAGGCCCCGCGCCGTCCGCTGCACCTCGGCCCGCCGATCCCGGACGCCTCCGCCAGCCCGGTCCGGTCCCTGGCCGACCGTGGCCCGGCGGGCGCGCCGGTCCGGCCCGGCCCGGCGCCGGTCGGCCCGGAGTACCCCGATGCCCAGCAGCCGCGCGAGACCGCCCCGCAGGGCGTCGCGCCCCGGAGCGCGCACGTCCCCACCGCGGGGGTCGCCCCGGCACCGGTCGGCGCGCAGGTCCCGGCTGCGGAAACGGTTATTCCGGAGGGGGACGCGCCAGCGGGCGGAGCGGCCCAGGCCACCCTGGCCCGCCTCGCGACCCAGACGTTCGCCACCGGCCCCGCCCCGGTGGCCACGGCCCCCACCGCTTACGACCCCGAGAACGGCGCGCCGGTGACACCGGCGGCGGACGGTGGTGCGCGCACGATGCGGGGCGGCGACGGTGCGTACCCGGTCTCCGGCGCGGACGGCGTGCAGGCGGTGCCGGGGACCGACGTCGCCACGTCGGCGATGCCCGGCGTGGACGGTGCGCCCACGATGCCCGGTGTGGCCGGGGGAGCGGCGGTTCCCGGAGCGGTCGGCGACGCGCAGACGGAGCCCGGGGTGGGCGGCGATGCGCAGGCCGTGCCGGTCGCGGACGGTGGTGCTCAGGTGCTTCCGGACGCCGACGCCGCTGAGCCGGTGACGCCCGGTGCGGACGCCGCCGCGACGGTGCCGGGTGCGGACGGTGCGGACGGTGCTCAGGTCGGCGGCTCCGGTCAGGGGTTCGAGGGGGGTCCCGCTCCGGCGGACGCCCCCGCCTCCCCGTCGGGCCGGGAGCCGGAAGCCGGCCACACCGTGCCCGGCGCCGACGCCGACGTGACGCCGGGCGGCGCGCACGCCGGGCACGCCGTACCGGCCCCGGACACGGTCGCCCCGGGCGCGGAGACCGGGCAGGCCCCCGCGGAGGCCCGGACTCCGGACGGGTCCGTACCCGAGGGAATGTCGGAGACCGGCGCGGCACCGGTCGCCGCGAACGCCGACGTCGACGGCGCGGACGCGGCGGAGACCCCGGCCGCCGCCGAGGAGGGCCCGTTCTCGGACGCGCTCCCGGCCGACTCCGGTCAGACGCCGGACGCGTCCATGGCCGCTGCCCCCGCCGAGCAGGTCCTGGTCCCGGACCCGACCGCCGCCGGACCGGAGCAGCCCCTGGACCCGGGCGCCGCCGAGGGCGGCCGGGCGCCTGAGGCCGTCCACGCCGCGCAGATCCCGCAGGACCACGAGGCCGCGTCCGCCGCCGAGGTGGGCCAGGACGCCGCCGGGGGCGCTCAGGACACCCAGGACCCGCAGGCAGCCGGGGCCGCAGCCGACTCCGGCGCCGCGCAGACCCCCGACCAGACCCCGGACGCGCCCGCTGACACGACCGTGCCGGCAGCCGCGGACGCCGACCCGGCGCGGACGCCCGCCGAGGGAACCGCGATTCCCGCCGAAGGCGACCCCGCGCCTCTCGACCCGGAGGCCCTCCGGCAGTCGGCCGAGGCGGGACCCGGCACCCACGAGCCGCAGCCCGCGCAGGCCCTGCCGGCGGAGCGACCGCAGGGCGTGGAAGCGGTCACCGCCGTTCCCGGTGCCCACCCCGCGGACGCCGCCTCAGCGGGGGAGGACCCGGCCGCGCTGCCGGACCAGGACCCCCACCTCCCGCACTTCTCGCAGCAGTCCGCCCTGGAGGCCGCGATCGCCCGTGACGCCGCCAAGGCGGCCGACCACACGCCGTCCTCCGAGACCGCGCAGGCGGCCGGGCTGCCGCAGTCCGCACCGCCCGCCGAGGCGGGCGAGGGCATGGCCGCCGATTCGGCCGTCCCCGGCGCGCAGGACCAGGACGCCCTCACCGACGCCCAGCAGGCCGTAGCCGCGGCCCCCGTGGATCCGGGCCTCCAGGCCGCGCCACCGGCCCGGTCGGCCGAGCCGGACACCACCGAGCCCGGAATCGCCGAGCCCGGCGCCGCCGGACCGGCCGGCCCCACGGTCGCGGCCGAAGACGGCGTCCCCGCGGCGGCCCCCGCCGCCCAGTCGCCGGAAGAGCCGGCCCACGCCGAGGACCCCGGCCGGAGCGGGCCCCTCCCGGCCGGCGTGCCGCTCCAGGCGCAGCCGGGCGAGCCGCTGGGCCGGTTCGTGCCGGTGGAGGGCTCGGTGCCCACCACCCCGCACCTGGCCCCGGCGCCGCCGCACCCGCTCGCCGCCCCGGCCGAGCAGCCCGCCGGGCAGGCGGCGGAGCCTCCCGCGGGCCCCGCGGAACCCGTCGTCACCCTCCCCGCTCCCCGCGGGGCCGACACCCTCCCCGCCGCGCCCGGCGGGGAACCCCAGATCGAGGTCGTGCAGCACGCGGACGACCTGGACACACAGGTCGCCGACCAGGAAGAGAGCACGGCCGCAGTGGCAGAGGAACGACAGTCGACCGGTCCCGCCGCGCCCGGCTACGACGACGCCGAGCGCGAGGCCGTGCTCAAGGTGATGCGCGAGCGCCGCGACATCCGCAACGGCTTCCGCGACGACCCCATCCCGCACGAGGTGCTGCTCCGCGTCCTGGAGGCGGCCCACACGGCGCCCTCCGTGGGCCACTCGCAGCCCTGGGACTTCGTCGTCATCCGCTCCGCCGACACCCGGCGCGCCATGCACGAACTGGCCATGCGCCAGCGTGAGGCGTACGCGAAGTCGCTGCCGAAGGGCCGCGCGAAGCAGTTCAAGGAACTGAAGATCGAGGCCATCCTCGACACCCCGGTGAACATCGTCGTCACCGCCGACCCGACCCGCGGCGGCCGGCACACCCTCGGCCGCCACACCCAGCCGCAGATGGCGCCGTACTCCGCCGCCCTCGCGGTCGAGAACCTCTGGCTCGCCGCGCGCGCCGAGGGCCTCGGCGTCGGCTGGGTCAGCTTCTTCGACGAGCGCGAGATGGTCCGCGCCCTCGGCCTGCCCGAGCACCTGGAGGTCATCGCCTACCTGTGCGTCGGATACGTCGACGAGTTCCCGGACGAGCCCGAGCTGATGCAGGCCGGCTGGTCCAAGCGCCGCCCGCTGTCGTGGGTCGTGCACGAGGAGACGTACGGCCGTCGCGCGCTGCCCGGCGAGGACCCGCACGACCTGCTCGCCGAGACCGTCGCTCAGATCCGCCCGCTGGACGCCAAGGCGCTCGGCGAGGCGTGGGAGCGGCAGAAGCGGATGACCAAGCCCGCGGGCGCGCTCGGCATGCTGGAGATCATCTCCGCGCAGCTGTGCGGCCTGTCCCGCCAGTGCCCGCCGCCGATCCCGGAGCCCGCGGCCGTCGCGATCTTCGCCGGCGACCACGGCGTGCACGCCCAGGGCGTCACCCCCTGGCCGCAGGAGGTCACCGCGCAGATGGTGGCCAACTTCCTCGGCGGGGGAGCGGTCTGCAACGCGTTCGCCGGCCAGGTGGGCGCCGAGGTCTGCGTCGTCGACGTGGGCGTCGCCACCGACCTTCCGGCCACCCCGGGCCTGCTGCCCCGCAAGGTCCGCGCGGGCACCTCCGACATGACCGCCGGCCCCGCGATGACCCGCGAGGAGGCCAAGAGGGCCATCGAGGTCGGCATCGAGACCGCCCGCGACCTGGTCGCCGCGGGCAACAAGGCGCTGCTCACCGGCGAGATGGGCATCGCGAACACCACGGCGTCCGCGGCCCTGATCTCGGTCTTCACCGGCGCGGACCCCGCCGAGGTCACGGGCCGGGGCACCGGTATCAACGACGAGACGCTCGCCCGCAAGACCGAGGTCGTCCGCCGGGCGCTCGAACTGCACCAGCCGGATCCGGCGGACCCCCTCGGCGTCCTCGCCGCGCTCGGCGGATTCGAGCACGCGGCCATGGTGGGGCTGCTGCTCGGCGGCGCCTCCCTGCGCACCCCGGTGATCCTGGACGGTGTCAGTGCCGGCGCCGCCGCGCTGGTCGCCCGCGCCATCGCGCCCGAGGTCCTGGCGGCCTGCATCGCGGGTCACCGCAGCGCCGAGCCGGGCCATGTCGCCGCCCTCAACAAGCTGGGCCTGCGCCCGCTGGTCGACCTCGACCTCCGGCTGGGCGAGGGCACGGGGGCGCTGCTGGCACTGCCGCTGGTGCAGAGCACCGCGCGGGCCATGCACGAGGTCGCGACGTTCGACTCGGCCGGCGTCACCGAGAAGTGAGCCGGCGGCCGCGCCCGGCGGGCACGCGCTCCCGCGTGCCCCCGGCGCGGCCGTACGCTGAAACCGCCTCTAAAATCCGCATGTCAGGGCTGCTCCAGCGCCGTAGCGCCCATGCGTACCGCCCGGACGAGGAGCCGCACCGCACATGGCCGAACACCCCGCCTACCCCGTAGGTCTCCGTCTGACCGGCCGCCGCGTGGTCGTCGTCGGCGGCGGCCAGGTCGCCCAGCGCCGCCTCCCCGCACTCGTCGCCGCGGGCGCGGACGTCGTGCTCGTCTCCCCGGCGGCGACCCCCTCCGTCGAGGCGATGGCGGACGCGGGCGAGATCACCTGGACGCGGCGCCGCTACGAGGACGGCGACCTCGCGGACGCCTGGTACGCCCTGGTCGCCAGCGACGACGGCGAGGCCAACGCCCGTGCCTCCGCCGAGGCGGAGCGCCGGCGCGTCTGGTGCGTCCGCGCCGACGACGCCGACGCGGCGACCGCCTGGACCCCGGCCACCGGGCACAGCGAGGGCGTCACGGTGGCCGTGCTCACCACCGAGGCCAAGGGGCGCGACCCCCGCCACACCGCGGCCGTCCGCGACGCGGTCGTCGAGGGCCTGCGCGACGGCACCCTGGTCGCCCCGCACTTCCGCACCCGCACCCCGGGCGTCGCCCTGGTCGGCGGCGGACCCGGCGACCCGGACCTGATCACCGTGCGCGGCCGCCGCCTGCTCGCCGAGGCCGACGTCGTCATCGCCGACCGCCTCGGCCCGCGCGACCTGCTCGCCGAGCTCCCGCCGCACGTCGAGGTGATCGACGCGGCGAAGATCCCCTACGGCCGCTACATGGCCCAGGAGGCCATCAACGCCGCCCTGATCGAGCACGCCCGGCAGGGCAAGTCGGTGGTACGCCTCAAGGGCGGCGACCCCTACGTCTTCGGGCGGGGCATGGAGGAACTGCAGGCGCTGGCCGAGGCCGGCATCCCGTGCACGGTGGTCCCCGGCATCTCCAGCTCCATCTCGGTCCCCGGCGCGGCGGGCATCCCCGTCACCCACCGCGGGGTCGCCCACGAGTTCACGGTGGTCAGCGGCCATGTGGCCCCGGACGACGAGCGTTCGCTGGTCGACTGGCCGAGCCTGGCCAGGCTCACCGGCACGCTGGTGATCCTCATGGGCGTCGACAAGATAGGCCGGATCGCCGAGACGCTCGTCGCGCACGGCAGGTCCCCCGAGACCCCGGTCGCCCTGGTCCAGGAGGGCACGACCGCCGCCCAGCGCCGGGTCGACGCCACCCTCGCCACGGTCGCCGAGACCGTGCGCGCCGAGGACGTGAGGCCGCCGGCCGTCATCGTCGTCGGAGAGGTCGTCGCGGTCGGTGCCCGGACCACCGCGTGACTTCGGGTAACGCCACCCGCACCGAGCCGTTTGGCACCGCACCCACGACAAGGCAGTATCACTCCGTGGCCGATCTCATCACCCTCGACGACCCCGACGACCCGCGCCTGCGCGACTACACGGGCCTGACCGACGTCGAGCTGCGCCGCAGGCGCGAACCGGCCGAGGGCCTGTTCATCGCCGAGGGCGAGAAGGTCATCCGCCGGGCCAAGGACGCCGGCTACGAGATGCGCTCGATGCTGCTGTCGGCCAAGTGGGTCGACGTCATGCGGGACGTCATCGACGAGCTCCCGGCCCCGGTCTACGCGGTCAGTCCGGAGCTCGCCGAGCGGGTCACCGGCTACCACGTGCACCGCGGCGCGCTCGCCTCCATGCGGCGCAAGCCGCTGCCGACGGCGGGCGAACTGCTGCAGAGCGCGCGCCGCGCCGCGGTGGCGGAGCCGGCCGACGACCACACCGGCATCGGCGCGGTTCCGCCCTCGGGTCTGCGAGAGCGTGCCGGTCAACGTCGTATTGCGATCTTCGAGGACATCGTCGACCACGCCAACCTGGGTGCGGCCTTCCGCAATGCGGCGGCCCTCGGAGTGGACGCCGTATTCCTCACCCCGCGCTGTGCCGACCCCCTCTACAGGCGGGCCGTCAAGGTGTCCATGGGGGCTGTCTTCGCCGTCCCGTACGCCAGGTTCGAGTCATGGCCGCGTGACGCCGATGCCGTCCGGCAGCACGGCTTCGTGCTCGCTGCCCTCTGCCTCTCGGGGAGTTCCATCCCTCTCGACGAGCTCGCCGACCGCCGTTACGAGAAGCTGGCCCTGATGCTGGGCACGGAGGGGGAAGGGCTGTCGGCCGGCGCGCTACGGGCCGCCGACGAGCATGTGCGCATCCCGATGGACGCCGGTGTCGACTCCCTGAACGTGGCCGCCGCCTCCGCTGTCGCCTTCTACGCCACCCGGCCGACGTCCGACTGACCCCGGAGGACGGGGACGGGGTCATGAGTCCGACCGTCTCGACGGCCCACGCAACGACAACTCCGCGCCACAGGACCGTTTTTCGTCCCGTTGGGGGTACACGAGCGCCGAACCCCACCGGAGAGCGGCGTCAGGAGTGTCATGCGGGTCAAGGTCGGATGCTTCAAGACCAGGTCACTCAGCAGACGCCTGCACCGCTGCGCCCGTGAGGTGTTCGGCTGGGAGAGACTGCGCCCGTCCCAGGTCGCCGCCATGACGGCGGTGATGGAGGGACGCGACACCGTCGTGGTGATGCCGACGGGTGCGGGGAAGTCCGCCGTGTACCAGGTGCCGGGGGTGCTGCTGGAGGGGCCGACCGTCGTGGTCTCCCCCCTGATAGCGCTCCAGCGGGACCAGGTCGCCCACCTCGCCCGTATCGAGGGATCCGACGCCTCGGCCGTCAACTCCGCGCAGCGCGCACGGGACAACGAAGCCGTGTGGGAGCGCGTACGCGCAGGCAGTCTGGACTTTCTGTTCGTCTCGCCCGAGCAGCTCGCGAAGGACGAGGTGGTGGATCAGATCGCCGCGGCCGCTCCCGCGCTGATGGTGGTCGACGAGGCGCACTGCGTGTCCTCGTGGGGATACGACTTCCGGCCCGACTACCTGTCCCTGTGCCATGTGCGCGAACGCATCGGCCGGCCTCCGCTCCTCGCCCTCACCGCCAGCGCGGCGGCCCCCGTGCGGGCGGACATCGTGGAGCGGCTCGGCATGCACGAGGTGTACGAGGTGGTCGCGGGGTTCGACCGCCGCAACATCACGCTGGAGGTCGTACGGCACCGGGAGAACGCGGAGAAGCGCCGGTGGGTGGTGGAACGGGCCGCGGCCGAGGCCAAACCGGGCATCGTCTACGCGGGAACGCGGCGGGAGACCGAGGAGTACGCGCAGGAACTGTCGGCGCTCGGATTCGACAGCGCCGCCTACCATGCGGGGCTGACGGCGGCTGAGCGCTCCCGGACGCACGACCGCTTCCGGGACGGCGAACTCGACGTGGTCGTCGCCACCTCCGCGTTCGGGATGGGCATCGACAAGCCGAACATCCGCTTCGTGCTGCACGCATCGGTGCCGGGGTCCCTCGACACCTACTACCAGGAGATCGGCCGGGCGGGCCGCGACGGGGAACCGTCGCGGGCGATCCTCGCGTACCGGCCCGAGGACCTCGGCGTGCAGCGGTTCCGGGCGGGCGCCCACCCCGACCCGGAGGCGCTGGGCGGGCTGATCGACGCGGTGCGCGAGCACCGGGGACCGGTCACGGCGACCGCTCTGCGCGAGCGCACCGGGCTGTCCCAGACGTCGCTGACGTCGATGCTGCATCTGCTGGAGGAGGCCGGAGCCGTGACGACGCAGAAGCGCGGCGGCGTTCGGGCCGTTCCCGGGGCGCGGCGGGACGTGTGCGTCCGCGAGGCGATGCGGATTGCTTCCGCCCGTGTCGATCTGGAGCGTTCCCGCGTGGAGATGATGCGGGCCTACGCGGAGACGAACGGCTGTCGCCGACGCCACATGCTCGGGTACTTCGGTGAGAGTCTGGCAGAAGGCGACTGCGCGGGCTGCGACACGTGCACCCGCAGACAAGAGTTGAAGGAGGCCCCCGTCCGGACAGGAGACATCTTGTCCGGGACGGGCCCCGACCCGCTGGAACCCGCGGCGGCCGAGGGCGCCTTCCCGCCCGGGACGCGGGTGGGGCACAGCACGTGGGGCGAGGGCGAGGTGATGAGCGAAGAGGGGAACAGGATCACGGTTCTCTTCGAGAGCGTGGGCTATCGCACGCTGTCCCTCCCCGCCGTCCAGGCGCGAGGCCTGCTGACGCCGGTGCCGTCCGCCGCGACGAGGGGCTGACGCCGCCTCGACGTCCTCGGCACGCGTTCCGGCGCTCCCGCAGCGACCCCACGTCGACAGGCTCCACGCGGGCGCCGTGGCCGCCGTCGCCTTCCACGCGGGGGCGACCGGCCGCCTCCGCACCGGAGACCGGCGCGGTCGGCCCGGCGGCTACGGCGCGGGCCGGAACGCGCCGGACTCCCCAAACTCCTCGCGAGCGAGGGGAGGCAGCGTCGCTCCGGGCTACTCGCCGGCGGCGGGCGCCGACCGCGCGTCCGGTACCGGCCGGGCGTCCCACGCTCCCCGCCGTTCTGGCTCCTGCCGCTCCGGCTCCTGCCGTACCTGCTCCAGCCGCAACCGGTCCCCGCCGCCGTCGTCGCCGAGGCCGCGCGCCGGCCCCTGGCAGCCCTGCGCCAGCGCGATGCCGAGTGCGACCAGCAGCGTCACCACCACGAACACGAACAGCCGCTGGCGCAGCAGCCGCGGGTTGGCGGGCCGCCGCCCCGTCGACGTGTTCCGCGGCCCAGGCCGCCCGGTGCCGCCGCGCACGGGACGGCTGCCCGAGCGGGAGCCGCCCCGGGGCGGCGGCGTCGACCGCGTTCCGCCCGTACGGGAGGCCGTGGAACTCCCGCGTGCGGCGCCCCCGCGCCGCGACGCGCCGCCCGCGCGCGACGGGGTGCCGGCCCGGGAGGACGGGACGGAGCCGCGCGGAGCGGGAGTGCCGGAAGAGCCCTGCGGACGCCGCTGACCCCGCTGCTGCTCCGGGTGGCCGGTCCGCTGCCGGGCGGAAGGGCTGCCGCGCTGCTGGTCCGGATAGGTGTCGACGAGCCGCCCCGTCGGGCGGTCCGCCTCGGCGGAGCGCGGCGCGGGCGGCCGCAGGTCGTTCAGGTCCTGCGCCTCCCGGGCGGCGATCTCCTTCAGCCGCAGCGACAGTTGCAGCGTGCTCGGCCGTTCCTCGGGGTCTTTCGCCAGACAGGCCCGGACGAGCGGGGCCAGCGCGTCCGGCACGCCGTACAGGTGCGGCTCCTCGTGCACCACCCGGTAGAGCATGACCTCGGAGCTGCCGTGCCCGAAGGGGGAGTCGCCCGTCGACGCGTAGGCCAGGGTCGCCCCCAGGGAGAACACGTCGGTGGCCGGGGTGACGGCGGCGCCGCGCACCTGCTCCGGGGCGAGGAAGCCGGGGGAGCCGACCGCGGTGCCGACGTGGGTGAGCGTCGAGGCGCCGGTGGCCCAGGCGATGCCGAAGTCGATGATCCGCGGGCCCTTGGGGGACAGCAGGATGTTGGACGGCTTCAGGTCCCGGTGCACGACCCCGGCCTCGTGCACGGCCACCAGGCCCTCGGACAGGGCGGACCCGATGCGGGCCACCTCCGCCGCGCCGAGCGCGCCCTCGCCGGCGACCTTGTCGTGCAGCGAGGGGCCGGGCACGTACTGGGTGGCGAACCACGGCCGGTCCGCGTCCAGGTCCGCCGCGACGAGCCGCGCCGTGCACCCGCCCCGGATCCGCCGGGCCGCGGAGACCTCGCGGGCGAACCGCGACCGGAACTCCTGGTCCTCCGCCAGATCCGGCCGGATGACCTTGAGGGCGACGCGCTGGCCCTTGCGGTCGGAGCCCAGGTAGACCACGCCCATCCCGCCCGCGCCCAGCCGTCGGTGAAGCCTGAACGAGCCGACGACACGCGGGTCCTCGCGCCTCAGGCGCATCATCGCCATGTTCATCCCCGCTGCCCGGTCCCTGTGACGAGCCACAGCTTACGTTTCCGGGGGCGTCCGCGCGCAGAGGCCGCGCCCTCTCGACCCGATCGATTGTGACGGCCGGACGGTGCGGCTGAACTGCGGTCAGGAAGAGGGCGGGTGGCCGGTCCTGAGGAAGTGTCGGAACTCAACCGCCGCCCGCACACAGGTGGTTGATCATGCCGTCGGCCACGCCACGGCTCAGAGCCGGGGCGCCGCGGACCCGGTGCGCGGGGGCGCGGCCACGGCGGGCGGAAGGCCCCGCCGCGGGGAGTCCGAGGTACACCGGAATGCCGGGGAAGTGAGCGAAGTCACGCACGGCCGCGGCCGGACGGACCGGAGGAGCCGGCGCGCATCGGGCACCCCTTCGGGGAAGACCCGGAGATCCGGGGGCGCGTCTCCACCCAGGGGAGTAGTCCCGGGGTCCCGGCTCATCCTCCGGGAGGCCCGGCAATCGATACGAAGGCATGACGCCCGGCGCCCGCCGCGCGCCTAGATTTGAGGTCGAGCGGCGGGTGCAGCACTCGTCCCCCGAGGTCAGCACCCGCCGCCGCCGAAGGACAACCGAGCACGGTCGGGAGAGGGACCATGGCCCACACGGCACCGCGGGCACTGCTCCGCACGGAGGGACGCCGGGTGTACACCGCGTTCCGCACGCGCCGTCAGGGCCCTCGCCACCCCCTGGTGGCGACGCTGATGGCCCTTCCCCTGGCGGTCCTGCTCCTGCTCGTCTTCGACGGGTGGGAGACGGTGGCCACACAGGCGTCGTCCGTGGGCGGGATGCTGGGGCGCTGAGCGGCGACCCCAGGCCCGGAAGAGCGGTCCGGGCGGGGACATCCACCCATGAAACCCCGTGGGGACGGGGGTGCGACGGACGGCACAGATGCCGGCGCAGCTGAAGAGCTGCGCCGGCATTGCCTTTCCCCTGACCTCTCGCCCCTCCGCCGGGCCCGTCCCCGTACGATCGCCCCCAGTGCCGCACACCCGGGGGTCCCGTGACCGCAGACCTGCCGCCCGCCCTGACCGGACGCGCGAGGGACGCCGCCCACGCGCGCGCGGGCGACTGCGCCTGCGAGGCGGCCGGCACCCTGGCCGACCGCCCGGACGGCACCGTCGTCCGCCACGCGGACACCGTCGCCAAGGCCCACGCCCCGGACGCCGACCGCGCCGAACTGACCGCCCGCCTGGCCGTGGCGGCCCGGCTGCCCGGGATCCTGCTGCCCCCGCTGTGCCCGGCCCCCGCCGACCTGCACGGCCGTCTCGTCACCTTCTGGCCCTACGGCGCCCCCGTCGACCCCGACGCCCCGGACGCCGCCCCCTGGGAAGCCGCCGCCACCCTCCTGGCCCGCCTCCACCGCAGCCCCCTCGCCGCCCCGGCCACCGTGCCGCCGGCGCGCGGCCGGGGCGCGCCGGACGCCCGTCCCGTCGCCCCGCCCCCGAGGAACGCCGAGACTTCGGAGATCCGTTCCGTCCCCTCGCCCGTGACCCGGGAGGGTGAGCCTGACGCCCGCTCCGTCACCGTGCCCGCGACGCGCGCCGGGGTCCCGGGCGTCCGTCCCGCCGCCGGGCCGCCGCCCATGCGCGGCCCCCTCAAGGCCGCCCGCGCGCGGGACCGTCTCCTCGCCGTGGCGCCCGCGCATCCCGCCGCGGCTCCCGTGCTGCGGGCCTGGGACACCCTGCCCGCCTGGGCCCGCGGCGAGGCGCCGATGCCGGACTCCGCCGTCCTGTGCCACGGCGACCTGCACCTCGGTCAGCTCGTGCGCCACCCCGCGCCCGGCGGCCCCTGGCTGCTCATCGACGTCGACGACCTGGGCACCGGCGTACCGGCCTGGGACCTGGCCCGCCCGGCGGCCTGGTTCGCCTGCGGGCTGCTGCCGCCCGACGAGTGGACCCGCTTCCTGACCGCCTACCGGACGGCCGGCGGCCCGGCCGTGCCCGCGGACGGCGACCCCTGGCCCGCCCTCGACGTGCCCGCCCGTGCGCTCACCGTGCAGACCGCCGCCCTGGCCGTCGCCCGGGCGGCCGCGGCGGGCCGCCCGCTGGACGAGGTCGAGCGGGCCGTGGTGGACGCCTGCGACCGAATGAGGGGCATCCCGGCGGAGTTGACCCAGGCCGTGCCGAAGTAGGGTGCAACCGACCGCAGCCGGACAGAGTCTGTCCTGGCGACACCCCGAAGCAGGACCGACCGGCGAGGAGTTGAGCCGACCATGCAGTGTCCGAAGTGCCATGCGCCGATGCACACGTACAACCGCAACGGCGTTCAGATCGAGCAGTGCAGCGGCTGCCGCGGCATCTTTCTCGACTACGGTGAGCTCGAGTCGCTGACCCGCCTGGAGTCCCAGTGGACCCAGCCCGCGCCGCCGGCCCCGCCCGCCCCGCAGGCATACCCCTCCGCCCCGGCCTGGGGAGCCCCGCACGGCGGCCACCACGGCGGCGGTCACGGTCACTACGGCCACCACCGCCACAAGAGCTTCGGCCACATGCTGTTCTCCAGCTGACCCGGCGGATGCCGTCGTTCTCCGGCTGACCCCGCGGACAGCCCGCCGGCACCACGACGAAGCCCCCGGCCGTACGCGACGGCCGGGGGCTTCGGTGTGTGGACGATACTGGGATTGAACCAGTGACCTCTTCCGTGTCAGGGAAGCGCTCTCCCGCTGAGCTAATCGTCCTCGGGACCGCGATCCGAAGATCACGGGCACTGCGTGCGCGATACTGGGATTGAACCAGTGACCTCTTCCGTGTCAGGGAAGCGCTCTCCCGCTGAGCTAATCGCGCGGAGGATCCGGGGATCCGGCGGACCTGCAGGTCCAGTGGACGATACTGGGATTGAACCAGTGACCTCTTCCGTGTCAGGGAAGCGCTCTCCCGCTGAGCTAATCGTCCTTGGAGGTGGAGACGGGATTTGAACCCGTGTAGACGGCTTTGCAGGCCGTTGCCTCGCCTCTCGGCCACTCCACCAGGAGTGCGGGGAACCGGGAGTCCCCTGCTTCCTTCGAGCGGACGACGAGGCTCGAACTCGCGACCTCAACCTTGGCAAGGTTGCGCTCTACCAACTGAGCTACGTCCGCCTGTCGTTTCGGTCCGCTTCCGCGTCCCGGCGACGTGTTGAACTCTAGCGGATTCCGGGGCCAGTACAAAAACGCGTTTGTGCAGCGTGCTGCGCTGCGTCCCCGGGAGGACCCGGGCGGGCACCCGGAAGGACACGCCCGGGTCGCCCGGCGGACACCCGCCATAGACTCGACTGCGTGCCCGACCTGCCTCCTCTCGCCCGCTTCGGCGACCGCGCCGCCACCGGCCTCCTCGACGTCACCGACGACCCCGCCGCCCTGGACTCCACCGGTTTCTGGGCCGTCGCCGCCGACTACGAGGGTCGGCTGACCTGCGCCCGCTTCCGGGACGTACGGGAGGAGCCGGTGCCCGGCCCGGTGCCGGGCCGGTGGCGGGGCCCGGCGGTGGGTGACTGGACGTCGTCCCTCGACCGCGCCGCGTACACGGCCGGCGTGCGGCGCATCCACGAGCACATCGCGTCCGGCGAGGTCTACCAGGCGAACCTCTGCCGGGTGCTGTCCGCGCCGGTCGCGCCCGACGCCGACGTGGACGCCCTCACCGCCGTTCTGGCCCGCGGCAACCCGGCGCCGTACGCGGGGACGATACGGCTGCCGGAGCACGGCGTGGAGATAGCCACCGCCTCCCCCGAGCTGTTCCTGCGCCGCGACGGCCGGACCGTGGAGTCCGGCCCCATCAAGGGCACCGCCCCCACCGAGGGGGAACTGCTGGCGAAGGACTTCGCCGAGAACGTGATGATCGTGGACCTGGTCCGCAACGACATCGGGCGCGTCTGCGCCACCGGAAGCGTCACCGTCCCCGACCTCTGCGCCGTCGAGAAGCACCCCGGCCTGGTCCACCTCGTCTCCACCGTCCGCGGCGAACTGCTCCCCGGCGCCGGCTGGCCGGAGCTGCTCGACGCCACCTTCCCGGCCGGCTCCATCACCGGAGCCCCCAAGTCCAGCGCCCTGCGGATCATCGACGCCCTGGAGACCGCCCCCCGCGGCCCCTACTGCGGCGGCATCGGCTGGGTCGACGCCGACCGGGGGACGGGCGAGCTGGCCGTCGGCATCCGCACCTTCTGGATCGACCGGACCGCCGACGGCGCCGCGCTGCTGCGCTTCGGCGCCGGCGCCGGCATCACCTGGGACTCCGACCCCGAGGGGGAGTGGCGGGAGACCGAGCTGAAGGCGGCCCGGCTGCTCGCGGTAGCGTCGGGATCCTACGAGGCCATCGGAGAGGGACTGCACACGTGAAGATCTGGCTCGACGGCGGGCTGCAGGACACCGAGACCGCCCGCGTCTCCGTCTTCGACCACGGGCTGACCGTGGGCGACGGCATCTTCGAGACGGTGAAGGCGGCCGACGGGAAGCCGTTCGCGCTCACCCGCCACCTGGACCGGCTGACCCGCTCGGCCCGCGGCCTGGGGCTGCCCGACCCCGACCACGACGAGGTCCGCCGCGCCTGCGCGGCCGTCCTCGCGGCCAACCCGATGCCGCTCGGCCGGCTGCGGATCACCTACACCGGCGGTCACGGCCCCCTCGGCTCCGACCGCGGCGACCACGGCCCCACCCTCGTGGTCGCCCTCGGCGAGACCTCCCGCCGCCCCGACTCCACCGCCGTCATCACCGTGCCGTGGACCCGCAACGAACGGGGCGCGCTCACCGGCCTGAAGACCACCTCCTACGCCGAGAACGTCGTCGCCCTCTCCCGGGCCCACCAACAGGGCGCCTCCGAGGCGCTGTTCGCCAACACGGTCGGGCAGCTGTGCGAGGGCACCGGCTCCAACGTCTTCGTCGTCCTCGACGGCGAGATCCACACCCCGCCGCTCGCCTCCGGCTGTCTCGCCGGCATCACGCGCGCGCTCACGGTCGAGTGGACCGGGGCGAAGGAGACCGACCTGCCGCTGGACGTGCTGGAGCGGGCCGAGGAGGTCTTCCTCACCTCCACCCTGCGGGACGTCCAGGCCGTGCGCCGGGTCGACGCCCGCGACCTGGGGGACGCGCCGGGGCCGGTGACCGCCAAGGCCATGCGGGTCTTCCAGGAGCGGTCCGGGGACGACCTCGATCCGTAGCATCGCGTCCCACCCCTCCCGGAGCCGGAAAACGGGCTGACGCCCGCGGCCGCGGCGGGTAGAACACCTTTGATGACCACGACCCTGCGGCCGAGCGAGCCGCTTCAGCACCACGCCGACGGGACCCGTTCGCGCCGCTACCAGGTGTGCGTGAACAGCCGCCCCGTCGGCGTGATCCACCTGGCCACGTCGTCCTCCTTCGGCGACTCGGTGGCGCGCATCGTCCACCTGCGCATCGAGGAGCCCGACCGCCGCCGCGGCCGGGCCACCGTGGCCGCGCTCGCCGCGGAGGAGGTCGTCCGCGGCTGGGGCTGCCGGCAGATCGAGACCCTCGTCCCCGCCGACGCACCGGCGGCCCTCAGGCTCACCCGGGTGCTCGGCTACACGCAGCGCAACCGCGGCATGGAGAAGCAGCTCGGCGACGTGCCGCCCGACCTGCCCCCCGGCAGCCGCGCGCGCCCCATGACGGAGGCGGAGTTCACCGCCTGGCACGCGTACCAGTCCGAGCAGTACGCCCGCACCTGGATCGAGCGGGGCGTGCCCGAGGCCGAGGCGTACGCCAAGTCGCGCCGCGACCACGAGCAGCTCCTGCCGCGCGGCCTGGCCACCGAGGACACGCTCCTCAGCGTCCTGGAGCACGACGGCGCGCGGGTGGGCGTCCTGTGGCTGGCACTGCGCGACGACGAGGCGTTCGTCTTCGACGTGGAGGTGGACGCCGCCCACCGCGGCGAAGGCCACGGCCGTACGCTCATGCGGCTCGCGGAGGCACAGGCGATCGCGGCCGGCCGGCGCCGCCTCGGCCTCAACGTGTTCGCGGGCAACACCCCGGCCGAGCGGCTCTACGAGTCGCTCGGCTACACGACGACGCGGTACGCCCTGCACAAACCCCTGCTGTAGCCCCTCGCGTGCGGCCCCTCGCACGGGGACCGGGTCAGCCCTCCTGGCCGGCCAGCAGCCGGTCCACGATCTCCTCGACGCGCTCGCGCAGACCCTCTTGGCTCTTGCCGCCGTCCAGGCGCTCGCCCCCGACCACGTACGTCGGTGTGCCGGTCACGCCGATCGCCTTGCCCTCGGCCTGGTCGGCGTCGACCATCAGGATGTGCCGGCCGTCGATGAGCGCGGTGTCGAACTCCTCGGCGTCCAGGCCCAGTTCGCGGGCCACCTCGACCAGGAAGGACTCGCCCCGGCGGTCCAGCTCCTCGACCCGTTCGAGCACCGCCTCCACGTACGGCCACAGCCGCCCCTGCATCGCGGCCTCCTCGGCGGCCTGCCCGGCGGCGAAGGCGTACTTGTGCTTCTCCAGCGGGAAGTGCCGCAGCCGCAGCTCCAGCCGGTCGCCGTAGCGCTCGCGCAGGGCGCGCAGGTCGGCCAGCGCCGTGCGGCAGTCCGAACACTGGAGTTCGCACCAGACGTCGAGGACCGGGGCGGCGGCGCGTGCGGGGGAGGAGTCGCTCATGGCTCCAGTCTCCCAGCCCCGCCCCGGACCGCCCAATCCGGGATCACGGCCGGCCCGGCGGGGTCCCGCGCCGGTCGTACGGCCCACCCGGACCCGGGGAGGAGACGACCCGGAGATGTCCCTGATGTCCGCCCGGATCGTGGCACGGCGCCGCGGCCGGGGTGCAGGATGGAAGGGAGGAAAACGCCCGACCGGTGAGCCCTGCCTGGAGGCCCGGATGATTGCCGAGACCGTCTGTTCCGCCGTCTCCGCGGCCGGCCTGGGCATCGCCGCGGTCACGGCGTACCGCAAGCGCTTCCTCGCGGCGGCCCGGATCGCCGCGTACTCCCTCGTCCCGGTCGGCCTGGTGATGACGGGCGTCGTCGGCTGGCTGGCCGACACGGCCTTCAGCCCCACCGCCTGGGCCGGCTTCGCCGTGCTCGGCGTCGCCTCGGCGCTCTTCCTGACCACCCGCGCGGTGGAGCGCCGCCGCGGCGGCACCCGCAAGGAGCGCAGGGCGGCGGCCCGGGCCGAGCGGCAGGAGGTGGCGGCTCCGGGGACGTCGGCCCCGGCCCTGCGCCCGGCCGACCGCCCCGCGGCCGCGCCCCGCGCCGAGGACGACTTCAGCGACATCGAGGCCATCCTGAAGAAGCACGGCATCTGACCGGAGCGCGGCCGGCGCGCGCCGCCCGGAACGGGGCGGGGCGTCAGGGGTTGGCCCTGAAGTGCTCAGGACCCGACCCGAATCGAAACGAAGATCACGGAATCCGGCGAACTCCCGGACGATCCTCGCGTGTTGATCGCGCGGCCGGTGCCCGCTGCGTCATCATCGCCGCGAGATGGTGGACACGACACAGAGCGAGGCCGCGCCGCCGAAGGACGAGCCGCGCGGGTGCCTCTTCGCCCTTTCCCAGCCGCCGCTGATGATCTTCCTTGCGGTGATCGGGTGTCTGCTGCTCATGGCTTCGTTGCACGACCTGCTGTTGCTGTGAGCCGTACCGTGGGTCCTCGGCGTCACCCGCCGGGGACCACGACCACAGGCCGTGTCAGCCCGCCGCCTCCTTGCGCCGCGCCCGGTACGCGGCCACGTGCAGCCGGTTGCCGCAGGTGCGGCTGTCGCAGTAGCGCCGCGAGCGGTTGCGGGAGAGGTCGACGAAGGCGCGACGGCAGTCGGGTGCCTCGCAGCGCCGCAGACGCTCCCGCTCTCCGGCCACCACGAAGAACGCCAGCGCCATGCCGCAGTCGGCGGCCAGGTGGTCGGCCACGGAGGCGCCCGGGGCGAAGTAGTGCACATGCCAGTCGTAGCCGTCGTGGTCCGTCAGCCGGGGCGTGGTGCCCGCGGCGGCGACCAGCTCGTTGATCATTCCGGCGGCCGTCCGGCTGTCCGGGGCGGCGAAGATCCCGGCGAAGCGTCCCCGGATCCGGCGCACCGCCGAGAGGTCGAACTCCGACAGCACCCCGACGTCGCTCATCCGGTGCGACCGCACGAACTCCTCGAGTGCCGTGATGTCCGACAGTCCGTCCGGCGCCGTGTCCTCCTCCGGTGCGGTGTTCACCAGATCGACCACGGTGTCGAGCGCACACCGGGTGTCGTGGGTGATCAGCACGTTTCGCTCCCTGGCCTGGGGATCGGGCGCACACGCCCGCCGATGCTGGCCGATGGTAGTGGTTCGGCCCGCCGGCCGACCCGGCCTCACCACGCACCAGCGTCCGTCGGTATCAACGCCGTGGCGCGCTCCTGGGTTCCCGCGGCCGTCGCCGACGGCGCTCACCCTGTGTGACGGGCTTCCCCGCCCTGTGCGCCGGGAGGACATCTCTGCACTGCGCGCACATCCGCCCACGCACACCGGCACCGTTCCCTGGCTGGGAACGGTGCCGTTGCATCCCGTATGCGGTTGTCCTGGCCCGAGCCGTCTCCCCGAGTGGACGGCGCCGGGCAGCTTGAGGCCCTCGAGGGATCCGGGGCTAGCTTTCCGCGAGGATGTGCGAGAGCTCCTGATCCAGATCGAAATGTCGATGTTCCGTGCCGGGTGGCACGGCGGCGTCGGTTCGCTTCAGGAAGGACTCCAGGGCTCGCGCCGGGGCCTCCAGCAGGGCCTCGCCCTCCGGTGAGCTCAGGGCGATGCACACGACGCCCTGACCATGACTGCGCGACGGCCAGACACGGACGTCGCCGGTCCCGGTGGGACGGTGAAGCCCTTCGGCGAGGAGGTCGCGGGCGAACACCCACTCGACGGTCTCCTCGGCTCCGGTGTGGAAGGTGGCGTGCACGGCGTAGGGGTCGGCCGTGTCGTACCGCAGGCCTGCGGGGACAGGCAGGGATGACTCGCTCGACACAACGAGGCGCAGGTGCAGCTCGCAGCTGACCGTGGTGTTCATAAGCGCCGGGGCCTTTCGCTCAGTGTGCGCTCGGGGATTCGCACGTCGGCGAAATCGACATGCCACCTACGGTGCCGTTGTAAACCCCTCTGAGTGTTTTGCCTGCCTTTACGTAACTCTTCCGGCCGAGAACCTGTTCGCGAGGTACCACCATTCCGGTGACTCGAATCTCTCGGGTAGGGTCGGGCTGTATGAATACGGGGAGTGACGGGTCTGGCGAGGTCGCCGTGACGTCGGACGAGCCGAAGGCGGACGAGGCGCGGGACCGGCAGGGACTCGGGTCGCGCGCGCCGCGCTTCATCCGGTCGCGCCGCGCGCTGCACGTGAGCTGGCAGGTCGGGGTCTTCGTCGTCGGGCTGGCGGTCGTCGGCGCCGGTGTCGTCATGCTCCCGCTGCCCGGACCGGGCTGGGTCGTGATCTTCGGCGGCATGGCGATCTGGGCGACCGAGTTCGTCTGGGCCCAGCTCGTGCTGCGCTGGACCAAGCGCAAGGTCACCGAGGCCGCCCAGCGGGCCCTCGATCCCAGGGTGCGCCGCCGCAACATCGTCCTCACCGTGACCGGGCTGGTGATCATCGCCGCCCTGGTCGGCGTCTACGTGTGGAAGTTCGGCCTCCAGTCGCCCTGGACCATAGAGAACCAGTGATCCGGGACGCCCGGGCCGGCCTGCGGGGACGGCCCGCTCGGGCCCGCCGGGACCCGCCCTCCGGCTGCTCACCGGCCCCTGGCCGCCCCGTGGCCGCCCGCTGGTCCCGGCCACCCCCTGACATGGGGTAATGTTCTTCCTGCGTCCGGGCGATTAGCTCAGTGGGAGAGCGCTTCGTTCACACCGAAGAGGTCACTGGTTCGAACCCAGTATCGCCCACCCGGCACGGCGGCCCGTCTGCGATTCGGCAGACGGGCCGCCGTCGTTTCCGCCGTGTCTCCGCGGTACACCACCCGCCGACCGCGCCCCGGCTCCCCTCCTGCCGCCGTCCGCGACCCCGCACGCGATCCCGGGGGCGTGGCGGTGAAAGCGGTTCCACGGTCCGGACGGTGACGATCCGTTACTCGCGACGGGGCGTACGAGAACACGCGAAGAGGATCAATGGGATCAAGTGAGGCGGACTTTCGGGACCACCTCTCTTTACGGAAGAAGTTCCGAAGGCGGGCGTCCGGCGGAAATCCCCGTGCGTATTCCAAAACACCGTCACTTTTCCCCGTGGGCGGCGAAGACCGTGAGGCCGGAGATCCGGACGACGCGGCCGCGCGGCTAGCGCATCCTCCCCAGCAGGTCCCGCACCCGGCGGACGTCCCGCAGCCGCCGCTCGTAGGTGGCCCCGACGGCGAGCAGCAGCAGCCCGGCGAGGGCGGGCGGCACCCAGCGCGGCAGGGCGTCCGTGACCTGGACGAGGTAGGGGGCGAGCTCGTGCAGCGCGTCCAGGGCGAGCACCGCGCCGCCGAGCAGGAGGGGCGCCCGCAGCCGGTGCCGGGCGCCGAGCAGGGTGAGCAGCAGCGCCGCCGCTCCCAGCAGCAGGGGGCGCGGCCAGTGCGGGTCGCTCCAGGCGGCGCCGAGGCTCGGCAGCAGCCCGGTGGCGAGCCCCGGGCCGTACGCGGTCCAGGACGACGCCAGCGGATCGCGGCGCCTGCGCAGCACGCCGACCACCAGCGCCGGGACGGCCACCGGCAGCGTGTACGCCTCCGGGGTCTCCACACCCCAGGACGCCAGCCGCACCCAGCCGGCCAGCACGAACAGCGCGGCCGCCGCGTAGCCCGCCTGCCTCCGGTCCGGCCGGACCGCCGTGCCCGCGGCGATCACGCCGCACAGGGCGAGCACCAGCGCCAGCATCGGCGGGTCCGTGACCGCCGCCCCGACGCCGACCAGCGCCGAGGCGGCGCCCGTCGCCTCGACCGCGTACCGGGCGGCGCCGGTGACGCGCGGCGCGACGAGCGCGGCGGCGGCCGGCACGGCGAGGACCAGCAGCGCGCTGTGCTGCGGCTGCCAGTCGAGCCAGGCACCGACCGCGCAGGCCAGGGCGGTCGCGTAGCCACCGGCGGCGGCCGCCGGCGCGGGACGGCGTACGACGGCCGCGAACAGCGCGGTGAGGAACGCGAGCACCACCAGCGTGGCCGACTCGGACGCGAGCGCGAGGAGCGCGAGACCGGCGGAGGTCACCAGCGCGAGGACGGTGGCGGTGAGGGGGATGAGGAGAGGGGAGGGGAGGGGCGTGGGGGGAGCGGTGGGCCCGTGGGGCCCGTGAGGTGCATGGGGTGCCTGGGACGTCGGGGCGGACGTCGGCTCGGACGGTGCGGTCGGCCCGTCGGCGGTGATGGGCGTGGCGGTCGCGGCCGGTCCGGCGGACGGGTACGGTCCGGTGGGCGTGGTGGGTGCCGGGGCCCGCGTCACGCCGTAGGCCAGGAGCACCAGCCCCGCCGTCGTCACACCCTCGGTCACCAGGCCCGCCGCGTACGGCAGTTCCAGCGCCGCGGGCAGGACCAGGGCCGCCGCCCAGGCCAGGGCCAGGGCACCGGCGAGCGCGCGCGGGCGCCGGGCCGGGGCGCGGACCGCCGTCACCAGGAAGCCGGCGACCACGGCGAGGACCAGCGGAGCGGTGACCGCGTGCGGCGGCCACGGCAGGCCGGCCGTCACCGCGGCGCGGACGTCGTCCGGCGCCCCGGACCACGCCCGCGCCGCCCAGCCGGCCGGCCCCAGCAGTACCACGACGACGGCCGGCAGCGCCCACAGCACCGCGAGGCCCTGGACGACGGCCGAGGCCCGGGCCAGGCCCTGCCGTACCGCCTCCGGCAGCCGGCTCGTCCGGGCCGCCGCCGGCAGGGCGACGCCCCAGCCCAGAAGGACCGGCACCGTCCACGTGTCCGGCAGCACCGCGTGCGGCACGCTGCCCAGCGCGGCGACCACGAGGAGCCCGGCGCCGAGGGCGGCGCCGGTGGCGGCCTTCGGCGCGGGGAGCCGCCCGGCGGCGGCCAGGGCGATGCCCGCGGCGAGCAGCAGGAGCGCCGCGCCCCGGACGGCGTCGGCCGGACCGGCGGCCGTCCACGCCAGCAGGCCGGCCGCGAGCGCGCCCCAGCCGCCCAGCGCGCACGCGCCGACCGCGGCGGTCACCCGCAGGTGCCCCGTCCGTGCCCGCAGCGCGAGGACGGTGTCGAACCCGCCGGTCAGCAGGAGCGCGGTGGTGATGCCCCACGGGCCCGTGGCGGCGGCGACCGCCCAGAGCAGCAGGGGCAGTTGGGCCGCGCCGAGCGCGGAGGGCAGCGGCAGCCGCAGCCCGGCCGGCCGCGCCGGGGTGGCCTCCGCCGGGCGCGGGCCCCGCGGGTCCGCCGGTGAGGGTTCCGCCGGCCGCGGCGGCCGTACCGTCCGCAGCAGGTGCCCGTACACCGCCCACACGGCCGCGAGCAGCGCCGACGCCACCGCCCCGTAACCCGTGCCGTCGGTGTCGGCGAACACCGTCTCGTGCAGCGCGTAGACGTCGAGGACGGTCAGGGCGAGCCCCAGACCGGCCAGCGACTCGGCCGTGGAGGCCAGCCCCCGCCGCAGCAGCGGCACCGGCGCGGCGAGTGCGCCCAGGGTGACCGCGCCGAGTACCAGGCCCCGCCCCGCGATGCCCAGATGCCCCCAGCTGACCAGCGTGAACGCCACCGCCGCGACGGTCAGCAGGACACCGCCGAGCACCAGCAGCACGTTCTGCACGCGCGGTGCGGTGGTGTCCTGGACGGGCCCGACGGCGGCCGCCGCCACCGGCGGCAACGGCGGTGCGGGCGGCGCCGGGTGCTGCCGCAGCACGGCGACCAGCCAGCCGCGGCGGGCCAGCAACTGGGCGCGGCGGGCGTCCAGTCGGCTCAGTTCGGCGTCGAGGAGCCGCAACTCCTCGGCCGGGGGCGGAAAGTGCGTCATGCCTCGGAGTGTGGCGGCGGTCACGGCCCCGGGCATGAGCGCGCGTACTCAGGCGGCGTACTCAGATGCCCGTACTCGGATGCGCTGCCACACTCTCCCCGTGGACCTGCACCGTTACCGTTTCCGCAGCCTCTGGCCCCTCGCCGCTCCGCCCGCCGCCGTGTACGCGGAGCTGGAGCGGGTCGAGGACTATCCGCGCTGGTGGCCCCAGGTGCGCCGGGTCGAGCGGGTCGACGGCGCGACGGCCGTGCTGACGATCCGCTCCCTCCTGCCGTACGACCTCGTCGTCACCGTCCGCGAGGCCCGGCGCGACCCGCGGGCCGGGGTGCTGGAGACCACGATGACCGGCGATCTCGACGGCTGGGCCCGCTGGACCGTCACCGCCCACGGCTCCGGCGCCCTGGCCCGCTACGACCAGCTCGTCGACGTGAACAAACCGCTGCTCAGGCACCTCGCCGTACCGGGACGGCCGGTTTTCCGGCTCAACCACCGGCTGATGATGCGCGCCGGACGGCGCGGACTCGCCCTCCGGCTGGCAGCGGTTTGAAGGAAGCCCGCACGGGCCTGTATGGTTCAGTGCGTTCCCGGGCGATTAGCTCAGTGGGAGAGCGCTTCGTTCACACCGAAGAGGTCACTGGTTCGAACCCAGTATCGCCCACCGGGAAAGGCCGGTCCGCACAGCGGACCGGCTTTTTGCATGCCCCCGGCACCGCTACGCGGCCGCCGCCGGCACCTCCGGGCGCAGCGGCCAGGACGGATCCACCGACTCCTCCGAGCCGCTGCGCGCGAACCACGCCTGCAGGCCGCGGGCCTGGGCCGCGTGCCACCCGGTCTGGAGGGTGTGCAGCTCGGCCGGGGTCAGGCGCTCCAGCCGGGCCGAGAAACGGCGGCCGAGCGCGCGGACGACCTCCAGCGCGGCCAGCGCGTCCGCCGCCGCGTCGTGCGCGTCCTCCAGCGCGACCTCGTAGTGCGCGCACAGGTCGGTGAGCGTACGGCGGCCCTTGCGGTAGCGGTCGAGATGCTTGTCGAGGACCCGCGGATCGAGCACGTGCAGCGGCGACGCCTCGAGCCGGCGGGCGAGCGAGGAGGCCCGGTGCCGCCGCAACTCCCGGTCCAGCAGCGTCAGATCGAATGGCGCGTTCATCACCACCAGCGGACGGCCGCGGGCCGCGTGCTCCGCCAGCTCCTCGGCTATCTCGTGCATCACCGGCGCCGGCCAGCGGCCGTTGCGCTGGAGGTGCTCGTCCGTCAGCCCGTGCACCGCCGTCGCCGCCTCCGGCACCGGCACCCCCGGGTTCACCAGCCAGCGGGCCACCCGCGGCCGGAAGCCCGGGGCGTCCTGGACGACGACGGCGGCCGACACGATGCGGTCGGTCTCGACGTCGACGCCGGTGGTCTCCGTGTCGAACGCGGCCAGCGGGCCCTCGTACCAGCACGTCATACGTCCCCAACTCCTCCCGCGGTCCCGGCAGCTGACGTCCCGTCTTCTGCCCGTTTGGTGATACCCGGGCTGTTTGCGTCGTACGCCGGATGGAGACAACAGGAGTACGGGTCTTTGCAGTTCAGCGGCCCGCAGCGGGGATTTCACCGGCGTGGAAGGCTGTTCGTCATGGCGATTGCGCAGCCCGAGCGGGGCGGGCTGCTGCCCGAACGTGCGGGCCCCCTTCGCGGCACACTCGCCACCACCGCGTGCATGGAGACACTGCAGGTGGGCTATCTGCACGCGGTGGCCGCGGCGGCCGGCTGCTCGCTGTCGCAGCCCTTCCCGGACAACGGCATCGACTGGCACGTCAGCCACAGCGCCCCCGGGCACACCGTCGACGACGAGGTGACCATCAAGGTGCAGCTGAAGTGCACGTACCAGATCGCGCCGAACCCCCCGGGCCGCTTCTTCTCCTTCACGCTCGACAACGGCCACCTGGCCAAGCTCGCCCGCACCCCGGTCACGGTGCACAAGATCCTGGTCGTGATGATCGTCCCGCGCTCTCAGGAGCAGTGGCTGCGGGCGGGCCACGACCGGCTCGACCTCAGGCACTGCTGCTACTGGGTCAACCTGGCCGGCCACCCCGTCACCGGCCGGCACCGCACCACCGTGCGGGTACCGACTTCGCGCATCTTCGACGACCGGGCGCTCTGCGAGATCATGACGCGGGTCGGGACGGGAGGCAGACCGTGACGCTCCGGCCACTCCAGGGGCCGGGAGGCCGGCCATGACGCATCGCCCTCTCGGCGAGACCCCGCGACCCGTGCGACCGGTGCGACCGGTGCGACCGGTACGGCCGCGGCCCGTCGACGCCTCCTGGCACCGGCCGCCCGGCCCCGCCGACGTCGACCCCGGCGACGTCGACCCCGCCGTGCTCGGCGCCCTGCTGCACCGGCACGGCTGGCAGCGGCGCGGCGGCGCCCGCGGGCGCTACGGCCGCTGGACCCCTCCCGGCCCGGGCGGCGCCGGGACCAGCCTGCTGGTGCCCGAGAGCCGCGCCTTTCCCGACAGCGACGACCTGCTCGGCGAGGCGATCGACGCCCTGGCCCGCAGCGGCACGCCGTCCGCACGCGAGGTGCTGGTCTCGCTCGCCGTCCCCAGCGACGAGATCCGCTGGTGGCGGGACGTGCCGGGCGGGCCGGGCGACGCGGCGCCCTGGTCCGCCGAGGAGGGGCTGCGCACCGCCGCCCGCCGGATGCTGCTCGCCGCCGCGCTCGCCGGCTGCGCCCGGGCCGGCTACTACGGCGCGCGCTACCGGCGCCCGGCCGCCGCGTCCCTGGACCACGTCCTCGTCGGCTCCGTGGCCGACGGCCGCCGCCTGACCGCGTTCGTCCCCGTCGGCACCGGGCGGCCGCTCGCGGTACGGCTGCACCAGGCCCTGTACGCGGTCCGGGAGGCCGTCGACTACCGGCGGGCCGCGGGCGGGATGGACGCCTTCGACGGCGCCGTCGCGGCGGGCGTGAGCCGCGAGCTCACCGACGCCCTCGTCGCACTGGTGCGCGGCACCGAGGGAGCCCGCATCGCCGTCGCGTGGGCACCCGCGGCAGGCGTCCCCGGGGACTGCGCGGCGAGCGCGGAACCCGTCGAGTTCTCGCCGGGCGACCTGCCCGTGCTGCGCGAGGCCGGCGCCCGCTACCTGCGCGCGGAGCCGTCCGTGCCCGTGCGGGTCACCGGCGCGGTGGTGCGGATGCGCCGGCCGCAGCCACGCGGCGAGGGCACCGTACGGCTGCGGGTGATCGCCGGCGCCGAGGTGCCGCACCTCCGCGTCACCCTGGACGAGGAGGACTACCGGATCGCCGGTCACGCGCACCTGGTCGGCCTGCCGGTCAGGGTGGAGGGCCGGCTGGAGAGCCGGGGCGGCTTCCGGCGGCTCACCGGCGCCCGGGGCGTCGTACCCGTGGAGGTGGACGACGAGGAGCGGGAGCGCCTGATGAAGTCCCTGCGGGAGGACACCGGGGACCCGGACTGCTTCGGGGAGGTGTGCACGGGGGAGGACGGACGGTAACCGTTTCGCGGTCGGCGGCCCCGGCTCGGTACGATCCCAGTCATGCGCGCGCTCCCGGTATGGCGCCGCACCCCACCTGCAGTCAGGAGAGACCGGTGTCAGACGTCCGTGTGATCATCCAACGCGATTCCGAGCGGGAAGAGCGCGTGGTGACGACGGGCACTACGGCCGCCGACCTCTTCGCCGGCGAGCGCTCGATCATCGCCGCGCGCGTGGGCGGAGAACTCAGGGACCTCACCCACGAGGTGGCGGACGGCGAGACCGTCGAGGGCGTCGAGATCTCCTCCGAGGACGGCCTGAACATCCTGCGCCACTCCACCGCGCACGTGATGGCGCAGGCCGTGCAGGAGATCTTCCCCGAGGCCAAACTGGGCATCGGCCCGCCGGTCAGGGACGGCTTCTACTACGACTTCGACGTCGCCCGGCCGTTCACGCCCGAGGATCTCAAGGCCATCGAGAAGAAGATGCAGGAGATCCAGAAGCGCGGGCAGAGGTTCTCCCGCCGGGTGGTCACCGACGAGGCCGCCCGCGAGGAGCTGGCCGGCGAGCCGTACAAGCTGGAGCTGATCGGCCTCAAGGGCTCCGCCTCCAGCGACGACGGCGCGGACGTCGAGGTCGGCGCCGGCGAGCTGACCATCTACGACAACCTGGACGCCAAGACCGGCGAGCTGTGCTGGAAGGACCTCTGCCGCGGTCCCCACCTGCCCTCCACCCGCCTCATCCCGGCGTTCAAGCTGATGCGCAACGCGGCCGCCTACTGGCGCGGCAGCGAGAAGAACCCGATGCTCCAGCGCATCTACGGCACCGCCTGGCCGTCCAAGGACGAGCTGAAGCAGTACCTCGACTTCCTCGCCGAGGCCGAGAAGCGTGACCACCGCAAGCTGGGCAACGAGCTGGACCTGTTCTCGATCTCCGACCAGATCGGCTCCGGCCTCGCCGTCTTCCACCCCAAGGGCGGCACGATCCGCCGGGTCATGGAGGACTACTCGCGCCGCCGCCACGAGGAGGAGGGCTACGAGTTCGTCTACACCCCGCACGCGACGAAGGGGAAGCTCTTCGAGACCTCGGGCCACCTGGACTGGTACGCCGACGGCATGTACCCGCCCATGCAGCTCGACGAGGGCGTGGACTACTACCTCAAGCCCATGAACTGCCCGATGCACAACCTGATCTTCGACGCGCGCGGCCGGTCGTACCGCGAACTGCCGCTGCGCCTGTTCGAGTTCGGGACCGTGTACCGGTACGAGAAGTCGGGCGTCGTGCACGGCCTGACCCGCTCACGCGGCTTCACCCAGGACGACGCGCACATCTACTGCACCCGCGAGCAGATGGCCGAGGAGCTCGACAAGACGCTCACCTTCGTGCTGAACCTGCTGCGCGACTACGGTCTGACCGACTTCTACCTGGAGCTGTCCACCAAGGACCCGGAGAAGTTCGTCGGCTCGGACGAGGTGTGGGAGGAGGCCACGGAGGTCCTGCGCCAGGTCGGCGAGAAGCAGGGCCTGGAGCTGGTCCCGGACCCGGGCGGCGCCGCGTTCTACGGCCCGAAGATCTCCGTCCAGGTCAAGGACGCGATCGGCCGCACCTGGCAGATGTCGACGGTCCAGCTGGACTTCAACCTGCCCGAGCGGTTCAACCTGGAGTACACGGCCGCGGACGGCTCCAAGCAGCGCCCGGTCATGATCCACCGTGCCCTGTTCGGCTCCATCGAGCGCTTCTTCGCGGTCCTGCTGGAGCACTACGCGGGCGCGTTCCCGGCGTGGCTGGCCCCGGTGCAGGCGATCGGCATCCCGATCGGCGACGCACACGTGGAGTACCTGGAGAAGTTCACCGCGGCGGCCAGGAGGAAGGGCCTGCGGGTCGAGGTCGACTCGTCCTCGGACCGGATGCAGAAGAAGATCCGCAACGCGCAGAAGCAGAAGGTGCCGTTCATGGTCATCGCGGGCGACGAGGACATGGCGAACAACGCCGTCTCCTTCCGCTACCGCGACGGTTCCCAGGAGAACGGCATCCCGTTCGACGAGGCCATCGCGAAGATCGCGAAGGTCGTCGAGGAGCGGACGCAGGTCTGAGCGGCCGCGACGGCTGTCCGCCCCGGCCCCCGGTGATCTTCTCTCACCGGGGGCCGGGCCCTGTGCCGGGGCGTGAAGCCATATGCTGCGTTGCATGACGAGTGAGCCGGAGCAGCAGATCGGAGTCGGGACGCAGGACGCGTTCCAGCGCCTGTGGACGCCCCACCGGATGGCCTACATCCAGGGCGAGAACAAGCCGACCGGTCCGGGGGCCGGTGACGGCTGCCCGTTCTGCTCCATCCCGGCCAAGTCCGACGAGGACGGCCTGATCGTCAAGCGCGGGGAGCAGGTGTACGCCGTGCTCAACCTGTACCCGTACAACGGCGGCCACCTGATGACCGTGCCGTACCGGCACGTGGCGGACTACACCGATCTGACCCCGGCGGAGACGGTCGAGCTCGCCGAGCTGACCAAGCAGGCGATGCGGGCCCTGCGCGCCGCCTCCGGCGCCCACGGTTTCAACATCGGCATGAACCAGGGCACGGTGGCGGGCGCGGGCATCGCCGCCCACCTCCACCAGCACATCGTGCCCCGCTGGGGCGGCGACACCAACTTCATGCCGGTGGTCGGCCACACCCGGGTGCTGCCGCAACTGCTGGCCGACACCCGGAAGATGCTGGCGGAGGCCTGGCCCACGACGTGAGCCGTCGGCGCAGGACGTGAGCCGTCCGCCCACCGCGTGAGCCTTCGGCCCCGTCCGCGTCACCCAGCCCGTCCGGCGCTCGAGGACGAGGCCGTCAACCGAAGCGGGGGGTGGGGGGGGGGGGGGCCCGCCCCCCCCCCCCCCCCCCCCCCCCCCCCGCCCCCCCCCCCCCCCCCCCCCCCCCCCCCCCCCAAAAAAAAAACCCCCCCCCCCCCC
>NZ_JBIVBI010000006.1:0-158333 GCF_044746005.1 Streptomyces sp. NPDC086766 | reverse complement strand
CCTGCTCCGGCGCCCGCCGCCCCCCTCATCGCCGCGGCCCGGGGCCTCTCTGCAGCGCCCGTGGCTGCCGCGGCCGCGGCCGCCGAGGCTCCCCCCCCCCCCCCCGGACCCCCCGCTTCGGAGGATGCCCGGTCCGACGCCCTCCGGGCCGCCGGAGGCTCACGCGTCGTAGAGGTCGGCCTTCTTCGGCGCCACTTCCTGCACCGCCCCGCTGAGCACCGCCGACCGCGAGCCGAACTTCTCCACGTCCACGCCGTTCTCGCGCAGGGTCTTCAAGGCCGCCGCGTGCACCACCCGGAGGACGGGGGTCGCGGCGCGCAGCGCGTCGTCGGCCATGAAGCGGTGCCGCCAAGGCTGGTCCGCCCAGGCGTGCCGCAGACCGAACGGCTCCGGCAGGGTCAGGCTCCCGCCGAGCCAGTTCAGCAGCGGCGGATACGAGGTCAGCGGGGCGCGCGCGGCGAGCCGTACCACCTCGTCGGCGTCGACCAGGGGCATCTTGACCTTCCGGGTCTCCCAGAACCGGAGCGCCTTCTGCACCTCCTTCTCCTTCGCCGCGGGCTTGCCGTTGAACAGCGGATGGACCGGCCCGAGGGCGTGGCCGGTGACCTCGATGCGCAGGGTGTCGTGCAGCACCGTCACCGTGATCAGCATGGTGATCACCAGATGGCCGTCCCAGAGCGTCCACTGGACACCGAGGTAGTGCCGGTCGCCGCCGCCGAACTGCTGCTTGTTGCAGATCTCCTGTATGGCGTGCGTCTTGATCGTGTACGCGTCCACGTCCGTGCCGCTCGGCCGGGACACCTCCTTGGCGTTCTCTCCGATGGGCGTGACGATCCAGTGCGTGATCGACGGCTTGGGGAAGCCGCCGGTGTTGATGGGGGTGCGCTCCAGCATCCCCAGCCCGCCCTGGATCGCGGTGATGACGTCCCAGCTGCGGAACGGGTGGAAGTCCTTGCCGGGTTCGGCGGAGACCAGGTCCTCGGCCAGCTGCCAGCTGCCCCAGCGCGTGCCCATGCCGAGTATGCCCTTGGGGCCGGCGTAGAAGACCGAGTTGGACCGCTGCTCGGCGCTGAGCCGCGCGAGCTCCTTGCGCACCTGCTCGGCCGCGTCGCCCGGATTGCCCGGCACCGCCTCGGGGATCTTGGCGCCCGGACCGCCGCCGGACAGCAGGCTCTCCCAGCGCTCCCGCAGGTCAAGCGCCGAACGCTCGCAGATCCGCTTGGCCCAGAACCAGCCGACGACCGGAAGGACGACCGTCGCGCGGGCGTACCAGGCCCAGAACCCGGTGAAGGGCATCTTGACCAGGAAGAGGACGGCCAGCGCGCCCATGGCGACCAGCAGCGTCGTGCCGAGGGCCCCGGAGCGTTTGTCCTCGCGCCGGCTGACGGTGGTGCGGAGCATGAAGACCAGCAGCCACACGAGGAAGCCCGGCAGGAAGAGCACCCCGCAGAGCACCGTCACCGCGGTCAGCCAGTTGTCGCGCTCCCGGCGGATGCGGTGCGCCGCCAGGCAGTGCTCCACGACGACCTGCGGCTCCACGCCGAAGGACTGGATGAGCGGCGCCCGTCCGGCACCCAGCGTGCGGTCGATGACGGCGCGGGAGAAGGCCTCACCGAGCTTGGGCCGGAAGATCCTCGCCCAGGGGCGGGGCGGTTTGACCGTCGACTTGTGCCACTCGTTGTCGGCCTCGAGGATCTTGGCCACCTCGTCGTCCCGGTAGGCCGCCGAGGCCAGCGCGTTGGTCGCCGCCGTCTGCCCCGCCGAGCCCGACAGGGGCACCTGGGCCCCGGGACTGAAATCGAATGCGTCCGTCACTGCCGCCCCCCTCGCTGCCGCCTCTGCACCTGCGGCCTTCCCGACTTCCCCGCCGCGCACACCTGTTGATCAAGTCATCAGCGTATCCGCAGGCACGGGCGCACGGGGGCGGACGGCCGAAGCCGCCCGCCCGCTCGGCGGGAAGCCTTCCGTGGCACCCCGGTTGTGCGCCGGGCGTGCCGACTCACCAGCCCCGCACGCCGGTTCATCGGACCCGACCCGCAAGTCCCGCGCGCCGGCTCGGCGTACCCGGCTCGCGATTCCAGAACGCCGGTTCGGCGGACCCCACCCGCGACTCCCGCGCGCCGGTTTCGGCGTACTCGACTCGCATGTCCCGCGCGCCGGTTCGGTGCCCCCGACTCCCAAGCTCCGCACGCCCGTTCGCCAGGCCTCTGGCGGGAGGCATCACGCGAGCGTTCGCCGGACCCCGCCGGCGGGCACCACGCGCGGGCGTACCCGGCCGGCAGGCGTACGGCGCCCGACGTCCGGCGCGCGCCCGCGCGGCTTCCCGGACCCCGCCGGGACGGACCCGGCCGGGACGGACCCGGCTAGGACGCCTCCCGCTCCTGTTGCCGAAGCCGCTCGGCGACCTGCGGCGGCATCGGCTCGTGCCGTACGTACCGGCGGTCGAACCGGGCCGTGCCGTGCGACAGGGACCGCAGGTCGACCGCGTACCGGCCGATCTCGATCTCGGGCACCTCGGCGCGCACCAGGGTGCGGCCGCCCGCCGTCTGCTCGGTGCCCAGCACCCGGCCGCGCCGCCCGGACAGATCGCTCATCACGGCGCCCACGTAGTCGTCGCCGACGAGCACGCTCACCTCGGCGACCGGCTCCAGCAGGTGGATCTTCGCGTCGGCCGCGGCCTCCCGCAGCGCGAGCGCGCCCGCCGTCTGGAACGCGGCGTCGGAGGAGTCCACCGAGTGCGCCTTGCCGTCGAGCAGCGTGACCCGCACGTCGATCAGCGGATGACCGGCGGCGACGCCCTTGGCGGCCTGGGCCCGTACGCCCTTCTCCACCGACGGGATGAACTGCCGCGGCACGGCCCCGCCGACGACCTTGTCGACGAACTCGATGCCCGAGCCGCCGGGCAGCGGTTCCACCTCGATCTCGCAGATGGCGTACTGCCCGTGCCCGCCGGACTGCTTGACGTGCCGCCCGCGCCCCGCCGACCTCCCGGCGAACGTCTCCCGCAGGGACACCCGGTGCGGGACCACGTCCACCTGGACGCCGTACCGGCTGCGCAGCCGCTCCAGGGCGACGTCCGCGTGCGCCTCGCCCAGGCACCACAGCACCACCTGGTGGGTGTCCTGGTTCTGCTCGAGACGCATCGTCGGGTCCTCGGCGGCCAGCCGGGACAGCCCCTGGGACAGCTTGTCCTCGTCCGCCTTGCTGTGCGCCTGGATGGCGAGCGGCAGCAGCGGGTCGGGCATCTCCCACGGCTCCATGAGCAGCGGATCGTCCTTGGCGGAGAGGGTGTCCCCGGTCTCGGCGCGGTTCAGCTTCGCCACGCACACGAGATCGCCCGCGACGGCGTGCGTCACCGGGCGCTGCTGCTTGCCGAAGGGGGTGGACAGGGCCCCGACGCGCTCGTCGACGTCGTGGTCCTCGTGCCCGCGGTCGGCCAGCCCGTGCCCGGAGACGTGCACCGTCTCGTCGGGGCGCAGCCTGCCGGAGAAGACCCGCACCAGCGAGACGCGGCCGACGTAGGGGTCGGACGCGGTCTTCACCACCTCCGCGACCAGCGGGCCGTCCGGATCGCTCGGCTTCAGCTCGCGCGGCGCGCCGTCCACGGTGGTGACCCGGGGGGCCTCGCGCTCCAGCGGGGTCGGGAAGCCGCCGGTGACCAGTTCCAGCAGCTCGACGGTGCCGAGACCCTGCCGGGCGCCCTCGGCCGCCGGGGCGGCGGCCAGGACGGGGAAGAAGGCCCCGCGGGCGACGGCCCGCTCCAGGTCCTGGATCAGCGTCTTGACGTCGATGCGCTCACCGCCGAGGTAGCGGTCCATGAGCGTCTCGTCCTCGCTCTCGGCGATGATGCCCTCGATGAGGCGGTTGCGGGCCTCCTCGATCCGCGGCAGTTCGTCCTCGCCGGGCTCGGACTCCTTGCGCTCCCCGGTGGAGTAGTCGTACAGCTTCTGCGACAGCAGCCCGGTCAGGCCGGTCACCGGAGCGTGCCCGTCCGGCCCCTGCGGGCCGCGCAGCGGCAGGTAGAGCGGCAGTACGGCGTCGGGGTCGTCCGCGCCGAACGCCTCGGCGCACACCCGCGTCATCTCCTCGAAGTCCGCGCGGGCGGCCTCCAGGTGCGTGACGACGATGGCCCGGGGCATGCCGACGGCCGCGCACTCCTCCCACACCATGCGCGTGGAACCGTCCACGCCGTCCGAGGCCGAGACGACGAAGAGGGCCGCGTCCGCCGCCCGCAGACCGGCCCTGAGCTCCCCGACGAAATCGGCGTAGCCGGGGGTGTCCAGAAGGTTGATCTTGATGCCGTCCCATTCGACGGGCACCAGGGACAGCTGCACGGAGCGCTGCTGCCGGTGCTCGATGTCGTCGTGGTCGGAGACGGTGCCGCCGTCCTCCACGCGGCCCGCCCGGTTGACGGCTCCCGCGGTGAGCGCGAGAGCCTCCACCAGAGTCGTCTTGCCCGAACCGGAGTGGCCGACCAGCACCACATTCCGTACGGACGCGGGGTGGTCGGCCGCCACTGCCCTGCCGGCGGCTCCGGGGTGTGTATGCGCCTTGTCGCCCATGATCCTGCCTCCCGTGCACGGTGAGGTCACTGTGGGCGCGGACACGCGGACCGCGTGCTCTGGCGGCTCCGGCGACGCCCGCGGTCCTTCGAGCTTTCCACTCCCGTCACGCTGCGTCCATACGAGCGACCCGATCCCGCCGTACACCGCGCTCCCGCGTCTTGTGCCGGGTCCGCCGGCGGGGGGCCGGGTGCCAGGCGGTCGCGTACGCGCGCGCGTGGCTACGATGGGCCAGCCGGTGGCCAGCAGGGGCGCCCGGCGACCCGACCCTTGGGCAGGCCATGCTGAACAAGTACGCGCGTGCTTTCTTCACGCGTGTCCTCACACCGTTCGCCGCGTTTCTCATCCGCCGGGGCGTGAGCCCCGACACGGTCACGCTCATCGGCACGGCCGGTGTGGTCGTGGGCGCGCTGGTCTTCTACCCCCGGGGCGAGTTCTTCTGGGGCACGGTCGTGATCACGCTGTTCGTGTTCTCCGACCTCGTCGACGGCAACATGGCCCGCCAGCTCGGCCGCTCCAGCCGCTGGGGCGCCTTCCTCGACTCCACCCTCGACCGGGTCGCCGACGGCGCCGTCTTCGGCGGCTTCGCCCTGTGGTACGCGGGCAACGGGGCCGACAACGTCCTGTGCGCCGTCTCGATCTTCTGCCTGGCCAGCGGCCAGGTGGTGTCGTACACCAAGGCCCGCGGCGAGTCGATCGGCCTGCCGGTCGCGGTCAACGGGCTGGTCGAGCGCGCCGAGCGGCTGGTGATCTCGCTGGTCGCGGCCGGGTTCGCGGGCCTGCACAAGTTCGGGGTGCCCGGTATCCAGTACCTGCTGCCGATCGCCCTGTGGATCGTCGCCGTGGGCAGCCTGGTCACGCTGATCCAGCGCGTCGTCACCGTCCGCCGGGAGTCCGCGGAGGCGGAGGCCGAGGCAGGTGCGGGCGAGTCGGCCCTGGACGAGCCGGGGAACGCCTCGCGGGGGAGTGATGCGGCCAAGGACCGACCGCAGAACGCCTCCCAGGGCGGCGAGACGGCCCCGGAACGGCCGGAGAACGCCTCCCGGGGCAGCGAGGCGGCGAAGTGAGCGCACGTGAGCGGCTGACCGACACCCTGTACGGCCTCGGCTGGAGCACCGTGAAGACGCTGCCCGAGCCGGTCGCCGTGCGGCTCGGCCGCGGCATCGCCGACCTCGCCTGGAAGCAGCGCGGCAAGGGCGTACGGCGGCTGGAGGGCAACTACGCGCGCGTGGTGCCCGACGCGTCCCCCGAGCGCCTGGCCGAGCTGTCCCGCGCGGGCATGCGCTCGTACCTGCGCTACTGGATGGAGTCCTTCCGGCTCCCGGCCTGGAGCGCGCGGCGGATAGCGGACGGCTTCGACGCCGAGGACCTGCACCACCTGACCGACGGCCTCGCCGCCCGCCGGGGCGTCGTCATCGCCCTGCCCCACCTGGCCAACTGGGACCTGGCCGGCGCCTGGGTCACCACCAAGCTGGGCGTGCCCTTCACGACCGTCGCCGAGCGCCTGAAGCCGGAGACGCTGTACGACCGCTTCGTCGCCTACCGCGAGGGCCTGGGCATGGAGGTCCTCCCGCACAACGGCGGCTCCGCCTTCGGTACGCTGGCCCGCCGGCTGCGCGACGGCGGCCTGGTCTGCCTGGTCGCCGACCGTGACCTGTCGGCCTCCGGAGTCGAGGTGAAGTTCTTCGGCGAGACGGCCCGGATGCCCGCGGGGCCGGCCCTGCTCGCCCAGCAGACCGGCGCCCTGCTGCTGCCCGTCACGCTGTGGTACGACGACTCGCCCGTCATGCGGGGCCGGGTGCACCCCCCGGTGGAGGTGCCCGGGACAGGCACCCGGGCCGAGAAGACGTCCGTCATGACACAGGCGCTGGCGGACGCCTTCGCCACCGGCATCGCCGACCACCCGGAGGACTGGCACATGCTGCAGCGGCTCTGGCTCGCCGACCTCGATCCCGCGAGGGATCCTGAAAACCCCGCGAAGGGAACCCCGTGAGGATCGGCATCGTCTGCCCCTACTCCTGGGACGTGCCGGGCGGCGTCCAGTTCCACATCCGCGATCTGGCCGAGTACTTCATCGGCCTCGGGCACCAGGTGTCCGTCCTCGCGCCCGCCGACGACGACACGCCCCTGCCGCCGTACGTCGTCTCGGCCGGCCGCGCGGTCCCGGTGCCGTACAACGGCTCGGTGGCCCGGCTGAACTTCGGCTTCCTGTCGGCGGCCCGGGTGCGCCGCTGGCTGCACGACGGCGCGTTCGACGTCATCCACATCCACGAGCCGACCTCGCCCTCCCTCGGGCTGCTGACCTGCTGGGCGGCCCAGGGCCCGATCGTCGCCACCTTCCACACGTCCAACCCGCGCTCCCGGGCGATGATCGCCGCCTACTCGATCCTGCAGGCCGCACTGGAGAAGATCAGCGCGCGGATCGCGGTGAGCGAGTACGCCCGGCGGACCCTCGTCGAGCACCTCGGCGGCGACGCGGTGGTGATCCCGAACGGCGTCGACGTCGACTTCTTCGCCGAGGCGGAGCCGAAGGCCGAGTGGCAGGGCGACACGATCGGCTTCATCGGCCGCATCGACGAGCCCCGCAAGGGTCTGCCGGTGCTGATGCGGGCCCTGCCGAAGATCCTCGCCGCCCGCCCGCGGACCAGGCTGCTGGTCGCCGGGCGCGGGGACGAGGAGGAGGCCGTGCGGACGCTGCCCGCCGAGTTGCGCCCGCGCGTGGAGTTCCTCGGCATGGTCAGCGACGAGGACAAGGCGCGCTTCCTGCGCAGCGTGGACCTCTACGTGGCTCCCAACACCGGCGGCGAGAGCTTCGGCATCATCCTCGTCGAGGCCATGTCCGCCGGCGCCCCCGTCCTCGCCTCCGACCTGGACGCCTTCGCCCAGGTCCTGGACCAGGGCAAGGCCGGCGAGCTGTTCGCCAACGAGGACGCGGACGCGCTCGCCGACGCGGCCGTACGGCTGCTGGCCGACCCGGACCGGCTGCGCGAGCTGCGCGAACGTGGGAGCACCCACGTGCGCCGCTTCGACTGGTCGACGGTCGGCGCGGACATCCTGTCCGTGTACGAGACGGTGACGGCCGGAGCCGCCGCGGTGGCCGCCGACGAGCGGGCCCCGGGCCTGCGGGCGCGCCTGGGGCTGGCCCGCGACTGAGCGGAACCGAGGGCGAGGGCCGTGGATCATCCCGGTAGCCTTGCCGCCCGTGACCGCAACCCTCATCTGGATCCTCGTCGCGCTCGTCGCCGTCGGCCTGTACCTGAGCTGGACGGCGGGGCGGCTGGACCGGCTGCACGCCCGCATCGACGCCGCCCGTGCCGCGCTCGACGCCCAGCTGCTGCGCCGCGCGTCGGTGGCCCAGGAACTGGCCACCTCCGGCGTGCTCGACCCGGCCGCCTCCATCGTGCTGTACGAGGCCGCGCACGCCGCCCGCCAGGCGGAGGAGGACCAGCGGGAGGTCGCCGAGAGCGAACTGACCCAGGCACTGCGGGCCGTCTTCGCGGAGGCCCAGCAGGTGGAGGCGGTCCGCGCGGCACCCGGCGGCGAGGCGGCGGCCCGCGAGCTGACCGAGGCGGTGCGCCGGGTGCCGATGGCCCGCCGCTTCCACAACGACGCCGTCGGCGCGGCCCGCAGGCTGCGCGAGCACCGCAAGGTGCGCTGGTTCCGGCTGGCCGGTCACGCGCCGTTCCCCCTGGCCTTCGAAATGGACGACGAGCCGCCGGCCGCCCTGGTGGACCGGGCGGCGTAGGGCCTGCCCGCGGCACGGTCCACCAGGGCGGCCCGGGCGTTTCACGAGAAAAAGGATCCACGGGGTTGCCATTGGCCCTTGTCGTGGCCTGGTCCACTCACGTTTCCTCGGTGCAGCACAACACCGTCTTCACCGAGTGAGGTCACCCGTGTCCACCACGATTCCCGACTCCGCCCAGACCCCCGAGACCGGCACCGCGCGCGTGAAGCGCGGCATGGCCGAGCAGCTCAAGGGCGGCGTGATCATGGACGTCGTCACGCCGGAGCAGGCGAAGATCGCCGAGGACGCGGGCGCCGTCGCCGTCATGGCCCTGGAGCGGGTCCCGGCCGACATCCGCAAGGACGGCGGCGTGGCGCGCATGTCCGACCCGGACATGATCGAGGGCATCATCGACGCCGTCTCGATCCCGGTCATGGCCAAGTCCCGCATCGGCCACTTCGTCGAGGCCCAGGTGCTCCAGTCCCTCGGCGTCGACTACATCGACGAGTCCGAGGTCCTCACCCCGGCCGACGAGGTCAACCACTCCGACAAGTGGGCCTTCACCACCCCCTTCGTCTGCGGCGCCACCAACCTCGGCGAGGCCCTGCGCCGCATCGCCGAGGGCGCCGCGATGATCCGCTCCAAGGGCGAGGCCGGCACCGGCAACGTCGTCGAGGCCGTCCGCCACCTGCGCCAGATCAAGAACGAGATCGCCAAGCTGCGCGGCTTCGACAACCACGAGCTCTTCGCCGCCGCCAAGGAGCTGCGCGCCCCGTACGAGCTGGTCAAGGAGGTCGCCGAGCTCGGCAAGCTCCCCGTGGTGCTGTTCTCCGCCGGTGGCGTGGCCACCCCGGCCGACGCCGCCCTGATGCGCCAGCTCGGCGCCGAGGGCGTCTTCGTGGGCTCCGGCATCTTCAAGTCCGGCGACCCGGCCAAGCGCGCCGCCGCCATCGTGAAGGCCACCACCTTCTACGACGACCCGAAGATCATCGCCGACGCCTCCCGCAACCTCGGCGAGGCCATGGTCGGCATCAACTGCGACACCCTCCCCGAGACCGAGCGCTACGCCAACCGCGGTTGGTGACGAGCCCGGCGAAGGACCTGGTCACTTCCTCATGAACACTCCTGTCATCGGCGTCCTGGCCCTCCAGGGCGACGTCCGGGAGCACCTCATCGCCCTGGCCGCGGCGGACGCCGTGGCCAGGCCGGTGCGGCGCCCCGAAGAACTCGCCGAGGTCGACGCCCTCGTCCTCCCCGGAGGCGAGTCCACCACCATCTCCAAGCTGGCCGTCCTCTTCGGAGTGATGGACCCCCTCCGCGCGCGCGTGCGGGACGGCATGCCCGTCTACGGCACCTGCGCGGGCATGATCATGCTCGCCGACAAGATCCTCGACCCGCGCTCGGGCCAGGAGACCATCGGCGGCATCGACATGATCGTGCGCCGCAACGCCTTCGGACGGCAGAACGAGTCCTTCGAGGCGGCGGTCGACGTCCGCGGCGTCGAGGGCGATCCTGTGGAGGGCGTCTTCATCCGCGCCCCCTGGGTCGAGTCCGTCGGCGCCGGGGCCGAGGTGCTCGCCGAGCACGACGGCCACATCGTCGCCGTCCGCCAGGGCAACGCGCTGGCCACGTCGTTCCACCCGGAACTGACCGGCGACCACCGGGTGCACGCCCTGTTCGTCGACATGGTGCGGGCGAACCGGACACCCGAGTCCTTGTAGGATCTCTGCGTTCGTTGCAGAGATGGGTTACGCGAAGGAGACAGGCAGATGTCCGGCCACTCTAAATGGGCCACGACGAAGCACAAGAAGGCCGTCATCGATGCCAAGCGCGGCAAGCTCTTCGCGAAGCTGATCAAGAACATCGAGGTCGCGGCGCGGATGGGCGGCGTCGACCTCGAGGGGAACCCGACGCTCTACGACGCCGTCCAGAAGGCCAAGAAGCAGTCGGTCCCGAACAAGAACATCGACTCCGCGATCAAGCGCGGCGGCGGTCTCGAGGCCGGCGGCGCCGACTACGAGACGATCATGTACGAGGGCTACGGCCCGAACGGTGTCGCGGTGCTCATCGAGTGCCTCACCGACAACCGCAACCGCGCCGCCTCCGACGTCCGCGTCGCCATGACCCGCAACGGCGGCTCGATGGCCGACCCCGGCTCGGTGTCGTACCTGTTCAACCGCAAGGGTGTCGTCATCGTCCCCAAGGGCGAGCTGACCGAGGACGACGTCCTCGGCGCCGTCCTGGACGCCGGCGCCGAGGAGGTCAACGACCTCGGCGAGTCCTTCGAGGTGCTCAGCGAGGCCACCGACCTGGTCGCCGTCCGCACCGCCCTCCAGGAGTCCGGGATCGACTACGACTCCGCCGAGGCCAACTTCGTCCCGACCATGCAGGTCGAGCTGGACGAGGAGGGCGCCAAGAAGATCTTCAAGCTGATCGACGCGCTCGAGGACAGCGACGACGTGCAGAACGTCTTCGCCAACTTCGACGTCAGCGACGAGATCATGGAGAAGGTCGAGGCGTAACGCCGCCGCGGGCACGGCGTTTCCGGCGGGCCGGGGGGACACGTCCCACCGGCCCGCCGCCGTTGTCGGTGGCAGCGGCTAGCCTTGCGGCAGTCGAAGATCGCCGTCGCGAGGAGGGGAGGGACGCGTGCGCGTACTGGGGGTGGACCCCGGACTCACGCGGTGCGGTGTCGGCGTCGTCGAGGGGGTCCCCGGACGGCCGCTCACGATGCTCGGCGTCGGCGTCGTCCGCACGCCCGCGGACGCCGAACTGGGCGACCGTCTCGTCGCCGTCGAGCAGGGCATCGAGGCGTGGCTGGACGAGCACCGGCCCGAATTCGTCGCCGTGGAGCGCGTGTTCAGCCAGCACAACGTCCGCACGGTGATGGGCACCGCCCAGGCCAGCGCCGTCGCCATGCTCTGCGCCGCCCGCCGCGGCATCCCCGTCGCCCTGCACACCCCCAGCGAGGTCAAGGCCGCCGTCACCGGCAGCGGCCGCGCCGACAAGGCCCAGGTCGGCGCCATGGTCACCCGGCTGCTCCGGCTCGACGCGCCCCCGAAGCCCGCCGACGCCGCCGACGCCCTCGCGCTCGCCATCTGCCACATCTGGCGGGCCCCCGCCCAGAACCGTCTGCAGCAGGCCGTCGCCCTGCACGCATCGAAAGGCCGTACGGCATGATCGCCTTCGTCAGCGGCCCGGTCGCCGCCCTCGCCCCGGACTCCGCCGTGGTCGAGGTGGGCGGGATCGGCATCGCCGTCCAGTGCACGCCCGACACGCTCTCCGGACTGCGCCGGGGCCAGCAGGCCAGGCTCGCCACCTCCCTGGTCGTCCGGGAGGACTCGCTGACCCTGTACGGCTTCGCGGACGACGACGAGCGCCAGGTCTTCGAACTGCTCCAGACGGCCAGCGGCGTCGGCCCGAGACTGGCCCAGGCGATGCTCGCCGTGCACCGCCCGGACGCGCTGCGCCGCGCGGTGGCCACCGGCGACGAGAAGGCGCTCACCGCCGTCCCCGGCATCGGCAAGAAGGGCGCCCAGAAGCTGCTCCTGGAGCTGAAGGACCGCCTCGGCGAGCCGCTCGGCGCCCCGGCGGTCGGCGCTCCGGTCACCCAGGGCTGGCGCGACCAGCTGCACGCCGCCCTGATCGGCCTCGGCTACGCGACCCGCGAGGCCGACGAGGCGGTGGCCGCGGTGGCCCCGCAGGCCGAGGCGGCCGAGGGCACCCCCCAGGTCGGCCAACTGCTGAAGGCGGCCCTGCAGACCCTGAACCGCGCCCGCTGACCCACCTGCGCCACCCCAGCTAGGAGATCTCAGTGAACTGGGACGACACGACCGGCACCCCCGCCTCCGAGCGGCTGGTGGGCTCCGTCGCCGACCGTGAGGACCAGGCCGTCGAAGCCGCCCTGCGCCCCAAGGACCTGGACGAGTTCATCGGCCAGGAGAAGGTGCGCGAGCAGCTCGACCTCGTGCTGCGCGCCGCCCGCGCCCGCGGCGCCACCGCCGACCACGTGCTCCTCTCCGGCGCCCCCGGCCTCGGCAAGACCACCCTCTCCATGATCATCGCGGCCGAGATGGGCGCCCCCATCCGCATCACCAGCGGTCCCGCCATCCAGCACGCCGGCGACCTCGCCGCCATCCTGTCCTCCCTCCAGGAGGGCGAGGTCCTCTTCCTCGACGAGATCCACCGGATGTCCCGGCCCGCCGAGGAGATGCTGTACATGGCGATGGAGGACTTCCGGGTCGACGTCGTCGTCGGCAAGGGCCCCGGCGCCACCGCCATCCCGCTGGAGCTGCCGCCGTTCACCCTGGTCGGCGCCACCACCCGCGCGGGCCTGCTGCCGCCCCCGCTGCGCGACCGCTTCGGCTTCACCGCGCACATGGAGTTCTACGAGCCCGCCGAGCTGGAGCGCGTCATCCACCGCTCGGCGAACCTCCTCGAGGTCGAGATAGACGCCCCCGGCGCCGCGGAGATCGCCGGCCGCTCCCGCGGCACGCCCCGTATCGCCAACCGCCTGCTGCGCCGGGTGCGCGACTACGCGCAGGTCAAGGCCGACGGCCTGGTCACCCGGGAGATCGCCGCGGCCGCCCTGGCGGTGTACGAGGTCGACACCCGCGGCCTCGACCGGCTCGACCGGGCCGTCCTCCAGGCGCTGCTGAAGCTGTTCGGAGGGGGGCCCGTCGGCCTGTCCACGCTCGCCGTCGCGGTGGGGGAGGAGCGTGAGACCGTGGAGGAGGTCGCCGAACCCTTCCTCGTCCGGGAGGGCCTGCTCGCCCGCACCCCGCGCGGACGGATCGCCACCCCCGCCGCATGGGCCCACCTCGGTCTGACCCCGCCCGGCGCGCCGGCTGCGGGAAACGGACAACAGGACCTCTTCGGGGCGTGACGGCGAGCGCATTCGCCGGAGGAGGAACCCAGGTGCCATGCTGAGCGTTGTTCCTTGCACGCGGACTCGCTTAGACTCCGCCGATGCCGCCGTTGTCGGCAGCACACATACACCCCCATCCATCAGGCCGCTCACCATCGCGGTCGTGTGAAGGAAGTTCCGACCCGTGAGTCTCGTGACCCTCCTCCCGTTCATCGTGCTCATCGGGGCCATGTTCCTGATGACCCGGTCGGCCAAGAAGAAGCAGCAGCAGGCCGCCGACATGCGGAACCAGATGCAGCCCGGCAGTGGCGTCCGCACCATCGGAGGCATGTACGCCACGGTCAAGGAGGTCAGCGACGAGACGGTCCTCCTCGACGCCGGCCCGGGTGTGGAGCTGCTCTTCGCCAAGAACTCGATCGGCGCCGTCCTGTCCGACGACGAGTACAACCGCATCGTCCACGGCATCGAGCACGACCTGAAGTCCGACGCCGACCTCGTCCCCGACGACGCCTCCTCCCTCACCGCGACCGACGAGCCCGCCGCCGGCGCCTCCGCCGCCTCCGACGACAAGCCCCTCGACCTCGGCAAGAAGGACGCGGCCGAGACGCCGGCCGTCGAGAAGCCGGCCGCCGAGGCGAAGGCGGACGAAGAGCCGAAGAAGACCGACGGCGACTCCGACGCGAAGTAGTCACCTCCCAGGGCGCGCGGCACCGGCCGCGCGCCCTGGGACGTGCTCTAGTCGCGCGGGATCCCGACACACTGTCATGGCCGCCACCGAGCCCACCCGGCCCGGGGCGGCCCGAGAGGGAGTACGAGAAGGTGGCAGCACCTAAGAAGGGCCGGAGCGCGGGCGCCCAGAGCAGGCCGTGGCGCTCGCTGGCCCTCATCCTGATCGCCATCGTGGCGCTCACCGGAGGCATGTTCGCCTCAGGGCACACCACTCCGCGTCTCGGCATCGACCTGGCCGGCGGTACGAGCATCACGCTGGAGGCGGTCAACGAGCCGGGCCAGCCGAACGCGATCAACAAGACCAACATGGCCACCGCGGTCGACATCATGAACCGCCGTGTCAACGGTCTGGGTGTCTCCGAGGCAGAGGTCCAGACCCAGGGCGATCGCAACATCATCGTCAACATCCCCCGGGGCACCAACTCCAAGGAGGCCCGGGACCAGGTCGGCACCACCGCGAAGCTCTACTTCCGTCCGGTCCTCCAGCGCGAGGCCTCCACGACCGGCGCCTCCCCGAGCCCCGGCACCAGCCCGAGCGGCAGCCCCTCTCCGAGCGCGTCGAGCGGCGCCAAGGGCAAGGCGACCCCCGGCTCCGCCAGCCCCACCGCGTCCGCGACCTCGCAGGGCCGCGCCGTGACCGACGGGCTGAAGGCGGACGCCACCCCGTCCGCGACCGGCGCGGCCTCCGCCAAGCCCTCCGGCTCCGCGAAGCCCTCCACCCCCGCCTCGCCCACCCCGAGCGGCGGCGCGGGCGACGCGACCGGCAAGCTCGCCGCCGCGTACACCGCCCTCGACTGCGCCAAGCCCGACCAGCGGGCCAACGCCGGCAAGGGCGCCCGGCCCGGCGAGCCCACCCTCGCCTGCGGCAAGGACGGCAAGACCTGGAGCAAGTTCCTGCTCGGCCCGGTCGCCGTCGACGGCACCGAGGTCAAGAAGGCCCAGGCGGTCTTCGACACGCAGGGCGGCGCCGGCTGGCAGGTCCAGATGACCTTCAACGACAGCGGCACCAAGAAGTTCGCGGACATCACCGGCCAGCTCTCCCAGAAGCAGACCCCGCAGAACGAGTTCGCGATCGTCCTCGACGACGAGGTCGTCTCGCACCCGTACGTGCAGACGTCCATCACCGGCGGAAGCGCCGAGATCTCCGGCAGCTTCACGCAGGAGGACGCGCAGAGCCTGTCCAACATGCTGTCCTACGGTGCGCTCCCGCTCACCTTCAAGGAGGCGAGCGTCACCACGGTGACCGCCGCGCTCGGCGGCGAGCAGCTGCACGCCGGCCTGATCGCGGGCGCGATCGGCCTGGCCCTGGTCGTCATCTACCTGCTGCTCTTCTACCGCGGCCTGTCGGTCATCGCCGTTCCGTCGCTGCTGGTCTCCGCGATGCTCACCTACGTGATCATGGCCCTGCTCGGCCCGACCATCGGCTTCGCGCTCAACCTGCCGGCCGTCTGCGGCGCCATCGTCGCCATCGGCATCACGGCGGACTCGTTCATCGTCTTCTTCGAGCGGATCCGGGACGAGATCCGGGAGGGCCGCTCCCTGCGCCCCGCCGTCGAGCGGGCCTGGCCGCGTGCCCGGCGCACCATCCTGGTCTCCGACTTCGTGTCGTTCCTCGCCGCCGCGGTGCTGTTCATCGTCACCGTCGGCAAGGTCCAGGGCTTCGCGTTCACGCTCGGCCTGACCACCCTCCTCGACGTGGTCGTCGTCTTCCTCTTCACCAAGCCGCTGATGACGATCCTCGCCCGCAGGAAGTTCTACGCGAACGGCCACAAGTGGTCCGGCCTCGACCCGAAGGCCCTGGGTGCCAAGCCCCCGCTGCGCCGCACCCGCCGCCCCGCCCGTCCTGTCGACCCGAAGGAGGCGTGAGATGTCGAAGCTCGGCAACCTCGGCGCCCGACTCCACCGTGGCGAGGTCGGCTACGACTTCGTCGGCAACCGCAAGATCTGGTACGGCGTCTCCATCCTGATCACCATCACGGCCGTACTCGGCCTGGCGGTGCGCGGCCTGAACATGGGCATCGAGTTCCAGGGCGGAGCGGTCTTCACCACCCCGAAGACGAGCGCGTCGGTGGCTCAGGGGGAGAGCTTCGCCCAGGACGCCTCCGGCCACACCGCCGTGGTGCAGAAGCTCGGCAACGGCGGTCTGCGCATCCAGATCGCGGGCATCGACACCGGCAAGTCCGACCAGATCAAGGAGGAGCTGGCCAAGGACCTGAGCCTGCCCTCCGAGAAGATCAACGCCGACCTGGTCGGCCCCAGCTGGGGCGAGCAGATCGCCAACAAGGCCTGGGAGGGTCTGGCGATCTTCATGGTCCTGGTCGTGATCTACCTCGCGATCGCCTTCGAGTGGCGCATGGCCGTGGCCGCGCTCGTCGCCCTGGTCCACGACATCACCATCACCACCGGCATCTACGCCCTCGTCGGCTTCGAGGTCACGCCGGGCACGGTCATCGGTCTGCTGACCATCCTCGGTTACTCGCTCTACGACACGGTCGTCGTCTTCGACAGCCTCAAGGAGCAGACGAAGGACATCACCAAGCAGACCCGCTGGACCTACAGCGACATCGCCAACCGCTCCATCAACAGCACCCTGATGCGGTCGATCAACACGACCGTCGTCGCGCTGCTGCCGGTGGCGGGCCTGCTCTTCATCGGCGGCGGCGTGCTCGGCGCCGGCATGCTCAACGACATCTCGCTGTCGCTGTTCGTCGGCCTCGCGGCCGGTGCGTACTCGTCGATCTTCATCGCCACGCCGCTCGTCGCCGACCTCAAGGAGCGCGAGCCGCAGATGAAGGCGCTGCGCAAGCGCGTCCTCGCCAAGCGGGCGCAGAGCCCGGCGCCGGACGAGGCCCTGGCCGCCGAACCGGCCGGGGCGTACGGCGACGACTCCGAGGACGTCGCCGCCGCTGCCGTGGTGGGCCCGCGCGACCAGCCCGCCTCCCGCGGCCGCGGCCGTGGCCGCCCCTCCGGGAAGCGCCGATGACCGACATAGAGGAGCTGCTGCTCAGCCGTATCCGGGACGTGGCCGACTATCCGGAGCCGGGCGTGATGTTCAAGGACATCACCCCGCTCCTGGCGGACCCGCCGGCCTTCACCGCGCTCACCGACGCGCTGGCGGAGATCGCCGTGCACACCGGCGCGACGAAGGTCGTCGGCCTGGAGGCCCGGGGCTTCATCCTGGGCGCCCCGGTCGCCGTCCGCGCGGGCCTCGGCTTCATCCCCGTGCGCAAGGCGGGCAAGCTCCCCGGCGCCACCCTCCGCCAGGCGTACGACCTGGAGTACGGCTCCGCCGAGATCGAGGTGCACGCGGAGGACCTCCGCGGGGGCGACCGCGTTCTGGTGGTCGACGACGTCCTCGCCACCGGGGGCACCGCCGAGGCCTCGCTCCAGCTCATCCGCAGGGCGGGCGCCGAGGTCTCGGGCGTGGCGGTCCTGATGGAGCTCGCCTTCCTGGCCGGCCGCGCCCGGCTGGAGCCCGCGCTCGCCGGGGCTCCGCTGAAGGCGCTGATCACCGTCTGACGGCAGGCACCGAGCACCGTCCGAGGGCATGGGCCCACGGACCCGACGGGCGCCCCGGGATTTCTCCCGGGGCGCCCGTTCCCGTGTCCCCGCCCGTGCCGAGGGCACCCGACCGGTACCTCCTCGCCCGTACCCTTGGACAGGGGAGACCCGGATCCGAGACCCGGATTCCGGCGGAATCCCGCGGTCGCCCGCGGCGTTTCCCCGAGCAGCCGGCCCGCGCACCGGGCTGGAGGCGATCCCGGAGCCCGGGATCGCTACCATGGGGTCTCCGGAGCCTGACCGGGGGACCCGGACCGCGCACGAGGAGCCCTCTTGCCAGACGAGGCCCAGCCACTGACCGCCGCCAAGCCCGAGCCCGGCTCGGCGCCCGCGGCCAAGCCCGCGCCGAACGCGCCCCACGCGATCAACGACAGCCGCGGGACGGTCGAGCACGCCCAGGCCGCGCCCGTCGGCAAGTCGTCCGAGCCCTCGCGCCCCAAGTCGGCCCCGCCCGAGCGCCCGGTGAACCCGCCGGCCGTCCGGCCCTCCGCGGGCCAGCCCGCCCGCTCCGGCTCCTCCAACCGCGTCCGTGCCCGCCTCGCCCGTCTCGGCGTCCAGCGCGCCAACCCGTACAACCCGGTGCTGGAGCCGCTGCTGCGGATAGTGCGCAGCAACGACCCGAAGATCGACGCCGCCACGCTCCGCCAGATCGAGCGCGCCTACCAGGTCGCCGAGCGCTGGCACCGCGGCCAGAAGCGCAAGAGCGGCGACCCGTACATCACGCACCCGCTCGCCGTCACCACCATCCTCGCCGAGCTCGGCATGGACCCGGCCACGCTCATGGCGGGCCTGCTGCACGACACCGTCGAGGACACCGAGTACGGCCTGGACCAGCTGCGCCGCGACTTCGGCGACACCGTCGCGCTGCTCGTCGACGGCGTCACCAAGCTGGACAAGGTCAAGTTCGGCGAGGCCGCGCAGGCGGAGACCGTGCGCAAGATGGTCGTCGCCATGGCCAAGGACCCCCGCGTCCTGGTCATCAAGCTCGCCGACCGCCTGCACAACATGCGCACCATGCGCTACCTCAAGCGCGAGAAGCAGGAGAAGAAGGCGCGCGAGACCCTGGAGATCTACGCGCCGCTCGCCCACCGCCTGGGCATGAACACCATCAAGTGGGAGCTGGAGGACCTCGCCTTCGCGATCCTCTACCCCAAGATGTACGACGAGATCGTCCGCCTGGTCGCCGAGCGGGCGCCCAAGCGCGACGAGTACCTCGCCAAGGTGATCGACGAGGTCCAGGCCGACCTGCGCGCCGCCCGCATCCGGGCCACCGTCACCGGACGTCCCAAGCACTACTACAGCGTCTACCAGAAGATGATCGTCCGCGGCCGTGACTTCGCGGAGATCTACGACCTGGTCGGCATCCGCGTCCTGGTCGACACCGTCCGCGACTGCTACGCGGCACTGGGCACGGTCCACGCCCGCTGGAACCCGGTTCCGGGGCGGTTCAAGGACTACATCGCGATGCCCAAGTTCAACATGTACCAGTCGCTGCACACGACGGTCATCGGGCCGAGCGGCAAGCCGGTCGAGCTCCAGATCCGCACGTTCGACATGCACCGCCGCGCCGAGTACGGCATCGCCGCGCACTGGAAGTACAAGCAGGAGGCCGTCGCGGGCGCCTCCAAGGTGCGCACCGACGTGCCCAAGGCGTCCGGCAAGGACAAGGACGCCATCAACGACATGGCGTGGCTGCGGCAGCTGCTGGACTGGCAGAAGGAGACCGAGGACCCCAGCGAGTTCCTGGAGTCGCTGCGCTTCGACCTCTCCCGCAACGAGGTCTTCGTCTTCACGCCCAAGGGCGACGTCATAGCGCTTCCGGCCGGGGCGACCCCGGTGGACTTCGCGTACGCGGTCCACACCGAGGTGGGCCACCGCACCATAGGAGCACGGGTCAACGGCCGCCTCGTCCCGCTGGAGTCGACCCTCGACAACGGCGACCTCGTGGAGGTGTTCACCTCCAAGGCGACCGGCGCGGGCCCCTCCCGCGACTGGCTCGGCTTCGTGAAGTCGCCGCGCGCCCGCAACAAGATCCGGGCGTGGTTCTCCAAGGAGCGGCGCGACGAGGCGATCGAGCAGGGCAAGGACGCCATCGTCCGCGCGATGCGCAAGCAGAACCTGCCGATCCAGCGCATCCTGACCGGCGACTCGCTGGTCACCCTCGCGCACGAGATGCGCTACTCCGACATCTCCGCGCTCTACGCGGCGATCGGCGAGGGCCATGTCTCCGCCCAGAACATCGTGCAGAAGCTGGTCCAGGCGCTCGGCGGCGAGGAGGCGGCCACCGAGGAGATCGACGAGAGCGTGCCGCCGTCGCGCGGGCGCGGCCGCAAGCGCCGCACCAGCGCCGACCCGGGCGTGGTCGTCAAGGGCGTCGACGACGTGTGGGTCAAGCTGGCCCGCTGCTGCACGCCCGTCCCCGGCGACCCGATCATCGGTTTCGTCACCCGCGGTAACGGCGTATCGGTTCACCGCAGCGACTGCGTCAACGTGGAGTCACTGTCCCGCGAGCCGGAGCGGATCCTCGACGTCGAGTGGGCGCCCACGCAGTCCTCGGTCTTCCTGGTCGCCATCCAGGTCGAGGCACTGGACCGCTCCCGGCTCCTGTCGGACGTCACGCGCGTGCTGTCCGACCAGCACGTCAACATCCTGTCCGCGGCCGTCCAGACCTCCCGCGACCGCGTCGCCACCTCCCGCTTCACCTTCGAGATGGGCGACCCCAAGCACCTGGGACACGTCCTGAAGGCGGTCCGCGGCGTGGAGGGCGTCTACGACGTGTACCGGGTGACGTCGGCCCGCAGCCGGGCCTGACGCCCGGGGGGCGCGAGCCCGCGGACGTCCCTGAAGCGCCGGAGGGCCCCCGTACGCACCGTACGGGAGCCCTCAGCGGCCTTCTGCGGAGTCTCGGACCCGAGACGGGAGTCCTAGCCCCCGAACTCGTGCAGGCCCTTCAGAGCCTGGTCCAGGAGCGCCTGACGGCCCTCCAGTTCCTTCTCCAGCTTGTCCGCCTTGGCGGTGTTGCCCTGGGCCCGAGCCTGCTCGATCTGGCCCCGCAGCTTGTCCACGGCGGCCTGGAGCTGGCCGGTCAGCCCCTCGGCACGCGCCCGTGCCTCCGGGTTGGTCCGGCGCCACTCGGTCTCCTCGGCGTCCTGCAGCGCCCGGTCGACCGTGTGCATCCGGCCCTCGACCCGCGGACGGGCGTCCCGGGGCACATGACCGATGGCCTCCCACCGCTCGTTGATCGTGCGGAAGGCGGCCCGGGCGGCCTTCAGATCCGTGATCGGCAGGAGCTTCTCGGCCTCCTCGGCCAGCTCCTCCTTCAGCTTCAGGTTCTCCGCCTGCTCGGCGTCGCGTTCGGCGAATACCGAGCCGCGGGCGGCGAAGAAGACGTCCTGGGCGCCGCGGAAGCGGTTCCACAGGTCGTCCTCGTGCTCGCGCTGGGCGCGGCCCGCCGCCTTCCACTCCGCCATCAGCTCGCGGTAGCGGGCCGCGGTCGGCCCCCAGTCCGTCGAGTCCGACAGCGCCTCCGCCTCGGAGACCAGCCGCTCCTTGGTCTTCCGCGCCTCCTCGCGCTGCGCGTCGAGCTGCGCGAAGTGCGCCTTGCGCCGCTTGGAGAACGCCGACCGCGCGTGCGAGAAGCGGTGCCACAGCTCGTCGTCCGACTTGCGGTCGAGTCGCGGCAGCCCCTTCCAGGTGTCCACCAGGGACCGCAGCCGCTCGCCGGCGGCCCGCCACTGGTCGGACCGCGCGAGCTCCTCCGCCTCGGTGACCAGCGCCTCCTTGGCGTGCCGGGCCTCGTCCGTCTGCCGTGCGCGCTGCGCCTTGCGCTCCTCGCGGCGCGACTCGACCGCCGCGACCAGCTTGTCCAGCCGGGTCCGCAGCGCGTCCAGGTCGCCGACCGCGTGGTGCGCGTCGACCTGCTCACGGATGTGGTCGATGGCGACCTGCGCGTCCTTGGTCGACAGATCGGTGGTCTGCACTCGCTTCTCGAGGAGGCCGATCTCGACAACCAGGCCCTCGTACTTGCGCTCGAAGTAGGCCAGCGCCTCCTCAGGGGAGCCGGCCTGCCAGGAACCGACGACCTGCTCGCCCTCGGCCGTCCGCACGTACACGGTCCCCGTCTCGTCGACGCGGCCCCACGGGTCGCTGCTCACAGCGCCTCCTCCACATGATGCCTGCGAGGGGCCTCGAAGCTCCCCCGGGCATCGTCCACAGTTTCGTCACCGCCAACATAGGCGACCGGCGTGCGGCCTGTCCGCATCCAGCGCGACCGAAATTTCGCAGTTGACGGTCAGGATTTGCCGACCGTGGCCTTGTTGACCACGACCGTCGCGTTGGGCGCCCCGTCGCCCCGGCCGGTGCTCTCACCCGCGGCGGCGATCTTCTTCAGCACCTTCATACCCGATTCGGAAACGGTGCCGAACGGTGTGTAGCTGGGCGGAAGCTGACTGTCCTGGTAGACGAGGAAGAACTGGCTCCCTCCGGTGTGCTTCTGCCCGGCGTTCGCCATCGCCACCGTACCCGCCGGATAGACGTTGCCCTTGAGGCTCGGGTCCTTGAGGTTCTCGTCGGGAATCGTGTACCCGGGACCGCCGCTGCCCGAGCCCGTCGGGTCGCCGCACTGCAGGACGTAGATGCCGTTGGTGGTGAGCCGGTGGCACTTGGTGTGGTCGAAGTAGCCCTTGCCCGCGAGGAAGGCGAACGAGTTCACCGTGTGCGGCGCGGCCGCCGTCTTCATCGCCACGTCTATGTCGCCGCACGTGGTCGCGAGCTTCATCGTGTACTTCGCCGACGTGTCGACCGCCATCGCCGGCTCCTTCTTCCAGCTCAGCTTCTTCACCGCGCCGGCCGCGGGCTTCGCGCACGGGTCCGGGGCCTTGCTGGGCGCGGAGGGGCTGGGGGAGACGTCCGAACTCGCCTTGGCCTTGTCGTCGTTCTTGAGAACGCCGGTCGTGTAGAGCGCCACACTGCCGATCACCACCACGCCGAGGACCGACGCGATCACGGAGTTGCGCACGCGGGCCTTGCGCCGCGAGGCCGTGCGCCGCTGCTGCTGCCGCAAGAACTTCTCCCGGGCGAGCTGACGCCGCCGCTGTTCCTGGCTGACCACCGGGTTCTCTCCTCATGCGTCTGTTGGGCCGACCGGTGCACGTGCGTCGAGTGAGCCGACCGCTGGGGGTGTGACCCGTACCGTATATGGGTTCGCTGAGGATTCGGCAGCGCCGGTAGGCTCTGACGACGGGCTCAGCCGCGCGCGGCCCCTCCGAAGTCCGCCCCAACCGACACAACGAAGGACGATCGTGCTCATTGCCGGGTTCCCCGCCGGGGCCTGGGCGACGAACTGCTATCTCGTCGCCCCCGCCGCCGGTGAGGAGTGCGTGATCATCGACCCCGGCCACCAGGCCGCCCAGGGCGTCGAGGACGCGATCAGAAAGCATCGGCTCAAGCCCGTCGCGGTCGTCCTCACCCATGGCCACATCGACCATGTGGCCTCGGTCGTCCCCGTGTGCGGCGCCCACGACGTGCCCGCCTGGATCCACCCCGCCGACCGGTACATGATGAGCGACCCGGAGAAGGCGCTCGGCCGGTCCATCGGGATGCCGCTGATGGGCGAGCTGACCGTGGGGGAGCCCGACGACGTCGCGGAGCTGAGCGACGGCGCGACGCTGGAGCTGGCCGGTCTGGAGCTGTCGGTCGCGCACGCGCCGGGCCATACCAAGGGGTCGGTGACCTTCCGGATGCCCGAGACGGCCGACATCCCGTCGGTCCTGTTCTCCGGGGATCTGCTCTTCGCCGGCTCCGTCGGACGCACCGACCTGCCCGGCGGCGACATGGCCGAGATGCTCGACTCGCTGGCCCGCGTGTGCCTGCCGCTCGACGACTCGACCGTGGTGCTGTCCGGCCACGGCTCCCAGACGACCATCGGCCAGGAGCGCGCCACCAACCCGTATCTGCGGCAGGTGGCCGCCGGCCAGGGAGCGCAGCCCGCTCCCCGACGAGGAATGTGACGAGAGACTTCCCGTGAGCACCTTCAAGGCCCCCAAGGGCACGTACGACCTGATCCCGCCGGACTCCGCCAAGTACCTGGCGGTCCGTGAGGCGATCGCGGCCCCGCTGCGCAACTCCGGCTACGGCTACGTCGAGACGCCCGGCTTCGAGAACGTCGAGCTGTTCGCGCGCGGCGTCGGTGAGTCCACCGACATCGTGACCAAGGAGATGTACGCCTTCGAGACCAAGGGCGGCGACCGGCTCGCCCTGCGCCCGGAGGGCACGGCGTCCGTGCTGCGCGCCGCGCTGGAGGCCAACCTCCACAAGGCGGGCAACCTCCCGGTCAAGCTCTGGTACTCGGGCTCGTACTACCGCTACGAGCGTCCCCAGAAGGGCCGCTACCGCCACTTCTCCCAGGTCGGCGCTGAGGCCATCGGCGCCGAGGACCCGGCGCTGGACGCCGAGCTGATCATCCTCGCCGACCAGGCGTACCGCTCGCTGGGCCTGCGCGAGTTCCGCATCCTGCTCAACTCCCTCGGCGACAAGGAGTGCCGCCCGGTCTACCGCGCCGCGCTCCAGGACTTCCTGCGCGGCCTGGACCTGGACGAGGACACCCGCCGCCGCGTCGACATCAACCCGCTGCGGGTGCTCGACGACAAGCGCGAGTCCGTCCAGAAGCAGCTCACCGGCGCCCCGCTGCTGCGCGACTACCTCTGCGACGGGTGCAAGGCGTACCACGAGGAGGTCCGCGAGCTGATCACGGCGGCGGGCGTCTCCTTCGAGGACGACCCCAAGCTGGTGCGCGGCCTGGACTACTACACGCGGACCACCTTCGAGTTCGTCCACGACGGCCTGGGCTCGCAGTCCGCGGTGGGCGGCGGCGGCCGCTACGACGGCCTGTCGGAGATGATCGGCGGTCCCGCGCTGCCCTCGGTGGGCTGGGCGCTCGGCGTCGACCGCACGGTGCTCGCGCTGGAGGCCGAGGGCATCGAGCTCCACCTCCCGGCGTCGACCAGCGTGTTCGCGGTCCCGCTCGGCGAGGAGGCGCGCCGCGTGCTGTTCGCGAAGGTCACCGAGCTGCGCAAGGTCGGCATCGCCGCGGACTTCTCCTACGGTCACAAGGGCCTCAAGGGCGCCATGAAGAGCGCCAACCGCAGTGGCGCCCGCTACACCCTGGTCGCCGGCGAGCGCGACCTCGCCGAGGGCGTGGTGCAGCTCAAGGACATGGAGTCCGGCGAGCAGTCGGCGATCGGCGTCAACGAGATCGTGGCGGAACTGGAGTCGCGGCTCGGCTAGCGGCGGGGTGTCGCCGTCGGATCCCGCGAAGGCGCCGGGCACCCGCACGGGTGCCCGGCGCCTTCGCGGGACGGCGGGGCCGGGCGCCCGTGCGGGCCGTCACCGCGGCCCGCGGTGCGGTCCGTCAACCCGGTCCGTCAATCCGGCAGGTCAACCCCGTGCGCGCCGATTCGTCCCGCCGGGCGATTTCGGTGTGTGAGCGGTGCCGCCCGCGACGGGCGCCGCCGACGGCGGGGACGCCCCTCCCGCCCGGCCGAACCCGGCCGAAAATCGAACATCCGGGGGTGTCCGTCCGTATTTCCCGGTGTCCGCCGCACGGTGGACCCGGGCCCGCGTGCGGCACAATGGCCGTGACCGAAGAAAGCCCGACCCTCTAGTGACGGAATCGGCGTGATGAGCAAGACGACAGTCAAGGACGTCTCCACCGAGCCCGAGCCCGAGCCGGAGCACGCGGTGCGCGCGCCGCGGACGGAGGGCGGCAGCCGCGCCTTCGCCCTGCTCCTGGTGATCACCGGCGCCGCCGGTCTGCTCGCCGCGTGGGTCATCACGATCGACAAGTTCAAGATCCTCGAGGGCAAGGTGAGCGGCAAGACGTTCACCCCGAGCTGCAGCCTCAACCCGATCGTCTCCTGCGGCAGCGTCATGGAGAGCAAGCAGGCCGGCGTCTTCGGCTTCCCCAACCCGATGCTCGGACTGGTCGCCTACGGCATCGTGATCTGCGTCGGCATGAGCCTGCTCGCCCGCGCCCGCTTCCCCCGCTGGTACTGGCTGACCTTCAACTTCGGCACGCTCTTCGGCGTGTGCTTCGTGACCTGGCTGATGTTCCAGTCGCTGTACCGCATCAACGCGCTGTGCCTGTGGTGCTCGCTGGCCTGGGTCGCCACGCTCACCATGTTCTGGTACGTGACCTCGTTCAACGTCCGCAAGGACTTCCTGCCCGCCCCGCGCCCGGTGAAGAACTTCCTCGCCGAGTTCACCTGGGTCCTGCCGGTCACGCACACCGGCGTCATCGCCATGCTGATCCTGACCCGCTGGGGCAGCAGCCTCTGGGCCTGAGCCGGTCCCCACGCAAGCAGTCTCCGGGCCTGGACCGGGGCCCCGCCGGGCCCGCGGATCCGGGCCCGGCGGCGTTGTCGGTGGGGTGACATAGGGTTGCCGACGTGGAGCCCGACCTGTTCACCGCCGCAGCAGAAGAACGCCAGGAGAAGGACCCGGCCGCAAGCCCCCTGGCCGTCCGGATGCGCCCGCGCACCCTCGACGAGGTGGTGGGCCAGCAGCATCTGCTCAAGCCCGGCTCACCCCTGCGCCGGCTGGTGGGGGAGGGCGCGGGCGGCCCGGCGGGACCGTCCTCGGTGATCCTCTGGGGCCCGCCCGGCACCGGCAAGACGACCCTCGCGTACGTCGTCTCCAAGGCCACCAACAAGCGCTTCGTGGAGCTGTCCGCGATCACCGCGGGCGTCAAGGAGGTCCGCGCGGTCATCGACGGCGCCCGCCGCGCCTCCGGCGGCTACGGCCAGGAGACGGTCCTCTTCCTCGACGAGATCCACCGCTTCAGCAAGGCCCAGCAGGACTCCCTGCTCCCCGCCGTGGAGAACCGCTGGGTGACCCTGATCGCGGCGACCACGGAGAACCCGTACTTCTCGGTGATCTCCCCGCTGCTGTCCCGCTCCCTCCTGCTCACCCTCGAACCGCTCACCGACGACGACGTCCGCGGCCTGCTGCGCCGCGCGCTCACCGACGAGCGCGGCCTGAGGGAGACCGTCGCCCTCCCCGAGGACACCGAGGAGCACCTGCTGCGGATCGCCGGCGGCGACGCCCGCCGCGCCCTCACCGCCCTGGAGGCCGCCGCCGGGGCCGCCCTGGACAAGGGCGAGGCGGAGATCGGCCTGCGGACGCTGGAGGAGACGGTCGACCGCGCCGCCGTGAAGTACGACCGCGACGGCGACCAGCACTACGACGTGGCCAGCGCCCTGATCAAGTCCATCCGCGGCTCCGACGTCGACGCGGCCCTGCACTACCTGGCCCGGATGATCGAGGCCGGCGAGGACCCCCGCTTCATCGCCCGCCGGCTGATGATCTCCGCCAGCGAGGACATCGGCCTGGCCGACCCCAACGCCCTGCCGACGGCGGTGGCCGCCGCCCAGGCCGTCGCCATGATCGGCTTCCCGGAGGCAGCGCTCACCCTCAGCCACGCCACCATCGCCCTCGCGCTGGCCCCCAAGTCCAACGCCGCGACCACCGCGATCGGCGCCGCCCTGGACGACGTGCGCAAGGGCCTGGCCGGACCGGTGCCGCCGCACCTGCGGGACGGCCACTACAAGGGCGCGGCCAAGCTCGGCCACGCACAGGGCTACGTCTACCCGCACGACCTGCCCGAGGGCATCGCCCCGCAGCAGTACGCGCCGGACGCCCTCAAGGAGCGCGAGTACTACACCCCGACCCGGCACGGCGCCGAGGCGCGGTACGCGGACGCGGTGGAGTGGACCCGGAAGCACCTCGGTCGGAAGCGGTCCTGAGCACCCTGTAGAATTCCCCGAAGCGCCGAGTCCCGCGCAGTCAGAGCGGGACAGCCGGCCGGAGACCCGGTCCCTCGGGACCGACTCCAGGAGCGTCGCGCACCGTCGATCGGTGTCGCGGGCAGCCCACCACCACCCGGAGCCCCGGGAGAGGTCGGTGGGCCACTCGCGTGCTGCACGTATGTGCCCAGACCAGGGGAGCGGCTGCCCGGAAGGTCCGATGCGGACCCGACGGGATTCCCCGGCTGCGGATGCGACCTCCCATAACTCTGACAAGCCGGAAACCAGGAAAGAGACACACAGTGGCGAACCAGTCCCGCCCCAAGGTCAAGAAGTCGCGTGCCCTCGGCATCGCGCTGACCCCGAAGGCCGTCAAGTACTTCGAGGCCCGTCCCTACCCGCCGGGTGAGCACGGCCGCGGCCGCAAGCAGAACTCGGACTACAAGGTCCGTCTGCTCGAGAAGCAGCGTCTGCGCGCGCAGTACGACGTGTCCGAGCGCCAGCTCGTCCGCGCCTACGAGCGTGCCTCCAAGGTCCAGGGCAAGACGGGCGAGGCCCTGATCGTCGAGCTCGAGCGCCGTCTCGACGCGCTGGTCCTGCGTTCGGGTATCGCCCGCACGATCTACCAGGCCCGCCAGATGGTCGTCCACGGTCACATCGCGGTCAACGGTCAGAAGGTCGACAAGCCGTCCTTCCGCGTCCGTCCCGACGACGTGATCCAGGTCCGCGACCGCAGCAAGGACAAGACGCTCTTCCAGATCGCCCGCGAGGGTGGCTTCGCTCCCGAGGGTGAGACCCCGCGCTACCTCCAGGTGAACCTCAAGGCCCTGGCGTTCCGCCTGGACCGCGAGCCGAACCGCAAGGAGATCCCGGTGATCTGCGACGAGCAGCTCGTCGTCGAGTACTACGCCCGCTGATCTTCAGCAGGCCGTAGCACGACCGCAGTACCACCGCAGCCCGCCGTCTCCCCGCCCTTCCGGGCGGGCGAGGCGGCGGGCTCGTGCGTGTCAGCCGTGCACCACGCGGTGCGCGGGCCTTAATCCGGTACGGAGCCCCGCTCCCGGCGCGATAGGCTCGGTGCGCTGATTCTTTTGGTTCCGATGATCACGCACGTATCAGGGAGCGGGTGCGCACTGTGTCCGGTGGAGAGGTGGCCGGGATCCTGGTGGCCGTCTTCTGGGCGATCCTGGTCTCCTTCCTCGCCGTGGCACTGGCGAGGCTGGCCCAGACGCTCAGGGCGACCACCAAGCTCGTGGCGGACGTGACCGACCAGGCCGTCCCGCTGCTGTCCGACGCCTCGCAGGCGGTGCGCTCGGCGCAGACCCAGATCGACCGCGTCGACGCGATCGCCTCCGACGTCCAGGAGGTCACGTCCAACGCGTCCGCGCTGTCGACCACCGTCGCCTCCACCTTCGGCGGCCCCCTGGTCAAGGTCGCCGCCTTCGGATACGGCGTGCGCCGCGCCCTCGGCGGCCGCAAGGACGAGGGGCCCGCCCGTACGCCCAGGCGTACGGTGATCGTGGGCCGCACCGTCCCGGCCGCGCGGCGGGGGAAGCGGAACAACCGGGAGAAGTAAGGACTAGCGATGTTCCGCCGTACGTTCTGGTTCACCACCGGTGTCGCCGCCGGAGTGTGGGCCACCACCAAGGTCAACCGCAAGCTCAGGCAGCTCACCCCCGAGAACCTCGCCGCGGCCGCGGCGAACCGGGCCGTCGAGGCGGGCCACCGGCTCAAGGACCGGGCGGTGGGGTTCGCCGCCGACGTCCGCGAGAACATGGCCCGGCGGGAGGCCGAACTCGGCGACGCGCTGGGCATCAACGCGGACCCCGAACTCCCCGCACCCCGGCGCCACCCCGCCATCGAGAACCGCAACCACCCGAAGTACGTCGAGGGCTCGGCGTACCAGACGCATTCGTACAACCGGAATGAGGACCACTGATGGAGTCGGCTGAGATCCGCCGCCGCTGGCTGAGCTTCTTCGAGGAGCGCGGGCACACCGTCGTCCCTTCGGCGTCGCTCATCGCGGACGACCCGACTCTGCTCCTCGTCCCGGCCGGCATGGTGCCCTTCAAGCCCTACTTCCTGGGCGAGGTCAAGCCGCCGTTCCCGCGCGCCACCAGCGTGCAGAAGTGCGTGCGCACGCCCGACATCGAAGAGGTCGGCAAGACCACGCGGCACGGCACCTTCTTCCAGATGTGCGGCAACTTCTCCTTCGGCGACTACTTCAAGGAAGGCGCCATCAAGTACGCCTGGGAGCTGCTCACCACGCCCCAGGACAAGGGCGGTTACGGCCTCGACCCCGAGCGCCTGTGGATCACCGTCTACAAGGACGACGACGAGGCCGAGCGCATCTGGCACGAGGTCGTCGGCGTGCCCAAGGAACGCATCCAGCGCCTGGGCATGAAGGACAACTACTGGTCCATGGGCGTCCCCGGACCCTGCGGCCCCTGCTCCGAGATCAACTACGACCGCGGCCCCGAGTTCGGCGTCGAGGGCGGCCCGGCCGTCAACGACGAGCGGTACGTGGAGATCTGGAACCTCGTCTTCATGCAGTACGAGCGGGGCGAGGGCACCGGCAAGGACAACTTCGAGATCCTCGGCGACCTGCCGAGCCAGAACATCGACACGGGCCTCGGCCTGGAGCGGCTCGCCATGATTCTGCAGGGCGTGCAGAACATGTACGAGATCGACACTTCCATGGCCGTGATCAAGAAGGCCACCGAGCTGACCGGCGTGGCCTACGGCGACGCCCACGCCTCGGACGTGTCCCTGCGCGTGGTCACCGACCACATGCGCACCGCCACCATGCTCATCGGCGACGGCGTCACCCCCGGCAACGAGGGCCGCGGCTACGTGCTGCGCCGCATCATGCGCCGCGCCATCCGCAACATGCGCCTGCTCGGCGCCACCGGCCCGGTCGTCAAGGACCTCGTCGACGTCGTCATCGGCATGATGGGGCAGCAGTACCCGGAGCTGGTCACCGACCGCGAGCGGATCGAGAAGGTCGCCCTCGCCGAGGAGAACGCCTTCCTCAAGACGCTCAAGGCCGGCACCAACATCCTCGACACCGCCGTGACCGAGACCAAGGCCTCCGGCTCCTCGGTCCTGCCCGGCGACAAGGCCTTCCTGCTCCACGACACCTGGGGCTTCCCGATCGACCTCACCCTGGAGATGGCCGCCGAGCAGGGGCTCTCCGTGGACGAGGACGGCTTCCGCCGCCTGATGAAGGAGCAGCGGGAGCGGGCCAAGGCCGACGCCCAGGCCAAGAAGACCGGCCACGCCGACCTCGGCGCCTACCGCGAGATCGCCGACTCGGCCGGCGCCACCGACTTCACCGGCTACACCGACACCGAGTCCGAGACCACGGTCGTCGGCCTGCTGGTCGACGGCGTCTCCTCCCCGGCCGCCTCCGAGGGCGACGAGGTCGAGGTCGTCCTGGACCGCACCCCGTTCTACGCCGAGGGCGGCGGCCAGATCGGCGACACCGGCCGCATCAGGACCGACTCCGGTGCCGTCGTCGAGGTCCGCGACACCCAGAAGCCGGTGCCGGGCGTCTACGTCCACAAGGGCGTCGTCCAGGTCGGCGAGATCACCGTCGGAGCCCGGGCCCACGCCTCCATCGACGTCCGCCGCCGCAAGTCCATCGCCCGCGCCCACTCGGCCACGCACCTCACCCACCAGGCCCTGCGCGACGCGCTCGGACCGACGGCCGCCCAGGCCGGTTCCGAGAACCAGCCCGGCCGCTTCCGCTTCGACTTCGGCTCGCCGTCCGCCGTTCCGACGGCCGTGATGACCGACGTCGAGCAGAAGATCAACGAGGTGCTCGCCCGCGACCTCGACGTGCACGCCGAGGTCATGGGCATCGACGAGGCCAAGAAGCAGGGCGCCATCGCCGAGTTCGGCGAGAAGTACGGCGAGCGCGTGCGCGTGGTCACCATCGGCGACTTCTCCAAGGAGCTGTGCGGCGGCACGCACGTCCACAACACCGCCCAGCTCGGTCTGGTGAAGCTGCTCGGCGAGTCCTCCATCGGCTCCGGTGTGCGCCGTATCGAGGCCCTCGTCGGTGTCGACGCCTACTCCTTCCTCGCCCGCGAGCACACGGTCGTCAACCAGCTCACCGAGCTGCTCAAGGGCCGCCCGGAGGAGCTGCCGGAGAAGGTCGCCGGCATGCTCGGGAAGCTGAAGGACGCCGAGAAGGAGATCGAGAAGTTCCGCGCCGAGAAGGTGCTGCAGGCCGCCGCCGGTCTCGCCGAGTCCGCCAAGGACGTCCGCGGGGTCGCCGTGGTCACCGGGCAGGTCCCGGACGGCACCACGCCGGACGACCTGCGCAAGCTGGTCCTCGACGTGCGCGGCCGCGTCCGGGGCGGCCGCGCCGCCGTGGTCGCCCTGTTCACGGTGAACAACGGCAAGCCGCTGACCGTCATCGCCACCAACGACGCGGCCCGCGAGCGCGGCCTGAAGGCGGGCGACCTGGTGCGCACCGCCGCCAAGACGCTCGGCGGCGGCGGTGGCGGCAAGCCGGACGTCGCCCAGGGCGGCGGCCAGAACCCGGCCGCGGTCGGCGAGGCCGTCGAAGCCGTGGAGCGCATGGTCGCCGAGACCGCCAAGTAAGAAACGGTCAAGAGATGAGAAGAGGACGCCGGCTCGCGATCGACGTCGGGGACGCCCGTATCGGGGTCGCCTCCTGCGACCCCGACGGGATCCTCGCCACCCCGGTGGAGACGGTCCCGGGCCGCGACGTCCCGGCGGCTCAGCGCCGTCTGAAGCAGCTCGTCGAGGAGTACGAGCCGATCGAGGTCGTGGTCGGTCTCCCTCGCTCCCTCAAGGGGGGCGAGGGCCCGGCCGCCGTGAAGGTCCGCGGATTCGTCCAGGAACTGGCGCGTATGATCGCGCCGGTCCCGGTCAGACTCGTCGACGAGCGTATGACGACCGTGACAGCCAGCCAGGGGCTGCGCGCCTCGGGCGTGAAGTCCAGGAAGGGCCGTTCGGTGATCGACCAGGCGGCGGCCGTCGTCATTCTCCAGCAGGCCCTGGAATCCGAACGGGTGTCAGGTAAAGCACCCGGCGAGGGCGTCGAAGTGGTCATCTGATCGCGATACGGTAACGTTCCGCGCGATGCGCCGGTGTTCGAACAGACGGCGCACAGGAGAGGCGGAACGGGAACCGGCCGCAAGGCCGTGTGACCGCCGTCTCGCGGCTCTAGGGGATCGATGACTGAGTATGGCCGGGGCCCAGGCTCCGAACCGTGGCATCCGGAGGACCCGTTGTACGGGGACGGCGGATGGGAAGGACAGCAGGCCCACGCCGGCCCGCAGTCCCCCTACGGCGGCCGACCGCAGCAGCACCCGCAGCAGCCGCAGTACGGCGACTGGAGCCAGGGCCACGAGCAGGCCGGCTACGGCGGCCAGTACCCGCAGCAGCAGTACGGCGACCAGGGGCACCAGACCTACGCCGGCCACCCGCAGTACCAGCAGGGCGGCTGGGACGGCACCGGCGCGCAGCCGCAGGTCCCCTACCCGGGCGAGGCCGGCCGGCAGCCGCACGTCCCGTACCCCGCCGACCCGGCCGACCCCTACGCACAGCAGTCCGTGTCCTACGAGGGCGAGCAGCCCGACTTCTACGCCACCCCCGGCGCGTACCCCCCGCCCGAGCCGCCGAGCCGCAGGCGCGCCGAGCCCGAGCCGCGGCCGGACTGGGACCCGGAGGCGGACCAGGAGCCGGAGGAGCACCCGTTCTTCACGGGCGGCGGCGACGATGACGACGACCTCGACGCGGACTCCACCGACGACCGGGGGCGCCGGGGCCGCGGGGACAAGGGCAAGGGCAAGGGCGGCAAGGGCAAGAAGCGCCGCAATGGCTGCGCCTGCCTGGTGGTCGTGCTGGTGCTCGGCGGCGGTGTGGCCGGGGTCGGCTACTTCGGCTACACCTACTACCAAAATCGTTTCGGCGCGGCCCCGGACTACGCGGGCGACGGCAACGGCGAGATGGTGACCGTCGAGATCCCCAAGGGCGCCCTCGGCAACGACATCGGCCGCAAGCTCAAGGAGGCCGGCGTCGTCAAGAGCGTCGACGCCTTCGTGGCCGCCCAGTCGCAGAACCCCCGGGGCAAGCAGATCCAGGCGGGCGCCTACCTGCTGCAGAAGCAGATGTCCGCGGCGAGTGCGGTCGCGCTGATGCTCGACCCCAAGAGCCAGAGCAACGTGCTGGTCAAGCCGGGCGAGCGCAACGCCCAGGTCTACGCGGAGATCGACAAGCAGCTGGAGCTGTCCGCCGGCACCACGAAGAAGACCGCCCAGAAGCAGTACAAGACCCTCGGCCTGCCGAGCTGGGCGAACAGCAACCCCAGGATCCTCGACCCGCTGGAGGGCTTCCTCTACCCGGGCACCTATCCCGCCGCCAAGGGCATGAAGCCGGAAGCGGTGCTCAAGGACATGGTGAGCGAGGCCAGGGACGCCTACGGCCAGGTCGACCTCGCCGCGAAGGCCAAGGCGCTCAACCTGCAGAACCCGCTCCAGCTCGTCACCGTCGCGAGCCTCGTCCAGGCCGAGGGCAAGACCCACGACGACTTCCGCAAGATGGCGGAGGTGGTCTACAACCGCCTCAAGCCCACCAACACCGAGACCAACCAGCTGCTGCAGTTCGACTCGACCTTCAACTACCTCAAGGGCGAGAGCAACATCCACATCAGCGAGAAGGAGATCAACAGCAACACCAGCCCGTACAACACGTACACCAACAAGGGCCTGCCGCCCGGGCCGATCGGCAACCCCGGCGACGAAGCGCTGAGGGCGGCGCTGAATCCCACCGGTCAGGGCTGGATCTACTTCGTGGCGACCGACGGCATGAACAAGACCGAGTTCGCCCGCACCTACGCCGAGTTCCAGAAGCTCAAGGACAAGTTCAATGCCAGCTCGGGCAACTGACGCCCGCCGGGCCGCCGTTCTCGGTTCGCCCATCGGCCACTCCCTCTCGCCGGTGCTGCACCGTGCCGCGTACGGCGAACTGGGGCTCACCGGCTGGTCGTACGACCGGTTCGAGGTCGACGAGGCCGGGCTGCCCGCCTTCTTCGAGGGCCTCGGTCCGGAGTGGGCGGGGCTGTCGCTGACCATGCCGCTCAAGCGGGCCGTCATCCCGCTGCTCGACGAGATCAGCGAGACGGCGGCCTCGGTCGAGGCGGTCAACACCGTCGTGTTCACCGAGGACGGCCGCCGGGTCGGCGACAACACCGACATCCCCGGCATGGTCGCCGCCCTGCGCGAGCGCGGCATCGAGCAGGTCGACTCGGCGGCGATCCTCGGCGCCGGGGCCACCGCCTCCTCCGCGCTGGCCGCCCTCGCCCGTGTCTGCACCGGGGAGGTCACCGCCTACGTCCGCAGCGCGGCGCGGGCCGCCGAGATGCGGCAGTGGGGCGAGCGCCTGGACGTCGGGGTCCGCACCGCCGACTGGGCGGACGCGGCAGAGGCGCTGCGCGCGCCCCTTGTCGTCGCCACCACCCCGGCCGGGACCACGGACGCGCTCGCCCCCGCCGTGCCGGAGCGGCCCGCCGTCCTCTTCGACGTGCTGTACGAGCCCTGGCCCACCGCCCTGGCGGCCCGCTGGTCCCTGGCCGGCGGCGCCGTGATCAGCGGCCTGGACCTGCTGGTGCACCAGGCGGTGCTGCAGGTGGAGCTGATGACCGGCCGCTCCCCGGTCCCGCCGGACGCCCTGCGCGCGGCGGGCGAGAAGGCCCTGTCGGAACGCTGACGGCCCTCCGCGCGGCCCGGCCGGGAGACCGGCGCGCGGGCCCCGCCCCCGGGAGCCCGCTCCACGGACGCGTCCGCTTCCTGGACCGACGACCGGTTCGTGCCCCGGGACGTGGGAGGATCGGAGGTGGCGGGCCGGAGCCGCGCACCCGGCCGCGCCGTCGCCGTACGCGAGGACACGCGTACGCAGCAGTACCAGGGCGCGAGCACTGAGGAGCACCGTTGAGCAGGCTGCGTTGGCTGACCGCGGGGGAGTCCCACGGTCCCGCACTCGTCGCGACGCTGGAGGGCCTTCCCGCCGGCGTGCCGATCACCACGGAGATGGTGGCGGACCACCTCGCGCGGCGGCGGCTCGGCTACGGCCGCGGTGCGCGGATGAAGTTCGAGCGGGACGAGGTCACCTTCCTCGGCGGCGTCCGGCACGGCCTCACCCTCGGCTCCCCGGTCGCCGTCATGGTGGGCAACACCGAGTGGCCCAAGTGGGACAAGGTCATGGCCGCCGACCCGGTCGACCCGGCGGAGCTGGCCGAGCTCGCGCGCAACGCCCCGCTGACCCGGCCCCGCCCCGGCCACGCCGACCTGGCCGGTATGCAGAAGTACGGCTTCGACGAGGCCCGTCCGATCCTGGAGCGCGCCTCCGCCCGTGAGACGGCCGCGCGGGTCGCGCTCGGCGCGGTGGCCCGGTCGTACCTGAAGGAGACGGCCGGCATCGAGATCGTCTCCCACGTCGTCGAGCTGGCCGCGGCCAAGGCGCCCTACGGGGTCCACCCGACCCCGGCCGACGTCGAGCGCCTGGACGCCGACCCGGTGCGCTGCCTGGACGCCGACGCCTCGAAGGCGATGGTCGCCGAGATCGACCAGGCCCACAAGGACGGCGACACCCTCGGCGGGGTCGTCGAGGTCCTGGCCTACGGCGTCCCGGTCGGCCTCGGCTCGCACGTGCACTGGGACCGCCGCCTGGACGCGCGCCTGGCCGCCGCCCTCATGGGCATCCAGGCCATCAAGGGCGTCGAGGTCGGCGACGGCTTCGAGCTGGCCCGGGTGCCCGGCTCCAAGGCGCACGACGAGATCGTCACCACGGACGAGGGCATCCGGCGGGCCACCGGCCGCTCCGGCGGCACCGAGGGCGGCCTGACCACCGGCGAGCTGCTGCGCGTGCGCGCCGCCATGAAGCCGATCGCCACCGTGCCGCGGGCGCTGCGGACCGTGGACGTCAGCACCGGCGAGCCGGCGCAGGCCCACCACCAGCGCTCGGACGTGTGCGCGGTCCCCGCGGCCGGCATCGTCGCGGAGGCCATGGTCGCGCTCGTCCTCGCGGACGCCGTCGCGGAGAAGTTCGGCGGCGACAGCGTGGCCGAGACCCGGCGCAACGTCCGCTCGTACCTCGACCACCTCCCCGTCCGATGAGCGCGCCCCTGGTCGTCCTGGTCGGGCCGATGGGCGTGGGCAAGTCCACCGTCGGCCGGATGCTCGCCGAGCACCTCGGCGTCCGCTACCGGGACACCGACGACGACATCGTCGCCGCCGAGGGCCGGACCATCGCGGAGATCTTCGTCGACGAGGGCGAGCCGGTCTTCCGCGCCGTCGAGAAGCGCGCCGTGCACGCGGCGCTCGCCGGGCACGACGGCGTCCTGGCCCTCGGCGGCGGCGCGATCCTCGACGCGGACACCCGGGCGCTGCTGGCCGGCCACCGCGTGGTCTACCTGTCGATGGACGTCGAGGAAGCGGTCAGGCGTACGGGCCTCAACGCGGCCCGCCCGCTGCTCGCCGTCAACCCGCGCAAGCAGTGGCGCGAGCTGATGGAGGCCCGCCGGCACCTCTACGAAGAGGTCGCCACGGCGGTCGTGCCCACCGACGGGCGTACGCCCGAGGAGGTCACCCGGGCCGCCCTGGACGCACTGGAGTTGAAGACCGCATTCCCCGGGGCGCACACCCCGGATCCCCGGCCGGAGGACGTCGTGGCAGACCAGGTGACAAGGATTCAGGTGGCCGGCACGGCGGGCACCGACCCGTACGAGGTGCTGGTCGGCCGGCAACTCCTCGGCGAACTCGGCGGGTTGGTCGGACCGAAGGCCAAGCGCGTCGCGGTGATCCACCCCGAGGCGCTCGCCGAGACCGGCGACGCGCTCCGCGCCGACCTGGCCGCGCAGGGCTACCAGGCCGTCGCCATCCAGGTGCCGAACGCCGAGGAGGCCAAGACCGCCGAGGTCGCGGCCTACTGTTGGAAGGCGCTCGGCCAGTCCGGCTTCACCCGTACCGACGTCATCGTCGGCGTGGGCGGCGGCGCCACCACCGACCTCGCCGGTTTCGTGGCCGCGACCTGGCTGCGCGGGGTGCGCTGGATCGCCGTTCCGACCACCGTGCTCGCCATGGTGGACGCGGCGGTCGGCGGCAAGACCGGCATCAACACCGCCGAGGGCAAGAACCTGGTGGGCGCCTTCCACCCGCCGGCCGGCGTGCTGTGCGACCTGGCGGCCCTCGACTCGCTCCCGGTCAACGACTACGTCTCCGGTCTCGCGGAGGTCATCAAGGCCGGCTTCATCGCCGACCCGGTGATCCTCGACCTCATCGAGTCCGACCCGGAGGCGGCGCGCACCCCGGCCGGCCCGCACACCGCCGAGCTGATCGAACGCTCCATCAGGGTCAAGACGGACGTCGTCTCCGCGGACCTCAAGGAGTCGGGCCTCAGGGAGATCCTCAACTACGGGCACACCCTCGGCCACGCCATCGAGAAGAACGAGCGCTACAAGTGGCGGCACGGCGCGGCCGTGGCGGTCGGCATGCACTTCGCCGCCGAACTCGGCCGTCTCGCGGGCCGGTTGGACGATGCCACCGCCGACCGTCACCGCACCGTCCTGGAGTCCGTCGGGCTGCCGCTGCACTACCGCTACGACCAGTGGCCCAAGCTGCTGGAGACCATGAAGGTGGACAAGAAGTCCCGCGGCGACCTGCTGCGCTTCATCGTCCTCGACGGCCTCGCCAAGCCGACCGTCCTGGAGGGGCCGGACCCGGCGGTGCTGCTCGCCGCGTACGGCGAGGTCGGGAGTTAAGTCCCGCCCCGCGCCGGTCCGTCCGTTTCGCCTTGGGCGCCGGGCACTTCGGGCCGCCCCCGGCCGTTCACCATGCGACGGCCGGGGACGGTACCGTTCGGTAGCACGGCGGGTTCGCCCCGCCGCCAGCGCTCATTGCCTTGTACGAGACGGAGTGGCACCGGATGCAGCACGCAGTGGGGAATCCGCTGCCGCCGCCCCACCAGCCGGGGCACGGACCGGCCGCCGGCCGGCCGTCGGCCGCACACCAGCCGGGACCGCACCACGCGGGCACGCACCAGGGCTCCGCCCCCGTGCCCCCGCCGCCACCGGGCTACCCGGGCGCCGCCCCGGCGCCGCACGCACCCCAGCCGCCGGTGCCGCCGCAGCCCGCGCCCCGACCCGCTTCGGCCCCGGCCCCGCCCGCCGGGCCGCAGCAGTCCGCTCCGGTCCCGCCGCAGCAGCCCGTCCCGGTTCCGCCGGCGGCCCCGCAGTCCGTCTCCGGACCGTCGGTCCCGGACCCGGCCACCACCGGCCACCTCCGGCTGCCCCCGGGCGGCCCGGTCGCCATGCCGAGCGCCCCGCCCGCCCAGGCCGTGCCCGACCCGTCCGGCACCACCCTCGCGGTGCTGCTGATCGGACCGGCGGGCGCGGGCAAGACGAGCGTGGCCAAGTACTGGGCGGACCACCGCCGGGTCCCCACCGCCCACATCAGCCTCGACGACGTACGCGAATGGGTCCGCTCGGGCTTCGCCGACCCCCAGTCCGGCTGGAACGACAACTCCGAGGCGCAGTACCGCCTGGCCCGCCGCACCTGCGGCTTCGCCGCGCGCAACTTCCTCGCCAACGGCATCTCCTGCATCCTCGACGACGCGGTCTTCCCCGACCGCCCGGTCGTCGGGCTCGGCGGCTGGAAGCGGCACGTCGGTCCCGGACTGCTCCCGGTCGTCCTCCTGCCCGGACTGGACGTCGTCCTGGAGCGGAACGCCGAGCGCACCGGCAACCGCCGCCTCACCGACGAGGAGGTCGCCCGGATCCACGGCCGCATGGCCGGCTGGTACGGCTCGGGGCTGCCGATCATCGACAACTCCCAGCTCGACGTCCCGGCCACGGCCCAGGTCCTCGACGAGGTCCTGTCCCGCGCCATCGCCAGCCCCCCGCAGTGGTGACCGCGCCCTGACCGGTCCCGGCGGGAGGCCGGGACGGGTGGCGGGCCGGGAGGTGCGGACGGCGTCGGCACAGCCGCCCCCACCTGCGACAGGACCACCCCCGGCGCTCTTACCGGCGGGTGCGCGCCGTCTCGTGACCGCCCACTCGGCCCTCCCGACCGGCGACATCCGGCGCGCGCTCTTACGCTCGGTTCATGTCAGAGGTGTACGCGGCCCGCCGGACCCGGCTACGGGAGCGCTGCAACGCGGGCGGCAGCGCGGCGGCGTTGGTGACTCGTCCCGCCAATGTGCGGTACCTCGCGGGCGCCGCCCCGCGGAGTGCCGTCCTGCTCCTCGGAAAGCGCGAGGACCTGCTGGTGTGCACGAGCCCACCGGAGGACCGGCCCTACGAGGGACGGCCGGACGAGGCGCTGCGGGTGCAGGTCCTGTCCCGGCCGGGCGGCGACGCGGCCGTCGCCGCCGCCGACCTCGCCGAGGGCCAGGGCGCCGACTCCCTGGCCGTCGAGGAGCACCACCTCACCGTGGCCCGGCACCGCGCCCTCGCCTCGGTGGCACCCCGGCTCCGTCTCGCCGACCTGGGCCACGCGGTCGAACAGCTCAGGGTCGTCAAGGACGAGGAGGAGATCTCCTGCCTGAGGATCGGCGCGGAGATCGCCGACCAGGCCCTCGGCGAGCTGCTGGAGTCCATCCTCGTCGGCCGCACCGAGCGCCATCTCGCGCTGGAGCTGGAGCGGCGGCTCGTCGACCACGGCGCGGACGGCCCCGCCTTCCCGACCTCCGTCGCCACCGGCCCGAACTCCGGCCGCCGCGGCCACCGGCCCACCGACCGGCGGGTGGAGGAGGGCGACTTCCTCTCCGTGTGCCTGGGCGCGGCCTACCGCGGCTACCGCTGCGAGATCGGCCGCACCTTCGTCATCGGCACGTCCCCCGCGGACTGGCAGATCCAGCTCTACGACCTGGTCTTCGCCGCCCAGCGCGCCGGCCGGGAGGCCCTGGCCCCCGGCGCCGGCTACCGCGACGTCGACCGCGCCGCACGCCAGGTCCTGGACTGCGCCGGGTACGGCGAGGGCCTGCAGCCCCTCATGGGACACGGTGTCGGGCTCGAATTCGACGAGGACCCGCAGTTGGCTCCCGCGGCCATGGGTAAACTGGACGCTTGCGTGCCGGTCACCGTCGAACCGGGGGTCCACCTCCCGGGCCGGGGCGGTGTCCGGATCGATGACACGCTCGTCGTACGCCCCGAGGCGGACGGCGGACCCGAGCTACTCACCATCACGACCAAGGAGCTGCTCGCGCTCTAGCCTCGCGCTGTGCGCCTGCCCCCGGGTCGTACGTCAGTCCAGGAGATTCCGCAACCGTGGCTTCCACGAACGACCTCAAGAACGGCATGGTGCTCAAGCTCGAAGGCGGCCAGCTCTGGTCCGTCGTCGAGTTCCAGCACGTCAAGCCCGGCAAGGGCCCCGCCTTCGTGCGCACCAAGCTCAAGAACGTGCTGTCCGGCAAGGTGGTCGACAAGACCTTCAACGCCGGCGTCAAGGTCGAAACGGCCACCGTCGACAAGCGCGACATGCAGTTCTCCTACATGGACGGCGAGTACTTCGTGTTCATGGACATGGAGACCTACGACCAGCTGCACATCGACCGGAAGGCCGTGGGCGACGCCGCGAACTTCCTGGTCGAGGGCTTCACCGCGACCGTCGCCCAGCACGAGGGCGAGGTGCTCTTCGTGGAGCTGCCGGCCGCCGTCGAGCTGACCATCGCCGAGACCGAGCCGGGCGTCCAGGGCGACCGCTCCACCGGCGGCACCAAGCCCGCCACGCTGGAGACCGGCCACCAGATCCAGGTCCCGCTCTTCATCACCACCGGTGAGAAGATCAAGGTCGACACCCGTACGAGCGACTACCTCGGCCGGGTGAACAGCTAACCGTGGCTGCCCGCAACACGGCCCGCAAGCGCGCCTTCCAGATCCTCTTCGAGGGCGACCAGCGCGGCACCGACGTCCTGACCGTGCTCGCGGACTGGATCCGGCACTCCCGCTCCGACACCCGCCAGCCGCCGGTGAGCGAGTACACGATGCAGCTGGTCGAGGGGTACGCCGAGCACGCGACCCGGATCGACGAGCTGATCGCGCAGTACGCGGTCGGCTGGACGCTGGACCGGATGCCGGTCGTCGACCGCAACCTGCTCCGCCTCGGCGCGTACGAGCTGATCTGGGTCGACGAGACCCCGGACGCCGTCGTGCTGGACGAGATGGTGCAGCTCGCGAAGGAGTTCTCCACGGACGAGTCGCCCTCCTTCGTCAACGGGCTGCTCGGCCGCCTGAAGGACCTCAAGCCCTCGCTGCGCCGCGAGGCGTGAGAAGCGGGGCGCGAGAAGGCGCCGGACGTGCCGGAGGGCCCGCAGTGGTGACGCTGCGGGCCCTCAGGCGTGTGTGTTCCCGTGCCCCGAGCCCCGGGCAGGGCCGCAGAACGCCGCCGGGGTGGCCGGAACCATGAAGTTCCGGCCACCCCGGCGGCACGTTTCTGCGGCGGTCCCTGCGGCTCAGCCCTCCTCGTGGGACGCCACGGCGCGGCGCGCGTCCGCGTCCAGCACGCCCCAGCTGATCAGCTGCTCGGTGAGGACCGAGGGCGACTGGTCGTAGATGACGGCGAGTGTGCGCAGGTCGTCCTGGCGGATCGAGAGCACCTTGCCGTTGTAGTCACCGCGCTGGGACTGGATCGTCGCCGCGTAGCGCTGTAGCGGGCCCGCCTTCTCGGCCGGCACCGTGGAGAGCCGCTCCAGGTCCAGGACCAGCTTCGGCGGAGGCTCGGCGGCGCCGCCCGGGGTGGTGCCCGGCAGCAGCTCCTGCACGGGGACCCCGTAGAAGTCCGCCAGCTCGGCGAGGCGCTGCACGGTCACGGCGCGGTCGCCGCGCTCGTAAGAACCGACCACGACCGCCTTCCAGCGTCCCTGGCTCTTCTCCTCGACACCGTGGAGGGAAAGGCCCTGCTGGGTGCGGATCGCCCGGAGCTTGGCCCCGAGCTGTTTGGCGTATTCGCTGGACATATGGCTCCCCGGACACTGTGTCGACGCGACTGGCTTGGCTTCCAGGCCGCGCGGCTGGTAACTCACTGTGAGGTTACGCAGCGTTACTCTGCCGCGTCAAGCCGAACGGTCCGGCCGCCTCTTCCGTTCCGGTGGAGTCCGGCAGGGCCAGGGGGGTGATCAGGGCACTCTCCCGGGCCTGCTACCGTTGGTGGCGCAAATCCGACGTCCTTTAAGGTCCGTCCCGTGAGGCGGAGAAGGAGGTCCGTTTCGTATGGACACGAACGCTCACATGCAAGCGTCCGATGCGAGGCCCGTCCTCGAAGGGCCCGACATCGCGCGGGTGCTGACCCGCATCGCCCACGAGATCGTCGAGCGCGCCAAGGGCGCCGACGACGTGGTGCTCCTCGGCATTCCGACCCGGGGCGTCTTCCTCGCCCAGCGGCTCGCCGCCAAGCTCGAGCAGATCACCGAGCGCAAGGTCCCCTGCGGCTCGCTCGACATCACCATGTACCGCGACGACCTGCGCATGCACCCGCCGCGCGCGCTGGCCCGCACCGAGATCCCCGGTGACGGCATCGACGGCCGGCTGGTCGTCCTCGTCGACGACGTGCTCTTCTCCGGGCGCACCATCCGCGCCGCCCTGGACGCCCTGAACGACATCGGGCGCCCCCGCGCGGTGCAGCTCGCGGTCCTCGTCGACCGCGGCCACCGCGAACTGCCCATCCGCGCCGACTACGTCGGCAAGAACCTCCCCACGTCGCTGCGGGAGACGGTCAAGGTCCAGCTCGCCGAGGAGGACGGCCGCGACACCGTGCTGCTCGGCGCCACGCCGGACGCCCCGGGCGAGCGGCAGCGATAGCGCCCCGGCGTACGTCACCGCCGTACGCCCCGCGGCTGCGCCCCGCCGCGCGCCCGCGTGCCCGAATCCTCCCGAATGAACTGCCTTACGGAGCCTGACAGATGCAGCGTCATCTCATCTCGGCCGCCGACCTCACCCGCGACGACGCCGTCCTGATCCTCGACACCGCCGAGGAGATGGCCCGGGTCGCCGACCGGCCGATCAAGAAACTGCCGACCCTGCGCGGCCGCACCGTCGTCAACCTCTTCTTCGAGGACTCCACCCGGACCCGGATCTCCTTCGAGGCCGCCGAGAAGCGGCTGTCCGCGGACGTCATCAACTTCACCGCCAAGGGCTCCAGCGTGTCCAAGGGCGAGTCCCTGAAGGACACCGCCCAGACCCTGGAGGCCATGGGCGTCGACGCCGTCGTCATCCGGCACGGCGCCTCCGGAGCCCCGTACCGCCTCGCCAACTCCGGGTGGATCGACGCCGCCGTCATCAACGCCGGCGACGGCACCCACCAGCACCCCACCCAGGCCCTGCTGGACGCCTTCACCATGCGCCGCCGCCTGGTCGGCCGGGACGCCGGGATCGGCCAGGACCTGTCCGGCAAGCGGATCACCATCGTCGGCGACATCCTGCACAGCCGGGTCGCCCGCTCCGACGTCGACCTGCTGCACACCCTCGGCGCCGAGGTCACCCTGGTCGCCCCGCCCACCCTGGTCCCCGTCGGTGTCGAGACCTGGCCCTGCGAGGTGTCGTACGACCTCGACAGCACGCTTCCCAAGTCCGACGCGGTGATGATGCTGCGCGTCCAGCGCGAGCGCATGAACGCCGCCTTCTTCCCGACCGAGCGCGAGTACTCGCGGCGCTACGGCCTCGACGGCGACCGCATGGCGAAACTGCCCGAGCACGCCGTCGTGATGCACCCCGGCCCGATGGTCCGCGGCATGGAGATCACCGCCGAGGTCGCCGACTCCGAGCGCTGCACCGCCGTCGAGCAGGTCACCAACGGCGTCTCCATCCGGATGGCCGTGCTGTACCTGCTGCTCGGAGGCAACGAACCCGCCGTCACCCACACCCGCGTCACCGAGGAGAAGTAACGACGATGAGCAAGATCCTGATCCGTGGTGCGAAGGTGCTCGGCGGCGACCCGCAGGACGTCCTGATCGACGGTGAGACGATCGCCGAGGTCGGAACCGGTCTGAGCGCCGAGGGCGCCGAGGTCGTCGAGGCGGACGGCAAGGTGCTCCTCCCCGGCCTGGTCGACCTGCACACCCACCTGCGCGAGCCCGGCCGCGAGGACTCCGAGACCGTCCTGACCGGTACCCGCGCGGCCGCCTCCGGCGGCTACACCGCCGTGTTCGCCATGGCCAACACCTTCCCGGTCGCCGACACCGCCGGCGTCGTCGAGCAGGTCTGGCGGCTGGGCCGCGAGCACGGCTACTGCGACGTGCAGCCCATCGGCGCCGTCACCGTCGGCCTGGAGGGCAGGAAGCTCGCCGAACTCGGCGCCATGCACGAGTCGGCCGCCGGGGTCACCGTCTTCTCCGACGACGGCAAGTGCGTCGACGACGCGGTGATCATGCGCCGGGCGCTGGAGTACGTGAAGGCCTTCGGCGGCGTCGTCGCCCAGCACGCGCAGGAGCCGCGGCTGACCGAGGGCGCCCAGATGAACGAGGGCGTCGTCTCCGCCGAACTGGGCCTCGGCGGCTGGCCCGCCGTCGCCGAGGAGTCGATCATCGCCCGCGACGTCCTGCTCGCCGAGCACGTCGGCTCCCGGGTCCACATCTGCCACCTGTCGACCGCCGGGTCCGTCGAGATCGTCCGCTGGGCCAAGTCCCGCGGCATCGACGTCACCGCCGAGGTCACCCCGCACCACCTGCTGCTCACCGACGAACTGGTGCGCACCTACGACCCGGTCTACAAGGTCAACCCGCCGCTGCGCACCGAGCGCGACGTGCACGCCCTGCGCGAGGCGCTCGCCGACGGCACGATCGACATCGTCGCCACCGACCACGCCCCGCACCCGCACGAGGACAAGGACTGCGAGTGGGCCGCGGCCGCCATGGGCATGGTCGGCCTGGAGACCGCCCTGTCGGTGGTCCAGGAGACCATGGTCGACACCGGCCTGCTGGACTGGGCGGGCGTCGCCGACCGCATGTCCTTCGAGCCCGCCCGGATCGGCCGGGCCGCCGGCCACGGCCGCCCCGTCTCGGCAGGTGAGCCCGCCAACCTCACGCTCGTCGACACGGCATACCGTGGGCGGGTGGACCCCGCGGGCTTCGCCTCGCGCAGCCGCAACACCCCGTACGAGGGACGCGAGCTGCCGGGCCGTGTCACCCACACGTGGCTCCGGGGCAAGGCCACGCTCGTCGACGGGAAGCTCACGTGACACCTGCACCTCTGCTCGCAGCCGGGCTCGCCGCCGAAAGGAAGTCGGCCGCGGTCACCGACTGGGCCGCACGGCTCGGCTGGCTCGTCGGTCTGGTCCTCTTCGTCGCCCTCGTCTACTGGCTGATGCGCGAGGGCTGGAAATGGCGCGGCACTCTCCAGGGCGACCTGCCGGAGCTGCCCAGCGCGCCGGAGGAGCCCGGCGAGGCCAGACTGACCATGAGCGGGCGCTACCACGGCTCCACCACCGCCGGTCAGTGGCTTGACCGCATCGTGGCGCGCGGCCTGGGCACCCGGAGCCGGGCCGAGCTCACGCTGACGGACGCGGGCCTGGACGTCGTACGCCCCGGGGCGACGGACTTCTTCGTCCCGGCGGAGCGGCTGCGCGGGGCCCGGCTCGACAAGGGCATCGCCGGCAAGGTCCTCACCGAGGGCGGCCTGCTGGTGGTGACCTGGGCGCACGGCGAGCGGCTGATCGACTCCGGGTTCCGCTCGGACCGCGCGGCCGAGCACACCGAGTGGGTCGCCGCACTCAACTCCATGACCGAGACGAACACCACGGAAGGCGCCGAACGATGACCACCTCCACCAGGGGAACCGGACAGAGGGTTCCCGCCGTACTCGTCCTGGAGGACGGCCGGGTCTTCCGCGGCCGTGCCTACGGGGCCGTGGGGGAGACGTTCGGCGAGGCCGTGTTCTCCACCGGCATGACCGGCTACCAGGAGACCCTCACCGACCCCTCGTACCACCGCCAGGTCGTCGTGATGACCGCCCCGCACGTCGGCAACACCGGCGTCAACGACGAGGACCCCGAGTCGCAGCGGATCTGGGTCTCCGGCTACGTCGTGCGCGACCCCGCGCGCGTGCCGTCCAACTGGCGCTCCGTGCGCTCCCTCGACGAGGAGCTCGCCGCGCAGAACGTGGTCGGCATCAGCGGCGTCGACACCCGCGCCCTCACCCGCCACCTGCGCGAGCGCGGCGCCATGCGCGTCGGCATCTTCAGCGGCGACGCGATCGCCGACGACGCCGCGCTGCTGGCCCGCGTCCGGCAGGCGCCCGAGATGGTGGGCGCCGACCTGTCCGCGGAGGTGGCCACCAAAGAGGCCTACGTCGTCCCCGCGATCGGCGAGAAGAAGTACACCGTCGCCGCGATCGACCTCGGCATCAAGGGCATGACCCCTCACCGCATGGCCGAACGCGGCATCGAGGTGCACGTGCTGCCCGCCACGGCCACGGTCGAGGACGTGTACGCGGTCGCCCCCGACGGCGTGTTCTTCTCCAACGGGCCGGGCGACCCGGCCACCGCCGACCACCCCGTCTCCGTCATGCGAGGTGTCCTGGAGCGCGGCACGCCGCTCTTCGGCATCTGCTTCGGCAACCAGATCCTGGGCCGCGCGCTGGGCTTCGGCACCTACAAGCTGAAGTACGGCCACCGCGGCATCAACCAGCCGGTGCAGGACCGTACGACCGGCAAGGTCGAGGTCACCGCGCACAACCACGGCTTCGCCGTCGACGCCCCGACCGACCGGGTCTCCGACACCCCCTTCGGCCGCGCCGAGGTCTCCCACGTCTGCCTGAACGACAACGTGGTGGAGGGCCTCCAGCTCCTCGACCGGCCGGCCTTCAGCGTCCAGTACCACCCCGAAGCGGCGGCGGGCCCGCACGACGCCGCCTACCTGTTCGACCGCTTCGTCTCCCTGATGGAGGGCCAGCGTGCCTAAGCGCACCGATATCCAGTCCGTCCTGGTCATCGGCTCCGGCCCGATCGTGATCGGCCAGGCCGCCGAGTTCGACTACTCCGGCACCCAGGCGTGCCGCGTCCTGCGGGCCGAGGGCCTGAGGGTCGTCCTGGTCAACTCCAACCCGGCGACGATCATGACCGACCCGGAGATCGCCGACGCCACCTACGTCGAGCCGATCACCCCGGACTTCGTCGAGAAGATCATCGCCAAGGAGCGCCCCGACGCCCTGCTGCCCACCCTGGGCGGCCAGACGGCCCTCAACACGGCGATCTCGCTGCACGAGAACGGCGTCCTGGAGAAGTACGGCGTCGAGCTGATCGGCGCCAACGTCGAGGCCATCCACAAGGGCGAGGACCGCGACCAGTTCAAGGAGGTCGTGGAGGCCGTCCGGCGCAAGATCGGTCACGGCGAGTCCGCCCGCTCCGTGATCTGCCACACCATGGACGAGGTGCTGGCCGGCGTCGACGAGCTCGGCGGCTACCCGGTCGTCGTCCGCCCGTCCTTCACCATGGGCGGCGCCGGCTCCGGCTTCGCCCACGACGAGGACGAGCTGCGCCGCATCGCCGGCCAGGGCCTGACGCTCTCCCCGACCACCGAGGTGCTCCTGGAGGAGTCCATCCTCGGCTGGAAGGAGTACGAGCTGGAGCTGATGCGCGACAAGCACGACAACGTCGTGGTCGTCTGCTCCATCGAGAACTTCGACCCGATGGGCGTGCACACCGGCGACTCGATCACCGTCGCCCCGGCGATGACGCTGACCGACCGCGAGTACCAGGTACTGCGCGACATCGGCATCGCGGTCATCCGCGAGGTCGGCGTCGACACCGGCGGCTGCAACATCCAGTTCGCGGTGAACCCCGAGGACGGCCGGGTCATCGTCATCGAGATGAACCCGCGGGTGTCGCGCTCCTCGGCTCTCGCGTCCAAGGCGACCGGCTTCCCGATCGCCAAGATCGCCGCCAAGCTCGCCGTCGGCTACACCCTCGACGAGATCCCGAACGACATCACGCGCGAGACCCCGGCCTCCTTCGAGCCGACCCTCGACTACGTGGTCGTGAAGGCCCCGCGTTTCGCCTTCGAGAAGTTCCCGCAGGCCGACTCCACGCTGACCACGACCATGAAGTCGGTCGGCGAGGCCATGGCCATCGGCCGCAACTTCACCGAGGCCTTCCAGAAGGCGATGCGCTCGCTGGAGAAGAAGGGCAGCCAGTTCACCTTCGTCGGCGAGGCCGGGGACAAGGACGAGCTGCTGCGCGAGGCCGTGCGCCCGACCGACGGCCGGATCAACACGGTCATGCGGGCCATCCGCGCCGGCGCCACCCCGGAGGAGGTCTTCGACTTCACGAAGATCGACCCGTGGTTCGTCGACCAGCTCTTCCTGATCAAGGAGATCGCGGACGAGCTGGCCGGGGCCCCCGAGCTCACCGCCGACCTGCTCGCCGAGGCCAAGCGGCACGGCTTCTCCGACCAGCAGATCGGCGAGATCCGCGGCCTGCGCGAGGACGTCGTCCGCGAGGTCCGGCACGCGCTCGGCATCCGCCCGGTCTACAAGACGGTCGACACCTGCGCCGCCGAGTTCGCCGCGCGGACGCCGTACTTCTACTCCTCCTACGACGAGGAGACGGAGGTCGCCTCCCGCGAGAAGCCCGCGGTGATCATCCTGGGCTCCGGCCCGAACCGCATCGGCCAGGGCATCGAGTTCGACTACTCCTGCGTCCACGCCTCCTTCGCGCTCTCCGACGCCGGGTACGAGACCGTGATGGTCAACTGCAACCCGGAGACCGTCTCCACCGACTACGACACCTCCGACCGGCTGTACTTCGAGCCGCTCACGCTGGAGGACGTGCTGGAGATCGTCCACGCGGAGCAGCAGGCCGGCCCGATCGCCGGCGTCGTGGTCCAGCTCGGCGGCCAGACCCCGCTGGGCCTCGCGCAGGCGCTCAAGGACAACGGGGTGCCGATCGTCGGCACGTCCCCCGAGGCGATCCACGCCGCCGAGGACCGCGGCGCCTTCGGCCGGGTCCTGGCGGAGGCGGGCCTGCCCGCCCCCAAGCACGGCACCGCCACCACCTTCGCCCAGGCCAAGGACATCGCCGACGAGATCGGCTACCCGGTCCTCGTGCGGCCGTCGTACGTCCTCGGCGGGCGCGGCATGGAGATCGTGTACGACGAGGCCCGCCTGGAGTCGTACATCGCCGAGTCGACCGAGATCAGCCCCTCGCGGCCCGTGCTCGTCGACCGGTTCCTCGACGACGCCATAGAGATCGACGTCGACGCGCTCTACGACGGCGAGGAGCTCTACCTCGGCGGCGTGATGGAGCACATCGAGGAGGCCGGCATCCACTCCGGCGACTCGGCGTGCGCGCTGCCGCCGATCACGCTCGGCGGGTTTGACATCAAGCGCCTGCGCGCCTCCACCGAGGGCATCGCCAAGGGCGTCGGCGTGCGCGGCCTGATCAACATCCAGTTCGCGCTGGCCGGCGACATCCTCTACGTCCTGGAGGCCAACCCGCGCGCCTCCCGCACCGTCCCCTTCACCTCGAAGGCGACCGCGGTGCCGCTGGCGAAGGCCGCCGCCCGGATCTCGCTGGGCGCCACCGTCGCCGAGCTGCGCGAGGAGGGCCTGCTGCCGAGGAACGGCGACGGCGGCACCATGCCGATGGACGCGCCGATCTCCGTCAAGGAGGCGGTCATGCCGTGGTCCCGCTTCCGGGACATCCAGGGGCGCGGCGTCGACACGGTCCTCGGCCCGGAGATGCGCTCCACCGGCGAGGTCATGGGCATCGACTCCGTCTTCGGCACGGCGTACGCCAAGTCGCAGGCGGGGGCGTACGGCCCGCTGCCCACCAAGGGCCGCGCCTTCATCTCGGTCGCCAACCGGGACAAGCGCTCGATGATCTTCCCGGCCCGCGAACTGGTCGCCCACGGCTTCGAGCTGCTCGCCACCTCCGGCACCGCCGAGGTCCTCAAGCGCAACGGCATCAACGCCACGGTCGTGCGCAAGCAGTCCGAGGGCACCGGCCCGAACGGAGAGCGGACCATCGTCCAGCTGATCCACGACGGCGAGGTCGACCTGATCGTCAACACCCCGTACGGCACCGGCGGCCGCCTCGACGGCTACGAGATCCGTACGGCGGCGGTGGCGCGCTCCGTGCCCTGCCTGACGACGGTCCAGGCGCTCGCCGCAGCGGTCCAGGGCATCGACGCCCTCAACCACGGCGACGTCGGCGTGCGCTCCCTCCAGGAACACGCGGAATTCCTGACCGCGGCCCGCGACTAGCAGCCCCGAGGGGGACACCGGAAACGGTGTCCCCCTCTTCATGAGTCCCCTTCATGAGGCTCTCCACGAGGACACCCACATGTACCAGCTCTTCTTCCGTTTGCTCTTCCGGCGGATGGACCCCGAAGCGGCCCACCACCTGGCCTTCGGCTGGATCCGCCTGGCCGCCCGGATCCCGGTGCTGCGCACGTTCGCCGCGGCCGTCCTGGCGCCCCGGTACAAGGAACTGCGCACCGAGGCCCTCGGGCTGCGGATGCACGGGCCGTTCGGGCTCGCCGCCGGCTTCGACAAGAACGCGGTCGGCATCGACAGCATGGCCATGCTCGGCTTCGACCACGTCGAGATCGGCACCGTGACCGGCGAGCCGCAGCCCGGCAACCCCAGGAAGCGGCTGTTCCGCCTGGTCGCGGACCGGGCGCTGATCAACCGCATGGGCTTCAACAACGAGGGCTCCCTCGCCGTCGCCGCGCGCCTGGCCTCGCGCACGCCCGTCTTCCGGACCGTCGTGGGCGTCAACATCGGCAAGACCAAGGTCGTCCCGGAGGAGGAGGCGGTCGGCGACTACGTGAAGTCGGCCGAGCGGCTGGCCCCGCACGCCGACTACCTGGTCGTCAACGTCTCCTCCCCGAACACGCCGGGCCTGCGCAACCTCCAGGCCACCGAGGCCCTGCGCCCGCTGCTGAGCGCGGTGCGCGAGGCCGCCGACCGCGTGGTGCCCGGCCGCAGGGTGCCGCTGCTGGTGAAGATCGCGCCCGACCTGGCCGACGAGGACGTCGACGCGGTCGCCGACCTCGCGGTGGAACTGGGCCTGGACGGCATCATCGCCACCAACACCACCATCGCGCGCGAGGGCCTCGGTCTGAGGTCCGACCCGGCGCTGGTGAAGGAGACCGGCGGTCTGTCCGGAGCGCCGCTGAAGGCGCGCTCCCTCCAGGTCCTGCGCCGTCTCTACGCGCGCGTGGGGGACCGCATCACGCTCGTCGGCGTGGGCGGCATCGAGGACGCCGAGGACGCCTGGCAGCGCATCCTGGCCGGCGCCACCCTGATCCAGGGCTACAGCGCCTTCGTCTACCAGGGGCCCTTCTGGGGCCGGGCCATCCACAAGGGGCTCGCCGCCCTCCTGCGCACCAGCCCGTACGCCACCCTCGCCGACGCGGTCGGCGCCGACGTCAGGAAGACGGAGAAGACGGCATGAGCCCGCTGGACCCCTTCGGCGCACGCCTGCGCCGCGCCATGGACGAACGCGGCCCGCTGTGCGTCGGCATCGACCCGCACGCCTCCCTGCTCACCGAGTGGGGACTGAACGACGACGTGGCCGGCCTGGAGCGGTTCAGCCGCACCGTGGTCGAGGCCCTGGCCGACCGGGTCGCCGTCCTGAAGCCGCAGATCGCCTTCTTCGAGCGCTTCGGCTCCCGGGGCCTGGCCGTCCTGGAGAAGTCGGTGGAGGAGGCGCGGGCGGCCGGCGCGCTGGTCCTGATGGACGCCAAGCGCGGCGACATCGGCTCCACCATGGCCGCCTACGCCGAGTCCTTCCTGCGCAAGGACGCCCCGCTGTTCTCCGACGCGCTGACCGTCTCGCCCTACCTCGGCTACGGTTCGCTGCGGCCCGCGGTCGAGCTGGCCCGGGAGAGCGGCACGGGCCTGTTCGTGCTGGCGCTGACCTCCAACCCGGAGGGCGGCGAGGTCCAGCACGCCGTGCGGTCCGACGGCCGGAGCGTGGGGGCGACGATGCTCGCCCACCTCGCCGCGGAGAACGCGGGGGAGGAGCCCCTGGGGTCCTTCGGCGCGGTCGTGGGCGCCACGCTCGGCGACCTGTCCTCGTACGACCTCGGCATCCACGGGCCGCTCCTCGCGCCCGGGATCGGCGCCCAGGGCGCCACCCCGGCCGATCTCCCGCGGGTGTTCGGGTCCGCGGTGCGCAACGTCGTGCCGAACGTCAGCCGAGGTGTTCTTCGTCACGGTCCCGACGTCGTCGCGCTGCGCGGCGCGGCGGAACGATTCGCGCAGGAGATCAGGGCCGCGGTGGCCACCGGCTGAGTCTCCGGGGAAGGGGCCGGGGGCCGCTCGAGTCTGGATACATGCTCAAATCCAGGGCAGTATGTCCTAAATGTCCGCCCTGACGGAGGCTGACCAGGACTTTTCCGCTGTTCTCGCTGACTCTGGCGGACTTGACCGCTAGTCTCCGTCGAGTGGGGGCGCCTCCCACGCCCTCCCAGGCAGTGGGGGAGAGCGGGCAAGCGTGTTGCTCGCGGCTCCCCAGGTGTGGGGCGACTAGGTTCCTCACCGGTCCGTATCCGACAGTTCGACATCCGAGGTGACGTAGGCGTGGCTCTTCCGCCCCTTACCCCTGAACAGCGCGCAGCCGCGCTCGAAAAGGCCGCCGCGGCTCGCCGGGAGCGGGCCGAGGTCAAGAATCGACTCAAGCACTCCGGCGCCTCGCTGCACGAGGTCATCAAGCAGGGCCAGGAAAACGACGTCATCGGCAAGATGAAGGTTTCCGCCCTGCTCGAGTCCCTGCCGGGCGTGGGCAAGGTCCGCGCCAAGCAGATCATGGAGCGGCTCGGCATCTCCGAGAGCCGCCGCGTGCGCGGCCTCGGTTCCAACCAGATCGCCTCCCTGGAGCGCGAGTTCGGCAGCACCGGATCCTGAGTCCCGGGCACCCCGGGATTGCTGGAATAATCGCTGCATGGCTGTAACACCCCGGGGGACGACCCCCGAGCCCCCGGACGCACGTCCGCGACTGACCGTGCTCTCCGGCCCCTCAGGGGTCGGCAAGAGCACGGTCGTCGCTCATATGCGCAAGAAGCACCCCGAGGTCTGGCTCTCGGTGTCGGCGACGACCCGCAAGCCCCGCCCCGGCGAGCAGCACGGAGTCCACTACTTCTTCGTCACCGACGACGAGATGGACAAGCTGATCGCCAACGGCGAGCTGCTGGAGTGGGCCGAGTTCGCCGGCAACCGCTACGGCACGCCGCGCGCCGCCGTGCTGGAGCACCTGGAGTCCGGGGTGCCGGTCCTCCTCGAGATCGACCTCCAGGGCGCGCGGCAGGTCCGCGAGTCCATGCCCGAGGGCCGGCTCGTGTTCCTGGCTCCCCCCTCCTGGGAGGAGCTGGTGCGCCGGCTCACCGGCCGGGGCACCGAGCCGCCCGAGGTGATCGAACGCCGCCTGGCGGCCGCGAAGATCGAGCTGGCGGCCGAGCCGGAGTTCGACGAGACCCTGGTCAACACCTCCGTCGAGGACGTGGCGCGCGAGCTGCTAGCCTTGATGGACGTTGTGTGATCGTGACGGTCGCACTGACTGATTCTTTCCCATCCATCGGAAGGTAGAGCGTGTCCTCTTCCATCTCCGCGCCCGAGGGCATCATCAACCCGCCGATCGACGAGCTCCTCGAGGCCACCGACTCGAAGTACAGCCTCGTGATCTACGCGGCCAAGCGGGCCCGCCAGATCAACGCGTACTACTCGCAGCTCGGCGAGGGCCTCCTGGAGTACGTCGGTCCGCTCGTCGACACGCACGTCCACGAGAAGCCGCTCTCCATCGCCCTGCGCGAGATCAACGCGGGTCTGCTGACGTCCGAGGCCATCGAGGGCCCGGCGCAGTAGGTCGTGTGCGGATGGTCGTATCCGCAGACCGCAGCGGTTTTGTCCACAGGCCCGGCAGCGCGACTGCCGGGCCTGTGGTGTGTCATAGACCCGTGCGCCCGTCCCTGGCGCACGCGAGCCGAGTCCGGGAGAGACGGTGGACAAGCCCAAGGTCGTTCTGGGGGTCAGCGGCGGCATCGCCGCCTACAAGGCCTGTGAGCTGCTGCGCAGACTCACGGAGTCGGGCCACGACGTCCGCGTGGTCCCCACGGCCTCCGCGCTCCACTTCGTCGGCGCCGCCACCTGGTCGGCACTGTCGGGCAACCCCGTCTCCACCGAGGTCTGGGACGACGTGCACGAGGTGCCGCACGTCCGCATCGGGCAGCACGCCGACCTGGTCGTCGTCGCCCCGGCCACGGCCGACATGCTGGCGAAGGCGGCCCACGGCCTCGCGGACGACCTGCTGACCAACACCCTGCTCACCGCCCGCTGCCCGGTGGTCTTCGCCCCGGCCATGCACACCGAGATGTGGGAGCACCCGGCCACCCAGGAGAACGTGGCGACCCTGCGCGGCCGGGGCGCCGTCGTCGTCGAGCCGGCCGTCGGCCGGCTGACGGGCGTCGACACCGGCAAGGGCCGGCTGCCCGACCCGGCCGAGATCTTCGAGGTCTGCCGCCGGGTCCTCGCCCGCGGGGTCACCGAGCCCGACCTGAAGGGGCGGCACGTCGTGGTCAGCGCCGGCGGCACCCGCGAACCCCTCGACCCCGTCCGCTTCCTCGGCAACCGCTCCTCCGGCAAGCAGGGCTACGCCCTGGCGCGGACCGCGGCGGCCCGGGGCGCCCGCGTCACCCTGATCGCCGCGAACACCGGCCTGCCGGACCCGGCGGGCGTCGACGTCGTCCAGGTGGGGACGGCCGTACAGATGCGCGAGGCGGTGCTGAAGGCGGCCGCCGACGCCGACGCGGTGGTCATGGCCGCCGCGGTCGCGGACTTCCGTCCCGTGGCGTACGCGGCCGGGAAGATCAAGAAGAAGGACGACCAGGAACCGGAACCCATCGCTCTGGTGCGGAATCCGGACATCCTCGCGGAGGTGTCGGCCGACCGGGCGCGGCCCGGACAGGTGATCGTGGGCTTCGCCGCGGAGACCGACGACGTCCTCGCCAACGGGCGGACGAAACTGGCACGCAAGGGCTGCGACCTGCTCGTGGTGAACGAGGTGGGCGAGCGCAAGACCTTCGGCTCGGAGGAGAACGAGGCCGTGGTGCTGGCTGCCGACGGCGCCGAGACCCCGGTGCCGTACGGGCCGAAGGAGGCCCTGGCCGAAACCGTGTGGGACCTGGTGACGGCCCGGCTCGGCTGAATGTTTCATTCGTCTCGACGATCGCTCGAGCCCGGACTTCGGTGCGTGGCGACTCTGGCCAAGCCCACCGGGCATTGGGCAGAATGCCCGTGCCGCAGGTCACAGCGTTCCCGAGAGACGAGACGGGTAGGCCGGTGGCGGAGAGCGACCGATAAACTGTTCTCGGACGACCGGGCGCAGCCCCGCGCCGTCCGCCCATGATCAGCCAGCAGCCGCTGCAACCCCAGGGAGCGTTGTGTCCCGTCGCCTGTTCACCTCGGAGTCCGTGACCGAAGGTCACCCCGACAAGATCGCTGACCAGATCAGCGACACCATCCTCGACGCGCTTCTGCGGGAGGACCCGACCTCCCGGGTCGCCGTGGAGACGCTGATCACCACCGGCCTGGTGCACGTGGCCGGCGAGGTCACGACCAAGGCCTACGCGGACATCGCGACCCTGGTCCGCAACAAGGTCCTCGAGATCGGCTACGACTCCTCCAAGAAGGGCTTCGACGGCGCCTCCTGCGGCGTGTCGGTGTCGATCGGCTCGCAGTCCCCGGACATCGCGCAGGGCGTCGACACCGCCTACGAGTCCCGGGTCGAGGGCGACGACGACGAGCTGGACCGGCAGGGCGCGGGCGACCAGGGCCTGATGTTCGGGTACGCGACGGACGAGACGCCGACGCTGATGCCGCTGCCGATCTTCCTGGCGCACCGCCTGTCGAAGCGGCTGTCGGACGTGCGCAAGAACGGCACGATCCCCTACCTGCGCCCGGACGGCAAGACGCAGGTCACCATCGAGTACGACGGCGACAAGGCGGTCCGCCTGGACACCGTCGTGGTCTCCTCGCAGCACGCGTCCGACATCGACCTGGAGTCCCTGCTGGCCCCCGACATCCGCGAGTTCGTCGTGGAGGCGGAGCTGAAGGCGCTCCTGGAGGACGGCATCAAGCTGGACACCGAGGGCTACCGTCTGCTGGTGAACCCGACCGGCCGTTTCGAGATCGGCGGCCCGATGGGTGACGCCGGCCTGACCGGCCGCAAGATCATCATCGACACCTACGGCGGCATGGCCCGGCACGGCGGCGGCGCCTTCTCCGGCAAGGACCCGTCCAAGGTGGACCGCTCGGCGGCGTACGCGATGCGCTGGGTCGCGAAGAACGTCGTGGCGGCGGGTCTGGCCGCCCGCTGCGAGGTCCAGGTCGCCTACGCGATCGGCAAGGCCGAGCCGGTGGGCCTGTTCGTGGAGACCTTCGGCACCAACAAGGTCGAGACCGAGAAGATCGAGAAGGCGATCGAGGAGGTCTTCGACCTCCGTCCGGCCGCCATCATCCGCGCCCTGGACCTGCTGCGCCCGATCTACGCCGAGACCGCGGCCTACGGGCACTTCGGCCGTGAGCTGCCGGACTTCACCTGGGAGCGCACCGACCGCGTGGACGCCCTGCGCGCAGCGGTGGGCGTCTAGTCGCCGTTCTCACCCCGGGGGCCGCGGTGCCCAGGGGTGCGTGAGAGGCACACGAGGCCCGGTTCCCTTCGGGGGCCGGGCCTCGGCCCTGTCCGGCGCCCCCGGTTGTCGGTCCCGTTTGGTAAGAATGCAAGCGTGAGCAGCGAGAACGGGCCGGGTGACGGCGAGGCCGGTCAGGCCCCGCCGGAGCAGCTTGCGCTCATCCGGGAGAGCGTGCGCAAGGCCAAGGAGCCCCGCGCCAAGCCCCGTACCTGGCGCGGCGCCGCGCTCGCCGGGGAGCTGCCCGTGGCCCGGGTGCTGGTCGACAAGGGCGTGCTCCACCTCGACCGCTCCTTCGACTACGCCGTGCCCGCGGAGCTGGACGCCGACGCACAGCCCGGCGTGCGGGTGCGCGTGCGGTTCGGGGCCGGACGGCACCGGGTCCGGGACGGGCGACGCGAGGGCGGCGGCCTCATCGACGGGTTCCTGATCGAGCGGCGCGCCGAGTCCGACTACTCCGGCCCCCTCGCCGCCCTCGCCCAGGTCGTCTCGCCCGAGCCCGTGCTCGGCCCGGAGCTGCTGGGCCTGGCGCGCGCCGTCGCCGACCGGTACGCGGGCAGCCTCGCCGACGTGCTGCAGCTCGCCGTGCCGCCGCGCAGCGCGCGCGCCGAGCGGCGGCCCTCGCCCGCCCCGCTGCCGCCCCCCGCCGCGCCCGAGCCGGGCCCCTGGGCGCTCTACGAGCGGGGAGCCGCGTTCCTGGCGGCGCTGGCCGCGGGCGGCACGCCGCGCGCGGTGTGGAACGCGCTGCCCGGCCCCCAGTGGAGCGATGAGCTGGCCCGGGCCGTCGCCGCGACCCTCGCCTCCGGGCGCGGCGCACTGGTCGTCGTACCGGACGGGAGGGCCGCCGCCCGGGTGGACGCCGCGCTGACCGCCCTGCTGGGCGAGGGCCTGCATGTACTGCTCACCGCCGACGCGGGGCCCGAGAAGCGGTACCGCCAGTGGCTCGCGGTCTCCCGGGGCTCCGTCCGGGCCGTCGTCGGGACCCGGGCGGCCATGTTCGCGCCGGTGCGCGACCTCGGGCTCGTCGCGCTCTGGGACGACGGGGACGACAGCCACAGCGAGCAGCACGCGCCGCAGCCGCACGCCCGCGAGGTGCTGCTGCTGCGCGCGGCGCAGGACAAGTGCGCTTTTCTGCTGGGTGGTTGGAGCTGCACCGTGGAGGCCGCGCAGCTGGTGGAGAGCGGCTGGGCCCGGCCCGTCGTGGCCGCGCGGGAGCAGGTGCGGCGGGCCGCCCCGCTCGTCCGGACCGTGGGGGACGGGGACCTCGCTCGCGACGAGGCCGCCCGGGCCGCCCGGCTTCCCTCGCTCGCCTGGCAGGCGGCCCGGGAGGGGCTGCGGCACGGGCCCGTCCTGGTGCAGGTGCCCCGGCGGGGGTACGTGCCGCGGATGGCCTGCGCGCAGTGCCGCGCGCCCGCGCGCTGCCGGCACTGCGCGGGCCCCCTGCAGGGGCAGGACGCCGGAGTGCCGCGCTGCGACTGGTGCGGGCGCGAGGAGCCGGCCTGGCACTGTCCGGAGTGCGGCTCCTTCCGGCTGCGGGCCCAGGTCGTCGGGGCCCGGCGGACCGCGGAGGAGCTGGGGCGCGCCTTCCCCGCCGTACCGGTACGGACGTCGGGACGCGAGCACGTGCTCGACACGGTGCCGGGGACGCCCGCGCTGGTGGTGAGCACCCCCGGCGCCGAACCGGTCGCCGAGGGCGGCTACGCGGCGGCCCTGCTGCTGGACGGCTGGGCCATGCTCGGCCGACCCGACCTGCGCTCCGGCGAGGACGCGCTGCGGCGGTGGATCGGCGCCGCCGCGCTCGTCCGGCCGCAGGAGGCGGGCGGGACCGTGGTCGTCGTCGCCGAGCCGACGCTGCGGCCGGTGCAGGCGCTGGTGCGCTGGGACCCCGTGGGGCACGCGGTGCGGGAGCTGGCCGAGCGGGCCGAACTGGGTTTCCCGCCGGTCTCCCGGATGGCGGCCGTGTCGGGCCCGCCGGAGGCGGTCGCGGAGTTCCTCCGCGCGGCCCGGCTGCCTCCCGAGGCCGAGGTGCTCGGTCCCGTGCCGTTCCCGGTCACACCGCCCGGGCGGCCCCGCCGGTCGGGGGAGCCGCCGCCCGGCGAGCACTGGGACCGGGCGCTGGTCCGGGTGCCGCCCGGCAGCGGAGCCGCGCTGGCCGCCGCACTGAAGGCCGCACAGGCGGCCCGGACGGCACGCGGCGGCGCCGACGCCGTCCGGGTGCGTATCGATCCGCCGGACATCGGGTGACCCGCCCTGCTTCGGGGGCGGCGTGCCCGGCTCCCGGTCCCGGGCCCGCGGGGCCGGAGACACCGCCGCCCTCCCGGACGTCCCGGGAGGGCGAGGCGGGGGTGGTCAGCCGTGGCGGGGGCCGGGAAAGGGCGTCGGCCGGACGTCCTCGCGCAGGGACGAGCTGCCCGCCGTCGGCTGGGTCGGCATGGAGCGCGCCGCGGGGACCGTCGGCACCGCGGGGATCGAGCCGCCGACGTTGACGGCGTGGTTGTTCGTCGGCTCCGGGGCCCGCTCGGTCTCGGCGGCCGCCTGGGCCGCGGCGCGGCGCGCGCCGTAACGGCGGTGGACGGCCTGCTTGGTGACGCCGAGGGCCGAGCCCACGGCGTCCCACGAGAAGCCCAGCGAGCGGTCGAAGTCCACGGCGGCCGTGACCAGGGTCTCGACACTGTCCCGCAGCTCCTGCGCGAGACGGACCGTCGGGGCGGGGGCGCGTCCGTAGACGACGAAGCCCGTGGAGGGACCGGAGCGGCGCGGGCGGTAGACGTTCCCCAGCTGGGCGGTGAGCGTGCGCAGTGCGTCCACCTGCCGGCGGACCCGCTCGATGTCCCGCACCAGCAGGTGCAGGCTGGCCCGGGCCTGGGCGTCGTGGGTTGCGTGGTCGGCCATGAAGAAGCCTCTCGAACCGGCGTTGAAGGGAACCGGGCCGCGCGGGCGGCCGGTTGTGGTCAACTCTTTCTTGACCAACGCGCCCGCCCTCCGCTGGTCACGCTCTGGGGCGTAAGAGCATCCGCGTACGCCCCCGGGGAGGGGCGTGCGCTGCGGGGTGACCCGTCGCCGGACGTCCCCGGCCGCCGACGGCCGTCGTCCGTCGGCGGCGCCGCGGCCATGGCCATAGACTGGTGCGCTGCCCGCCGTCCACCCCGCCCGAGAGGCCCAACTCCGCCCATGAAGCTCGTCTTCGCCGGTACCCCCGAGGTCGCCGTTCCCGCTCTGGACGCCCTGATCGCCTCCGGGCGGCACGAGGTGGCCGCCGTCGTCACGCGGCCCGACGCGCCGGCCGGCCGCGGGCGCAGGCTGGTCGCGAGCCCCGTCGCCGAGCGGGCGGAGGAGGCCGGCATCGAGGTGCTCAAGCCCGTCAAGCCGCGCGACCCCGACTTCCTGGCGCGGCTCGCGGAGATCGCCCCGGACTGCTGCCCCGTCGTCGCCTACGGCGCCCTGCTGCCCCGGGCCGCCCTCGACATCCCGGCGCACGGCTGGGTCAACCTGCACTTCTCGCTGCTGCCCGCCTGGCGCGGCGCCGCGCCCGTGCAGCACGCCGTCATGGCCGGGGACGAGATCACCGGTGCCTCGACCTTCCTCATCGAGGAGGGCCTCGACTCCGGACCGGTCTACGGCACCATCACCGAGGAGGTCCGCCCCACCGACACCAGCGGCGACCTGCTCACCCGGCTCGCCTTCGCGGGCGCCGGGCTGCTCGCCGCGACCATGGACGGCATCGAGGACGGCACGCTGAAGGCCGTACCGCAGCCGGCCGAGGGCGTCACCCTCGCGCCGAAGATCACGGTCGAGGACGCCCGGGTCGAGTGGACGACCCCGGCCCTGCGCGTCGACCGCGTGGTGCGCGGCTGCACCCCGGCCCCCGGCGCCTGGACCACGTTCCGCGGCGAGCGGCTCAAGCTGATGCACGTCGTCCCCGTCCCCGAGCGGACGGACCTCGCCCCCGGCGTCCTGTCCGTCGGCAAGAACAACGTGTACGCGGGCACCGGCTCCTACGCGGTCGAACTGCTGTGGGTGCAGGCCCAGGGCAAGAAGCCGATGCGGGCCGCGGACTGGGCGCGCGGGGTGCGCATCGCGGACGGCGAGACCCTCGGGGGGTGACGCCCGGCGCGGGGCGCGCGGAGCGGGACGTAGGGTAGGTGCACAGCGCACCCAGACTTCCGGAGCACCTTTTTCGTGAGCGACACCCGTCGGCCCCGCAAGCCCGCCAAGCCGTACCGCCGTCCCCAGAAGGACCCCGTCCGCGTCCTCGCCTTCGAGGCGCTGCGCGCCGTGGACGAGCGGGACGCGTACGCCAACCTCGTCCTGCCGCCGCTGCTGCGCAAGGCGCGGGAGAAGGGCGACTTCGACGGCCGGGACGCGGCGCTCGCGACCGAGCTGGTGTACGGCACGCTGCGCCGGCAGGGGACGTACGACGCGATCCTCGCGTCCTGCGTCGACCGGCCGCTGCGCGAGGTCGACCCGCCGGTGCTCGACGTGCTCAGCCTGGGCGCCCACCAGCTCCTCGGGACGCGGATCCCCTCGCACGCGGCCGTGTCCGCCACCGTCGAGCTGGCCCGGGTCGTGCTCGGCGACGGACGCGCCAAGTTCGTCAACGCGGTGCTGCGCAAGGTCGCCCGGCAGGACCTCGACGCGTGGCTGGAGGAGGTCGCGCCGCCCTACGACGAGGACCCCGAGGACCACCTCGCCGTCGTGCACTCCCACCCCCGCTGGGTCGTCTCCGCCCTGTGGGACTCGCTGGGCGGTCCGCGCGCCGGGATCGAGGACCTGCTGGAGGCCGACAACGAGCGGCCCGAGGTCACCCTGGTCGCCCGGCCGGGCCGCGCCACCGCCGACGAACTGCTGCGCGAGGACGCCGCGGTTCCGGGACGCTGGTCCCCGTACGCCGTGCGCCTCACCGAGGGCGGCGAGCCGGGGGCCGTGGACGCCGTCCGGGAGGGCCGCGCGGGAGTACAGGACGAGGGCAGCCAGCTGGTCGCCCTCGCCCTGGCCGACGCCCCGCTGGAGGGACCGGACGAGAAGTGGCTCGACGGCTGCGCCGGGCCAGGCGGCAAGGCGGCCCTGCTGGCCGCGCTCGCCGCCGAGCGCGGCGCGACGCTGCTCGCCTCGGAGAAGCAGCCCCACCGGGCCGGGCTGGTGGCCAAGGCGCTCGCCGGCAACCCCGGGCCGTACCAGGTGATCGCCGCGGACGGGACCCGGCCGGCCTGGCGGCCCGGCAGTTTCGACCGGGTGCTCGTGGACGTGCCGTGCACCGGGCTCGGCGCGCTGCGCCGGCGGCCCGAGGCGCGGTGGCGGCGCCGTCCGGAGGACCTGGACGGCTTCGCCCCGCTCCAGCGCGGGCTGCTGCGCACCGCCCTGGAGTCCGTGCGCGTCGGCGGAGTCGTCGGCTACGCCACCTGCTCGCCCCACCTCGCCGAGACCCGTGCCGTGGTCACCGACGTGCTCAAGCAGTTCCCCGGCGCCGAACTGATCGACGCCCGGCCCCTGCTGCCGGGCGTCCCCGCCCTCGGGGACGGACCGGACGTCCAGCTGTGGCCGCACCTGCACGGCACCGACGCGATGTACCTGGCCCTCGTCCGCCGGACCGCCTGACCGGCGCTCAGCCCCCGGACTCCGGCGCGGTCTCCCGCCTCCGCCGCCTCAGCCGCCAGCCGCCCGGCATCACGTAGTGGGCGACCAGCGCCAGCCCGAACGGCAGGAAGCTGACGGTCAGCATGGTGAGCCGCAGCCCGTAGCTGAAGTCCAGCCCGAGGTTCAGCCCGGCCGACTGCCGGAGCAGGTTCGGGTCGTACACGGCGGTGCCCGGGGGGCTCACCGCCAACTGGCTGCGCACCGCGTTCACGGCCTGCTCCGCCTGGGACTCGGAGAGCCCGCGCGTACGGGCGTCCGCCAGCCACTCGCGCTGGAAGAAGAAGTTCAGCAGCAACAGGTAGACGGTGGGCCCGAACGCGTTGCCGGTCATGGAGGCGGCCGACTGCACGGAGGACACCGTGCCGGTGTGACCGGAGGGCGCGTGCGAGAGGACCGTCTCGGACGCCGAGGTCGAGGTGATCGTGACGCCGAGGTTGCACAGCCAGGTGGCCAGCAGAAGCAGCCACAGCGCCATCTGGGGGCCGGCGGAGCCCGCCATCACCAGGCCACTGGCCAGCAGCGTCAGCAGGCCGGTCACCATCACCGGTCGCGGCGTGTGCTTGCCCATCAGGCGCCCGGCGAGGACCGCGGTCCCGGCGATCAGCCCGGTGCCGGGCAGGAACAGCAGACCGATGGTCTCCGGCGGCAGCGCCAGCACCACGCCGCCGAACTGCCCCAGGGAGAAGCTGAATCCGGCGCCCAGGAAGTTCAGCGTGAGGGCGGCCGCCAGGGCCAGGTTGAACGCGGGGACCCGGAACAGCGCCAGATCCACGGCGGGTTCGGGGGCACGGCGCTCGTGGAGCACGAAGAGCACGGCGGCGAGCACGGTGACGAGCAGGGGCACCCAGGTCTCGGGCCGGGCGAAACCGTTCTGTGCCGAGGACATGCCGACGACGAGGGACAGCAGGGCCACACCGACCAGCAGGACGGCGATCACGTCGAGCGGGCGCCGTTCGTGGGCGGGCGGCTCGGGGACGCGGCGGGCGGTCAGCCAGAACGAGCACAGGCACAGCAGCGGGGAGATCAGGAATAGCGACCGCCAGCCGACGCCCTCCACCAGCCAGCCCGCGATCGCGGGGGTCAGCCCGACCACGAACATCTCGATGGCCATGAACACGCCGAGGGCGGCGGGACGCTTCTCCGACGGCACCGAAGCCTTCAGCAGGGCCATGGAGACACCCAGCAGCGCGGTCAGACCCACGCCGTCCAGGAAGCGCATCGCCAGCAGGAAGCGGTAGCCGGAGGAGAGCGTCGAGAGCAGATTGGCGATCGTGACGATCACCAGCCCCACCATCAGCAGCCGCTTGAGCCCGAACGCGTCGCCCACGCCGCCCGCCGCGAGGACGGCGGAGGCCACCACCAGCGTCGCCGCGCCGCCCAGCAGCCCGACCAGGTCCTGCGGCACGTGGAGGGCCCGGCTCACCTCGGCCAGGTTCAGGCTGAGCAGCAGCGGGTCGAGGACCGTGACCGTGAAGGCCAGGGAGAGCCCGAGGACGATGGGCAGATTGCTTCCTCTGGTCTCTGACCGGGCCCTCGGCACCGCAACACCTCCCGTGGTCCCCCCGCGGGTCGTCTGCCGGTCGACGATAGAACGGCCGTCCCACGACGGTGCGCTTTTCCGGCCCGACGCGCACGCGGCGACCGGCGTTCGAGGCGGCCGGTGCGCCGCCGACCGGCCCCCGCGCGCCTCAGCGGGGTACCGGGGCGAACAACCGTGCCCGGGCATGGCAGTCTTGGGTCATGGCCGTGCAGATCAACCCCAGCATCCTGTCCGCCGACTTCGCGCGCCTCGCCGACGAGGCGAAGGCGGTCGACGGTGCCGACTGGCTCCATGTGGACGTCATGGACAACCACTTCGTCCCGAACCTGACCCTCGGCGTGCCGATCGTGGAGTCCCTGGCCCGGGCGACGGACACCCCGCTGGACTGCCACCTGATGATCGAGGACGCGGACCGCTGGGCCCCGCAGTACGTCGAAGCCGGCGCCTCCTCGGTCACCTTCCACGTCGAGGCGGCCGCCGCCCCCGTCCGGCTCGCGCGCGAGATCCGCGCCAAGGGCGCCCGGGCCTCGATGGCGCTCAAGCCCGCCACGCCCATCGAGCCGTACGAGGACCTGCTTCCCGAGCTCGACATGCTGCTGATCATGACGGTGGAGCCGGGCTTCGGCGGTCAGGCGTTCCTCGACATCATGCTGCCGAAGATCCGCCGCACCCGTGAGCTGATCAGCAAGCACGGTCTCGAACTGTGGCTCCAGGTCGACGGCGGCGTCTCGGCCTCTACGATCGAACAGTGCGCGGACGCCGGCGCGGACGTGTTCGTCGCCGGCTCGGCGGTGTACGGGGCCAAGGACCCCTCGGACGCGGTACGTGCACTGCGCACCCAGGCGGAAAAGGCCGTCGCCCGGGCGTCGTGGGCGTGCGACCACTGAGCCACAGGTACGTGAACGGCTCCCATCAGGGCTGATCGAGTGCGCCGGATCTGCGAGGATGAACGGCGAATCCAGAGTGTGAACAGCAGTGAGGAGATCGCCGTGTCGGGTATGTCGGCGGGCCGGTCAGCCATGCGGATGGGACCCGCTGAGCTGGTGCAGGCGGCGGCCATGGCCCGCCGCTTCTACCTCGAGGGCAAGTCCAAGATCCAGATCGCGGAGGAGTTCGGCGTCAGCCGCTTCAAGGTGGCCCGGGTTCTGGAGACCGCTCTCGAACGGGATCTCGTGCGTATCGAGATCCGTGTCCCGGCCGAGCTGGACGCCGAGCGCTCCGACGCGCTCCGCGCCCGCTACGGCCTCAGGCACGCCGTCGTGGTGGAGTCCCCGGCCGAGGCCGAGGAGACGCCCGACCCGGAGAACCTCGGCGAGGTCGCCGCGGACCTGCTCGGCGAGCTGGTCGACGAGGGGGACGTCCTCGGTCTGGCCTGGGGTCGGTCCACCATCCACATGGCCGCGGCCCTCGACCGGCTGCCGCCGTGCACGGTGGTGCAGCTGACGGGCGTGTACGACGCGGGGACCTCCGAGCGCGGCTCGGTGGAGGCCGTGCGCCGCGCCGCGCAGGTGTCCGGCGGCGACGCCCACCCCATCTACGCGCCGATGCTGCTGCCGGACGCGGCCACCGCGGCGGCGCTGCGCCACCAGACGGGCATCGCGCGGGCCTTCGAGTACTTCGACAAGGTCACGGTCGCCTGCGTGTCCATCGGCTCCTGGGAGCCGGGCATCTCGACGGTGCACGACATGCTCAGCGAGGAGGAGCGCGCCCACTACGCCTCCCTCGGCGTCGCGGCCGAGATGGCGGCGCACCTCTTCGACACCGAGGGCCGCCGGGTCGGCCGCGACCTGGGGGAGCGGTGCATCACGGTAAAGGCCGACCAGTTGCGCCGTATCCCGGAGGTCGTCGCGATCGCGGGCGGTCAGCGCAAGGCGGCGGCGATCGACGCCGTGCTGCGGTCCGGGCTGGTCACCAGCCTGGTCACGGACACCTCGGCCGCGGACTACCTGATGACGGCGGGCCCCACGCCGAAGCCGGCCCTGAACCGGGCGGACCCCGACGGCGTCTGACGGCCGCCGGACGCCTCCAGCGACCCGTCGTCCGGGGGACGGGCCGCGGCAGCAGCGTGCCGCCGCGGCCCGTCCCCGTCGGTCCCCTCTCCTCCCGGGCGGTGCTGAGATGACGGAAGACCCGGCGGGCCGGCACCCGGTCGTGCTGGACCTGGACGGCGTCACGGACAAGGCGGGGCTGATGGACCGGTGCGTCCGCGCCCTCGCGCTGCCGGACTGGTTCGGGCGGAACTGGGACGCGCTCGCCGACAGCCTCTCCGACCCCTCGGTGTGGCCCGGTGCGGCGGCGGGCCGGGGCCTCCTCGTGGCCGTACGGGGCTGGCAGCCGTACGCGAAGGCCCGCCCGCAGGAGTGGGAGACCGCACGGGAGGTGTTCTCCCAGGCCATGGGCACGACGCCCGCGCTCCGTGTGGCGCTCGCCCCTGGACGTTCCTCCGAAGGGCCCGCTGACCAGCCTGGATGTTTCGACCGGGGATGACGATCCGGACTCCATGGGACAATGAAGTACGTGCTCTTCCCCCCTGGCTGACCTGTCGGGGGGCCGCCTTGAGATCGACTGGGATGTGCAGCACGTGCGTTTCCTCAATGACATCCGGCCCGCCTACGACCTGACGTACGACGACGTCTTCATGGTGCCGAGCCGCTCCGCGGTCGGTTCGCGTCAGGGCGTGGACCTCAGCTCCCCGGACGGCACGGGCACCACCATCCCGCTCGTCGTCGCCAACATGACCGCCATCGCCGGCCGCCGCATGGCCGAGACGGTGGCGCGCCGCGGCGGCCTGGTGGTCATTCCGCAGGACATCCCGATCGACGTGGTCACCGAGGTGATCTCCTGGGTGAAGAGCCGCCACCACGTGCTGGACACCCCGATCGTGCTGGCGCCGCACCAGACCGTCGCCGACGCCCTGTCCCTGCTGCCCAAGCGGGCGCACAACGCCGGTGTGGTCGTCGACGAGGACCACCGGCCGGTCGGCGTCGTCACCGACCGCGACCTCAGCGGCGTCGACCGCTTCACCCAGCTCGAAGTGGTCATGTCCCGGGACCTGCTGCTGCTCGACGCCGGGATCGACCCGCGCGAGGCCTTCAACACCCTCGACGCGGCCAACCGGCGCTACGCCCCGGCCGTCGACCGGGACGGCAGGCTGGCCGGCATCCTGACCCGCAAGGGCGCGCTGCGCGCGACGCTGTACGCGCCGGCCGTCGACGCGGACGGCAGGCTCCGCATCGCCGCCGCCGTCGGCATCAACGGCGATGTCGCGGGCAAGGCGAAGCAGCTGCTGGACGCGGGCGTCGACACGCTCGTCATCGACACGGCGCACGGCCACCAGGAGTCGATGGTCAGCGCCGTCAAGGTGGTCCGCGACCTCGACCCGCGGGTGCCGATCGTCGCGGGCAACATCGTCTCCGCCGAGGGCGTCAGGGACCTGGTCGACGCGGGCGCGGACATCATCAAGGTCGGCGTGGGCCCGGGTGCCATGTGCACCACCCGCATGATGACCGGCGTCGGCCGGCCGCAGTTCTCCGCCGTGCTGGAGTGCGCGGCCGAGGCGCGGAAGTACGGCAAGCACGTGTGGGCCGACGGCGGTGTCCGCCACCCGCGGGACGTGGCGATGGCCCTCGCCGCCGGTGCGTCCAACGTCATGGTCGGCTCGTGGTTCGCGGGCACCTACGAGTCGCCGGGCGACCTCCAGCAGGACGCGAACGGCCGGCTCTACAAGGAGTCGTTCGGCATGGCCTCCGCCCGCGCGGTGCGCAACCGCACCTCGGAGGAGTCGGCCTACGACCGCGCCCGCAAGGCGCTGTTCGAGGAGGGCATCTCCACCTCCCGCATGTTCCTGGACCCGGCGCGCCCGGGCGTGGAGGACCTGATCGACTCGATCATCGCGGGCGTCCGCTCCTCCTGCACCTACGCCGGTGCCGCCTCCCTGGAGGAGTTCGCCGAGAAGGCCATCGTCGGCATCCAGAGCGCGGCCGGCTACGCCGAGGGCAAGCCCCTGCACGCCAGCTGGAGCTGACCGGCACCGCCCCGCCCCCGGCCCCCGTGCCCGGGAGACCTCCCGAGCGCCGGGCGGAGGGCCGGAGGGCGGCCGGGCTCGTGTTCTACTTCGTGTACGGCCACCGCCGTCCCGCCCCGCGGCGGCCGGCGGTTCCGTGACCGCCGACGGCCCCACGACGGCGGAGAAGTGACCGAACCGAAGAAGTGATCCACTCCCCGTGCTCAACGATCTCGACGAACGCATCGTGCACGCCCTCGCCGAGGACGCCCGCCGCTCCTACTCGGACATCGGGCAGCTGGTCGGCCTGTCCGCCCCCGCGGTGAAACGGCGCGTGGACCGGCTGCGCGCCACCGGCGCCATCACCGGCTTCACCGTCCGGGTCGACCCGGCGGCGCTCGGCTGGAAGACCGAGGGGTACGTCGAGATCTACTGCCGGCGCAACACCTCCCCGGAGACCATCCAGCGCGGCCTGGAGCGCTACCAGGAGGTGGTGTCCGCGTCCACCGTCACCGGCGACGCGGACGCGGTCGCCCAGGTCTTCGCCGCCGACATGCGGCACTTCGAACGGGTCCTGGAACGCATCGCGGGGGAACCGTTCGTGGAGCGGACCAAGTCCGTCCTGGTGCTCTCCCCGCTGCTGCGCAGGTTCTCGTCCGGAGCGCCGACGTAGACGCGGAGGCCGAGGCGGGGCCGCGCGCCCGCCGGCGCTATTCCGCGCCTCTGCGGGCCAGCGCGTTGTTCCCCGTCGAGTTGTGCACGCTGAAGCTGACGGCGTCCGGGCGGTAGCGGTCGTCGGACCACTCCACCGGCCGCCCTTCCCGGGTGGTCGTCACCCTGCGCACCCGCAGCAGCGGACTCGTGCGGCGCACCCCGAGCAGTTCGGCGTCCCGGGCGCCCGCCGCCACCGCGTCGATGACGTGCTCGCCGTAGGCGACGACCAGGCCGGTGTCCTCGTAGAGCCGCTCGGTGACGGACGGGCAGTCCGGCGGGACCGACTCGACCGCTGGGGAGATCCAGTCCGCGTACACCGTGCGCTCCAGCAGCACCGGCTCCCCGTCCAGGCCGCGCACCCGTAGGACGTGCAGCACCGGTGTCCCCTCGGACAGGTGCAGGCGCACGGCGTCCTCCTCGCCGGCGGGGCGGTATCCCTGTGCCACCACCCGGCCCGTCGCCCGTCGGCCCATGGCCCGGGCCCACTGGGCGAAGCTGCGCAGTTCGGCGAAGCTCTGGCTGCGGCGGCTGGCCAGCACCACCCGGCGGGCGCCCTGGCGGGACCCGATCAGCCCCTCGGCGGTGAGGGCCGCCACCGCCTGGCGGACCGTGCCGCGCGAGACGCCGTACTGCCCGGCGAGCTCCGTCTCCGGCGGCAGCCGGCTCCCGACGGTGTACTCCTCACGGCCGATCGCCCGCCGCAGGGCGTCGGCGATCTCCTCGTGTCGCGCCGGCATGTTCCCCCTCCGAGTCGGCGACTGTGCACAGCGTGAGCAGCCTAAACCAGATCCGCCGGTGCCCGGGGGCGGTGCGAAGTGTGCAAGCCGAAGGCAGCGGGGGTTTCGCGGCAGTTCACGAACAGGACACCGAGGGCGGGCGTACTGGGGTCGACTTGTTCAGACAAGTTCTCCGCACTGCCTCAAACCCCCGTGTGCATCCCAGGAGAGTCCCGTGACCGTGTCCCTGCCGAGAACCGCCGTCCTGGGCGGTTCCCTCGCCGTCGTCGCCGCGCTCGCCCTGAGCGCCTGCGGTGCCGCCCCCGACAACGCGTCGACCACCGCCGACGGCAAGAGCGCCGCCACCGCCGCCTCCGCCACCGCGTTCGGCGGCATGGACGCGCTGGTGAAGGCGGCCAAGAAGGAGGGCACGCTGCACGCCATCGCGCTGCCCCGCGACTGGGCCAACTACGGCGCCCTCATCGACGGCTTCCAGAAGAAGTACGGCATCAAGGTCGAGGTGGAGAACCCGGACGGCTCCAGCCAGGACGAGATCAACGCCGTCACCTCCCGCAAGGGCCAGGACCGCGCCCCCGACGTGCTGGACCTCGGCAGCTCCTTCGCGCTCAGCGCCGCCCAGCAGGACCTGCTCGCGCCGTACAAGGTGACCGGGTACGCCGGCATCCCGGCCGCGCAGAAGGACCCGCGGGCCCGCTGGTACAACGACTACGGCGGCTACATCTCCATCGGCTGCGACGCCAAGCGCGTCAAGCAGTGCCCCACCACCTTCAAGGACCTGCTGAAGCCGCAGTACAAGGGCCAGGTCGCCCTCAACGGCAACCCCACCAAGTCCGGCTCGGCCTTCGGCGGCGTCTACGCGGCCGCGCTGGCCAACGGCGGCTCCTTCGACGACATCCGGCCCGGCCTGGACTTCTTCGCCAAGCTGAAGAAGAACGGCAACTACACGCCCGTCGAGTCCACCCCGGCCACCGTCGAGAAGGGCGAGACGCCGATCAGCATCGACTGGGACTACCTGAACGCCGGCTACGCCGACGAGTTCAAGTCCAAGGGCGTGGACTGGAAGGTCACCGTCCCCACCGACGGCAAGTACGCCCAGTACTACTCCCAGGCCATCACCAAGGACGCCCCGCACCCGGCGGCCGCCCGCCTGTGGCAGGAGTACCTCTACAGCGCCGAGGGCCAGAACCTGTGGCTCAAGGGCTACGCGCGCCCGGCCCTGATGGCCGCCCTGCAGAAGGACGGCACCCTCGACGCGGCGGCCGCCGCCAAGCTCCCCAAGGTCTCCGGCACGCCCGCCTTCCCGGCCGAGACCCAGCAGAGCAAGGCCAAGACGGTCATCGCGCAGGGCTGGGGGAGGGCCGTCTCCGGATGACCACCGCCCTCACCCGGGTGGACGTGGCGCCCGCCGCTTCGGCGAAGCGGCGGCGCCGCGCCCCGGGCGCCCTCGCCGTCCTCCCGCTGCTCGCCTTCACCGCGATCGCCTTCGGGCTGCCCGCCCTGGCCATGCTGAACGGCGCCTTCACCGTCGAGGACCAGGCCACCGGTGCCACCACCTACAGCACCGCCAACCTGACGACCTCGCTGCACGGCGCCTACCTGACCTCCCTGCTCGGCAGCGTCAAGCTGTCCGCGATCTCCGCCGCCCTCGGCGCCGCGTTCGGCCTGCCGCTCGCGCAGGCCGTGGTGACCTCCCGCTCCCGGGCGCTGCGCGAGGCCGTGCTCACCGCCTCCGGGGTGCTCGCCAACTTCGGCGGCGTCCCGCTGGCCTTCGCCTTCGTCGCCACCCTCGGCAACGCGGGTGTGCTGACGCGGCACCTGGGCCTGACCGGGAAGGGCTGGGACCTCTACAGCTTCTGGGGCCTGGTGATCGTCTACCTCTACTTCCTGATCCCGCTGATGGTCCTCACCATCACCCCCGCCCTGGAGGGCCTGCGCTCCCAGTGGCGGGAGGCCGCCCAGAACAACGGCGCGGGCGCCGCCCAGTACTGGCGGCACGTCGCCCTGCCGGTCCTCGCGCCGTCCCTGCTCGGAGGCCTGGTCCTCCTCTTCGGCAGCGCCTTCGCCGCGTACGCCACCGCCGCCGCCATGGTCGGCAGCTCGGTCCCGCTGGTCACCCTGCAGATCGCCGACGCCATCTCCGGCAACGTGCTGGTCGGCCAGGAGAACGTGGCGCTCGCCCTCAGCCTCGACATGGTCCTGGTCGCGGGCCTGGTCATGGCCGTGTACCTGCCCCTGCAACGACGGAGCGCGCGATGGCTCGCCTGAATCCGTGGCGAGGGACCGTGCTCGGCCTCGCCGCCCTGTACTTCCTGGTCCCGCTGGCCGCGTCCGTGGTCTTCACCGTGGAGGTCCCCGGCCGGGGCGTCACCTTCGACGCCTACTCCCAGATCCTCTCCACCGACGGCTTCGGCTCCAGCCTGCTGCTGTCGCTGGAACTGGCCGCCGCCACCATCGCCCTGGTGCTGCTGCTGATGGTGCCCGCCGTGGTCGCGCTCCGGCTCGGCGCCCCCCGGCTGCGGCCCGTCGTCGAGGTGGTGTGCTCACTGCCGCTGGTCGTGCCCCCGATCGCCTACGTGGCCGGCATCGCCACCGTGCTCAAGTGGGGCCCCGACCACCTCTCGCGCACCCCGCTGTTCCAGACCTTCGTGGCCGTCCAGAACCCGGACTTCCCGTTCGTACTCGTCCTCGCCTACGTCGTGATGGCGCTGCCGTTCGTGTACCGGGCCCTCGACGCCGGGCTCCGCGCGATCGACGTGCGCACGCTGGTGGAGGCGGCCCGCAGCTGCGGGGCCGGCTGGCCGCAGGCCCTCCTGCGCGCCGTGCTGCCCAACCTGCGCGGCGCCCTGCTCAACGCCGCCTTCCTGACCCTCGCGCTGGTGCTCGGCGAGTTCACCGTGGCCCAGCTGCTGGGCTTCAGGCCCTTCGCCGTGTGGATCTACAGCATCGGCGGCTCGCAGGCCCAGCTGTCCGTCGCCGTCTCCGTGCTCAGCCTGCTCGTCACCTGGGCACTGCTCCTCGCGCTCGCCGGTGCCGGCGGCCGCACCCGAACCGCTCCGTCCCGGGGATGATCATGACCGCCACTGCCCTTGAGAAGGCCGCCGAGACCCAGGCCGCCACCGTCGAGTTCCGCGGCCTGCGCCGGGAGTTCGGCTCCACCGTCGCCCTCGACGGGCTCGACCTGACCGTGCGGCCGGGGGAGTTCCTCGCGCTGCTCGGCCCCTCCGGCTGCGGCAAGACCACCGCGCTGCGGATGCTCGCCGGGTTCGAACACCCCGACTCCGGCGAGGTGCTGGTGGACGGCGAGGACGTCACCCGCGTCCCGGCCCACCGCCGCGACGCCGGGATGGTCTTCCAGTCGTACAGCCTCTTCCCGCATCTCAGCGCCCTCGACAACGTCGCCTTCGGGCTGCGGATGCGCAAGGTCCGCACCGCCGAACGGCGCGCCCGCGCGGCGGAGTTGCTGGACCTGGTCGGGCTCGCCGAGAAGGGCGACCGCTACCCGCACCAGCTCTCCGGCGGCCAGCAGCAGCGCATCGCGCTGGCCCGGGCGCTCGCCCTGCGCCCGCGCGTCCTCCTGCTCGACGAGCCGCTGTCCGCCCTCGACGCCAAGGTCCGGCTGAACCTGCGCGAGGAGATCCGCAGGCTCCAGCAGGAACTCGGCATCACCACCCTGTTCGTGACCCACGACCAGGAGGAGGCGCTGTCGGTCGCCGACCGGGTCGCCGTCATGCGCGCCGGCCGGCTCGAACAGTGCGCCGCCCCGGCCGAGTTGTACGGCCGGCCCGCCACCCCCTTCGTCGCCGAGTTCGTCGGCACCATGAGCCGGATCCCCGGCCTGCTGGCGCGGGACGGCGTCGAGGTGCTCGGCCGCCGGCTGCCGGTCGACGGCCCGGCGCCGGAGGCCGGCGAGGTGGACGTGCTCGTACGGCCCGAGTCGGTTCGGCTACGGGCGGACGAGGCCGGCGACGCACGGGTCGTCGCCACCGCCTTCCTCGGCGCGGCCGTCCGGATCACCGCCCGGCTCGCCGACGGCTCCGAGGTGAAGGCGGACCTGCCCGCCCACGAGGCCGCCGGACTCGCCGCCGGCGCGCCGGTGCGCGTGTCGCTGCCGGACCGGCCCGTCCTGGTGGCGGAACGCACCCCCCGGCCGTGACCGCGGACCCGCCATGACGACCCCCCACTCCGGAAAGAGAGAGACGTGACCCCCCACCCCCGGCTCCCGCTCCAGGCCGTGCTGTTCGACATGGACGGCACGCTCGTCGACACCGAGCGACTGTGGTGGGAGGCGGTGGAGCACGTCGCCGGACGCCCGCTGACCGAGGCGGACCAGCCGGAGGTGCTCGGCCGCGCCGTCGAGGACACGGCGCGGTGGCTCGGGGCGGCCACGGGCGCCCCGGCCGGCCCCCTCGCGCGCGAACTGCACCGGGAGTTCGTCTCCCGCGTCCGCACCGGCGTCGTGCCGCGCCCCGGCGCGCTCGACCTGCTCGACGCCCTCGCCCGCGACGGGGTGCCCCTCGCCCTGGTGACCGCGTCCCCGCGCGCCGTCGCCGACACCGTGCTCGAAGCCCTCGGCCCCGGCCGGTTCGCGGCCTCCGTCACCGCCGACGACACCGAGCGCACCAAGCCCGCCCCCGACCCCTACCTCGCCGCGTGCCGCGCCCTCGGCGTCGACCCGGCGGCCTGCGTGGCCGTCGAGGACACCCGGACCGGCGTCCGCTCCGCCGAGGCGGCCGGGTGCGCGGTGCTGGCCGTGCCCTCCCTCGCCCCGATCGAGGCGGCGCCGGGCCGGACCGTGCGCCCCAGCCTGGCCGGGGTCACCCCGCAGGAGCTGAGCGCCCTGGTCCCCGTCGAGCTGCGCGTCATGAGCTGGAACCTGTGGCTCGGCGGCGCCGAGGTGGACGACCACCGGGCCAAGCAGCTCAAGGCGATCCTGGAGAGCGGCGCCGACGTCGTGGGCCTGCAGGAGACCGGCGGCACCGCGGCCGGGGAACTGGCCGAGGCCCTCGGCTGGCACCACCACCGGGCCGGCGAGAACCTCGGGGTCATCAGCCGCCACCCGGTCACCGCCCGCCTCGGCGACCCGGACGTCGGCTTCTACGGCGCCGCCGGGGTCCGTGTCGCCGTCGCCCCGGGCCGCGAGGTCGACATCTGGACGGCCCACCTGCACTACACGCCCTACGGTCCCTACGAGGCCGCCTTCGACGGGCTCCCGGCGGCCGAGCTGATCGCCCACGAGGAGGTGCGGCTCGCCCAGATGCGGGACACGCTGCGGCGGATCGCCGACGAGGGGGACCCCGCCGTGCCGGTCGTCCTGGTCGGCGACTTCAACTGCCCCTCCCACCTCGACCGGCCCGACGTGGCCTGGCCGGTGACGCGGGCCGCCGAGGAGGCGGGCCTGCGCGACTCCTACCGGGAGGCCCACCCGGACCCGGCGGCCGACCCGGGCCACACCTGGTCGCCCGTCCACCCGGTGCACGAGGACGGCAGCGGGCGCCCCGAACCGCAGGACCGCATCGACTACGTCCTGCACCGCGGTCTGACGGTGCGCGACGCGCGGACGTTCGTCAGCGGCGTCCCCCGCCCCTGGCCGGACGTCGCCGCCAACGACTGGCCCTCGGACCACGCGGCCGTGGTCACCACCTTCGCCGTGCCCGGCCCCGCGTGAGCGGGGACCACCTGGGGTGACTTGCGCGGGCCCCGGGCGGCGCCCGTGCGGGCCGTCTCCACGGGCCCGCCGGGGCGGCGGACGGGGGCGGGAGGGACGCGGCCGGCACCGATCGGCGGGCGGCGCGGGCGAGGGGGTTTCCGGGGGAGGCCCGAGCGGGGGAGGAGGCCTCGGCGAGGGTGCGCAACGAATCGCCGCCGGGTCCCGGTGGGACGCAACGATCCGCTCACCGGCGTGCAACGGCTCCCGCTTGTCGGCCCGAGCCCGCCGACCGTACGGTCTAACCGACCCCCGAACCCCCTCCGTCACCGGTGAGGACCACGCATGCGCACCGCCCTGCTCCAGAGCTCCGGCCGCCCCGGCTCCGTCGCCGAGAACCTCAAGGTCCTCGACGAGGCCGCGGGCCGCGCCGCCGCCGCGGGCGCCGGGCTGCTGGTCGCGCCGGAGATGTTCCTGACCGGGTACGCCATCGGCGACGGCGTCGGCCGGCTTGCCGAGCCCGCCGACGGCGAGTCCGCGGACGCGGTCGCGTGGGTCGCCTCCCGGCACGGCCTCGCCGTCGCCTACGGCTACCCGGAGCGCGACGGCGAGGCCGTCTTCAACTCCGCCCAGCTGATCTCCGCCGACGGCACCCGGCTGGCGAACTACCGCAAGACCCACCTCTTCGGCGGCTTCGAGCGCGCCCACTTCGCACCGGGCGACCGGACGGTCGTCCAGGCCGACATCGGCGGCCTGACCGTGGGCCTGATGATCTGCTACGACGTGGAGTTCCCGGAGAACGTCCGCGCGCACGCCCTGGCCGGCACCGACCTCCTCCTGGTCCCGACGGCGCAGATGCACCCGTTCCAGTTCGTCGCCGAGTCCGTCGTCCCGGTGCGCGCCTTCGAGAACCAGATGTACGTCGCGTACGTCAACCGGGTCGGCACGGAGGGCGAGTTCGAGTTCGTCGGCCTGTCCACCCTCGCCGGACCCGACGGCGTCGCCCGGACCCGCGCGGGCCGTGCCGAGCAGCTCGTCCTCGCCGACGCCGACCCGGCCTTCCTCGCCGCCTCCCGCGAGGCCAACCCGTACCTGAAGGACCGCCGCCCGGGCCTCTACGGCTCGCTGATCTGATCCCTGCGGCCCCGCGGCCCTTCGGTCTTCCCCGATCTCCTCCCACCTCCCCCAGAACACCTTTTCGCGCAAGGAGTCCGTGCCCCATGACGTCCACCGTGCCCAACGCCGTCGAGCACGCCGACGGGCAGCAGCCGCCGATCACCATGTTCGGCCCGGACTTCCCCTACGCCTACGACGACTTCCTCGCCCACCCCGCGGGCCTCGGCCAGATCCCGGCGACCGAGCACGGCACCGAGGTGGCGGTCGTCGGCGGCGGCCTGTCCGGCATCGTCGCCGCCTACGAGCTGATGAAGATGGGCCTCAAGCCCGTCGTCTACGAGGCCGACCGGATCGGCGGCCGGCTGCGCACCGTCGGCTTCGAGGGCTGCGACCCCTCGCTGACCGCCGAGATGGGCGCCATGCGCTTCCCGCCGTCCTCCACGGCCCTGCAGCACTACATCGACCTGGTCGGGCTTCAGACGCGGCCCTTCCCCAACCCCCTCGCCGAGACGACCCCGTCGACGGTCGTCGACCTCAAGGGCGAGACCCACTACGCCGAGACGATCGACGACCTGCCGCAGGTCTACCGGGACGTGGCGGCGGCCTGGAACCGGTGCCTGGAGGAGGGCGCGGACTTCTCCGACATGAACCGCGCCATGCGGGAGCGGGACGTCCCGCGCATCCGCGAGATCTGGTCGAAGCTGGTCGAGAAGCTCGACAACCAGACCTTCTACGGCTTCCTCTGCGACTCCGAGGCCTTCACGTCCTTCCGGCACCGCGAGATCTTCGGCCAGGTCGGCTTCGGCACCGGCGGCTGGGACACCGACTTCCCCAACTCCATCCTGGAGATCCTGCGCGTCGTCTACACCGAGGCCGACGACCACCACCGCGGCATCGTCGGCGGTTCCCAGCAGCTGCCGCTCCGGCTGTGGGAGCGCGAGCCGGAGAAGATCGTCCACTGGCCCTACGGCACCTCGCTGAAGTCGCTGCACGTGAACGGCGAGCCCCGCCCGGCAGTGACCCGGCTGCACCGCACCGCCGGCAACCGGATCACCGTGACGGACGCGAACGGCGACGTCCGCACCTACCCGGCGGTGATCTTCACCGCCCAGTCCTGGATGCTGCTGTCGAAGATCGACTGCGACGACTCGCTCTTCCCGATCGACCACTGGACGGCGATCGAGCGGACCCACTACATGGAGTCCAGCAAGCTCTTCGTGCCCGTCGACCGGCCCTTCTGGCTGGACAAGGCCGTCGACGACAGCGGCAACCCGACGGGCCGCGACGTCATGTCGATGACCCTCACCGACCGGATGACCCGCGGCACCTACCTGCTCGACGACGGCCCGGACAAGCCCGCCGTCATCTGCCTCTCCTACACCTGGTGCGACGACAGCCTGAAGTGGCTGCCGCTGTCCGCGAACGAGCGGATGGAGGTCATGCTGAAGTCGCTCGGCGAGATCTACCCGAAGGTCGACATCAGGAAGCACGTCATCGGCAACCCGGTGACCGTCTCCTGGGAGAACGAGCCCTACTTCATGGGCGCGTTCAAGGCCAACCTGCCGGGCCACTACCGTTACCAGCGGCGCCTGTTCACGCACTTCGTGCAGGACCGGCTGCCCGAGGACAAGCGGGGCGTCTTCCTCGCCGGCGACGACATCTCCTGGACGGCGGGCTGGGCCGAGGGAGCCGTCCAGACCGCGCTGAACGCGGTCTGGGGCGTCATGCACCAGTTCGGCGGCGAGACCGACCCGGGCAACCCCGGCCCGGGCGACGTCTACGACGAGATCGCCCCCGTCGAACTCCCGGAGGACTGAGCCCCGTTCGCCGGGGGTCGCAACCCCGCCCGCCCGCGCGGTCGCGCAGACCTCCGCGGAGACGCCCTGCGACTCCCCGGCGTCGCGCGGAGCTCCGCGGGCGACCAGGATCCCGTGGGCATGCGCTGGGCGCCACCGGCACGCTGCCGCCCAGCCGGACCCGCTCGGTGACCGCGGCGGCGGGCGTCAGCGCGACCGGTGGGCCGGCCACGTGGCGGCAGGACTCCGGCCTGTCAGTCCGGCAGGGGTGTGAGCAGCATGCGCCCGGCGAGGCCCACCGCCGCGTCCAGGCGTTCGGTGAACTCCCCGGCCACGTCGGGGAGTCGGCGCAGCGCCCACAAGGCCCGCGCCGCCGACCAGGTGGCCTCCCGGGCCTTCTCCAGGCTCCACGCGCCGAGCAGGTGGGTGAGCGGGTCGGCGATCTGGAGCAGGTCGGGGCCCGGCATCAGATCCTCGCGGACGCGCTCCTCCAGGGAGACGAGCAGGTCGCCCACGCGGTCGAACTCGTCCTCCAGGGCGGCCGGTTCGCAGCCGAGCGCGCGGCAGGCGTCGACGACGGCGAGCGCCAGGTCGTGGCCGATGTGCGCGTTAATGCCGGCCAGGGCGAACTGCAGCGGCCGTACGCCCGGATGCCGGCGGAGCTGGAACAGCGGACGCCAGCAGGCCGGCGGGCGGCCCGCCCCGTCCGCCGCGTCCACGGCGGCGAGGTACCGCCGCGCGAACCGGACGTCCAGCGTGGCCGCCGCCCGCGCGTCGGCGAACCGCCCCGCGCTCAGGCCCCGTCCGACCTCCTCGGTCACGGCGAGGTAGACGCGGTTGAACACCGCGAGCCCGTCGTGCTCCGGCAGAGCGGCGTCCAGAGCGCGCATCCGGGCGACGACCGCGTCCACGGTGTCCACGTCATGGGTGAGCTGTGCCGATTGCCCCATGGGGGCAGGGTCCCAGCCCCGGCCCGGCCGGGGGGCCGACGGGCCCGGCGCTTCCCCAGATCGGGGGAACGCCGCCGTCCCGCGGGCGAGCGGACGCCGGGCCCGGAGGGGAACGGCCCGCGAGGCGGGAGGAGCGACAGCGTGCCCGGACCACGTGCCCGGTTCACCTGCCCCGGGCGGTGGTCAGCGGGTGCGGTGCCCGGCGTCGGTCTCGGCCCCGGTCGCCTCGGCCGTATCGGTCGCCTCGGCCGTCTCGTCGTAGGAGGACGTGCCCTCGTCCAGCAGCGGCTCCTGCGGCTTGAGGTGGGCCGGAGCCAACGCCCGCAGCGCGTGGTAGCCGGTGATCACGACCAGCGTGCCGAGCGCGATGCCGCTGAGCGAGAAGGTGTCGGTGAACTTCATGGTGACGTTGCCGACGCCGATGATGATGCCCGCCGCGGCCGGCACCAGGTTCAGCGGGTTGCGCAGGTCCACCCGGGCGTTGGTCCAGATCTGCGCGCCCAGCAGGCCGATCATGCCGTACAGGATCACGGTGATCCCGCCGAGCACACCGCCGGGGATCGCGGCCACCACCGCGCCGAACTTGGGGCAGACGCCGAACAGCAGCGCGAAGGCGGCGGCGGCCCAGTACGCGGCGGTCGAGTAGACGCGGGTCGCGGCCATCACGCCGATGTTCTCCGAGTAGGTGGTGTTGGGCGGGCCGCCGACGGCCGTGGACAGTACCGAGGCGACGCCGTCCGCGGAGATGGCGGTGCCCAGCTTGTCGTCGAGCTTCTCGCCGGTCATCTCGCCGACCGCCTTGACGTGGCCGGCGTTCTCCGCGACCAGGGCGATCACCACGGGCAGCGCCACCAGCACCGCCGACCACTGGAAGGACGGCCCGTGGAAGGAGGGCAGCCCGATCCAGTCGGCCTTGCCGACGCCGGAGAGGTCCAGGCGCCAGTGGTCGGTGAGCCTGCCGCTCGCGTCCACAGAGTGGATCTTGCCGAAGACGCGGTCGAAGACCCAGGAGATGCCGTAGCCGAAGGCCAGACCGAGGAAGATCGCGATCCGGGACCAGAAGCCGCGCAGGGCGACGACGGCGAGCCCGGTGAACAGCATCACCAGCAGGGCCGTCCACTGGTCCTGCGGCCAGTAGGTCGAGGCGGTCACGGGGGCGAGGTTGAAGCCGATCAGCATCACGACCGCGCCGGTGACGATCGGGGGCATCGCGGCATGGATGATCCGCGCACCGAAGCGCTGCACGGCGAGACCCACCAGGAACAGCGCCACGCCGACGACGAGGACCGCGCCGGTCACGGTCGCGCTCGTGCCGCCCTGCGCCCGGATGACCGCCGCGACGCCGACGAAGGACAGCGAGCAGCCCAGGTAGCTGGGCACCCGGCCGCGGGTGGCGAGCAGGAAGATCACGGTCGCCACGCCGGACATCATGATCGCGAGGTTGGGGTCCAGGCCCATGAGTACGGGGGCGACGAAGGACGCGCCGAACATGGCCACGACGTGCTGGGCGCCGAGTCCGACCGTGCGGGGCCAGGAGAGCCGTTCGTCGGGCCGCACCACCGCTCCGGGTGCGGGCGTCCGCCCGTCACCGTGCAGCTTCCAGCGCACGCCGAGGTCCATGGTGGGGTTTCGCTTTCTCTGTACCTGAAGACTGTCCGGTCCATTGTCAGGGGTACCTGGCGGTCCTCCGCACCCGAGGTCCTCTCCGTGGACCGCGTTCACGGACGCGATCCGCCGGCCCGGCCGGGGAAGGGGGTCCGCGCCGGAAGGGTCGCTGAGCGTCCGCTTAGGATGGAGCCGTCCCACCGCTCGACCGCGATGTCCCTGGAGTCCCGCCGTGACCGCCGAAGCCCCGCCCGCCCCCGTCCCGTCGTACGGCCGGCTCGTCCCGGTCGCCGTCCACTTCGACGACCTGGACGCCCTGGGACTGCTGCACAACGCCCGCTACCCGCTGATGGTCGAGCGCGCCTGGGCCGAGCTGTGGCGGGAGCACGGCTTCCACTTCGAGGGCGACTGGGTGGCCGCCGGCGACGCCTGCAACGCGGTCAAGGAACTGCGGATCACCTACGAGGCTCCGGTGACCCGGCCCGGCGCGTACGCCGTCCACCTGTGGCTGGAGCGGCTCGGCACGACCGGGCTGACGTACGGCTTCCGCTTCTGCTCGGCCGACGGCGCGGTGACCTACGCGCACGGCACCCGGGTCCTGGTCCGGCTGGACGCGAAGACCCTGCGGCCCACGCCGTGGAGCGAGACGTTCAGGACCGCGGGCCGGGAACTGCTGCGGGCTGCGGACTGATCTTCGGCCGGTCCCGGTCGCCGGCCCGCAGCACCCCGGCGAAGGCGGCGAGCCCGCAGGCCAGCACGGTCACGAGGCCGAACGACACGACCAGGCCGGCGACCTGGGCCAGGCCGCCGATCGCGCTCGGCGCGACCAGCCCGGAGGTGTACGTGATGGTCGCCACACCGGCGATGGCCTGGCTGGGATTCGGCCCGCTGCGGCCCGCCGCCGCGAAGCACAGCGGCACGACCACCGCGATGCCGAGGCCCATCAGCGCGAACCCGGTCATCGCCACCGCCGGACGGCCGCCGGCGACGATCAGCAGGCCGCCGAGGACGGCCAGCACACCGCTCGCGCGCACCGTGCGCACCGAGCCGAAGCGGTCCACCACGCGGTCGCCCGCGATCCGGGCGACGGCCATGGTCAGGGTGAAGCCCGTGGTGCACGCGGCCGCGAGACCGGCGGAGGTCCCCAGCCGGTCCCGCAGATACACCGCCGACCAGTCCAGGCTGGCGCCCTCCGCGAACACCGCGCAGAACCCGATCGCCCCGATCAGCAGCGCCGACCTCGGCGGCAGCGCGAACCGCGGCGGCGCCTCCTCGTCCTCGGCCGGCTGCAGGTCGAGCACCCAGCCGCAGGCCCCCACGCCCACCGCGGTCAGCACGACGGCCGCCAGGAGGTGGTGCAGCCGGGCGTCCGCGCCGAGGTGCGCGGCCAGCGTGCCGGCCGCCGAGCCGATCAGCGCGCCCGTGCTCCACATGCCGTGCAGCCCGGACATGATCGACCGGCCGAGCCGGTTCTCGACCTCCACGCCGAGGGCGTTCATCGCGACGTCCGCCATGCCCGCCGTGCCGCCGTAGACGAACAGGGCCAGGCACAGCGTGAGGAGGTTCGGGGCGAGGGAGGGCAGGACCAGGGCGAGCGTCCACAGGGCGATCAGCCCGCGCAGCGCGTTGCGGGCGCCGAAGCGGTGGCTGATCCCGCCCGCGAGCGGCATCGCGAGCGACGCGCCGAGCGCCGGGAACGCCAGCGCGAGGCCCAGCTGGCCCGCACCGACCCCGGCGTGGTCCTGGATCCACGGCACGCGGGTGGCGAACGACCCGGTGACGGCGCCGTGCACGGCGAAGACGGCCGCCACGGCGTACCGGGCGCGCCTCACCTGACGTAGCTCGTAGACCACTGCGCTCATTCTCGGGCCCCTCCCCGGCTGGCTGTCTCCCCACTGTGCCGCCGTAAACTATCAGGAACCCTGCCTGATAGATAGGATGCCTACGGCCGTCCGCCCGCGGCGCGGCCCCGCAGATCTGGGAGGATTCCCGGCATGCCCGCATCCCCGAGCACCGCCCGGGCCATCAACGACCGGCTCGCCCTGCGGCTGATGCAGCGGGAAGGACCGTTGACGGCAGGGCAGTTGAAGCAGCTCACCGGCCTGTCCCGGCCGACGGTCGCCGACCTCGTCGAACGCCTCACGGCCTCCGGTCTGGTCACCGTCGTCGGCGAGTCGGGAGAACAGCGGCGCGGCCCGAACGCGCGGCTGTACGGGATCGTCGCCGACCGCGCCCACCTGGCCGCGCTGGACGTCCGCACCGAGAGCGTCTCCGTGACCGTGTCCGACCTGCTCGGCCGGGTGCTCGCCGAGGCGTCCTCACCGATCGGCGGGGACACGGGCACCGGTACCGCGGTGCGGCGGGCGGTGGCCCTGGTGGAGCACACGGCCGCGGAGGCCGGAGTGGCGGGAGTGCCACCGGGGGAGTCCGGTCCGGTGCGGGGGAGCCTCCACACGGTCGGCATCGGCGCGCCGGGCCTGATCGACCCGGGGTCCGGTGAACTCCGGAACTCCACCGGCCTGCCCGAGTGGCACCGCCGGCTGGTGGCCGCGCTGCAGGAGAGGCTTCCGCGGGCCCGCGTCATCGTCGAGAACGAGACCAACCTCGCCGCCGTGGCCGAGCAGCGCGAAGGGGCCGCCCGGGACCGGGACACCTTCGTCCTGCTCTGGCTCGGCCACGGCACGGGTGCGGCCGTCGTCCTGGACGGCGCGCTGCGCCGCGGGGCCTCCGGCGGCACCGGCGAGATCGGTTTCCTCCCGGTACCGGGCACGGCCACCCTGCCGTCCGCGACGGACTGCGCGGGCGGCTTCCACTCGCTGGCGGGCTCGGCGGCGGTCGTGGCACTGGCGGCGACGTTCGGGCTGGTGGGGGAGTGCGGACCCGCATCCGGACCCGGGCCGGAGCCCGTCGCCGCGGAGGTGGTGCGCGGGGCGGTCGCGGCGGTTGCGCCGGACCCCGGCGACCTGGACGCGGCGGCCCGCGCCGACCGCTTTCTCGACGCGCTCGCCGACCGGCTGGCGATCGGGGCCGCGTCGGTCGTGGCCCTGCTGGACCCCGGATGCGTGGTCCTGGGCGGTGAGGTGGGGCAGGCCGGCGGGGAGGTGCTCGCCGCGCGCGTGGCGGAGCGGCTGCGCCGGATGTCCCCCCTGCCGACCGAGGTGCGGCCCGCCGCTCTGGGCGGAGGTGCCGTACTGCGCGGGGCCCTGCTGACCGCCCGGGACCACGCCCAGGACGACCTCTTCACCCCGCCCGACCGCTGACGCCGCACACGGCCCCCACGGCGCGGCCTCCGCGAGGCCGGCCGCCCCCTCACCCACGCGCGGACGGCCGCCCCCTCACCACGCGCGGACGGCCGGTCCGGACCACACGCGGACGGCCGGTCCGGCGAGCAGCGCGGCCCGCTGTCACCGCGCCGCACGTCGGCCGCGCACCACGCGCGGGCCGCCGTGCCGCCACCCCTCGCGCCCCGCGTCCGCCACCGTCGGCGCCCGTCCCCCCGCCGAGCCCCGTTCAGGCCCCGTTCAGGCCCCGTTCAGGCCTCGCGCCCGCCCCCGAAGCGCTCCGCGAGGTGCTCCTCGAACGTGCGCTTGCCGACCGCGTTGCCCGGGGTCAGATGGCCGCCGCCGCGGAAGCCGCGGTACGCGCGGCCCGGCAGCGGCACGTTCAGGACCGGGCGCCGCCGCCCCGTGGCCTTCAGGTACGCCCGGGCCAGCGACTCGAACGAGCGCACCTCGGGCCCGCCCATGTCCGCCACCCGCCCCGCCGGCGCCCCCACCGCCAGCCCGGCCAGCCGTTCCGCGACCTCCGCCGCCGCGACCGGCTGGTCGCGCACCCCGGCCGGCAGCAGCACGACCGGCGGTTTGGCCAGTACCCCGAACAGCGTCACCAGCAGATCGTGGAACTGGGTGGCGCGCAGCACCGTCCAGCCCAGCCCCGACTCCTCGATCAGCTTCTCCACGGCGAGCTTGGACCGGTAGTAGCCGTACGGCACCCGGTCGACACCCACGATGGAGATGTAGACCAGGTGCCCCACCCCCGCCTTCCGCGCCGCCGCGATCAGATGCCCGGCCGCCTCCTCGTCGCCGCTCCGGGGCGAGCTCGCGCAGTGCACGACCGTGTCCACGCCCGCGACGGCCGCGTCCAGCGCGGGCCCGCCCGCGCGCAGGTCGACGGCGTGCGGCGGGGTGTGCCGGCTGAGCACCCGCACCTCGTGCCCGTCCGCGCGCAGCCGCTCGACGACGAGCCGGCCGAGCGTGCCGGTGCCCCCGGTCACCAGGATCGTGGTCATGCTGTTCCGTCCCTTCACGTGCCGGCGCCCCCGGACGGAGCGCCCACCGCCCACTGAGACCGGGCAGCCCCGCGCCGTGTGACAGCCCGCCGTCAGCGCGCCAGCTGACGTCGTACGAAGTCCAGCTTGTCGGGGTTCACCACGGCCCGCACCTGCGCGACGAGCCCGTCCCGCAGCGCGAAGGAGACGACCCCGGCCAGGGTGTCGCCCGCCCATGCCGCGAGCCCCGGGGCGCCGTTGACCTCGGCCATCGTGAAGTCCAGCCCCGCCGCGAACCGGCCGCCGCCGCCGGTCAGCAGGCGTACGACCTTCTCGCGCCCCTCGATCGGCCGCCGCGCCGCGGACACCCTGCCGCCGCCGTCGCCCCACCACGTCACGTCGGCCGCGAGCAGCTTCTCCAGACCGGCCAGGTCCCCGCCGCGGGCCGCCGCGAGGAACGAGGCCAGCAGCTCCTCCTGCCGCTCGGGGGCGGGCTGGAAGCGGGCGCCCGGATCGCCCACCCGCCGCACCGCCCGCCGGTACAGCTGACGGCAGTTGGCCTCGCTCAGGTCCAGCACCCCGGCGATCTCCCGATGCCGGTAGGCGAAGGCCTCCCGGAGCACGTACACCGCCCGCTCGGCGGGGGTGAGCCGCTCCAGCAGCACCAGCACCGCCATGGACACCGCGTCGCGCTGCTCGGCCGACTCCAGCGGGCCGAGCGTGCCGTCGGAGGTGAGCACGGGCTCCGGCAGCCAGGGCCCGACGTAGCGCTCGCGCCGGGCCCTGGCCGAAGTCAGCCGGTTCAGGCAGAGGTTGGTGACGACCTTGGCGAGCCAGGCCGCCGGGTGGTCCACCGCCGGGCGGTCGGCGCCGCTGTAGCGCAGATAGGCGTCCTGGACCGCGTCCTCGGCCTCGTGGGCCGACCCGAGCATCCGGTAGGCCAGGCCGAACAGGCGCGGCCGGTGCTGCTCGAACTCCTCGGCGGTCGTCATGAGTTCACCCTGTCAGACGGGTCGTGCCAGGAAGGGACCGACCGGTCCGTACCTGTTGACCGCTCTGGTCTAGTCCTCTTAGGGTCGGATCCGGCCGGCCCGTGTCCGGGCGCCCGCGCAGACCGGTCCGGCGGCGGTGACGACGGCCCTTGCCCGCCGCCGGGCCTCCCGCCCGCGGGGGCGGGCGCCACGTTCTGTGAGGCACTGCACACCGATCGTCTGTCGGGACCTCGATCAGGCGTGGCACACTGGGCCTGTACCAGTAGCAGCGCACTCCGGGGTCGGTGAAAGTCCGAACCGGCGGTTACAGTCCGCGACCCGGTCGCTTCCAGCGGCCGGTTGACCAGGTGAAATTCCTGGACCGACGGTTAAAGTCCGGATGGGAGGCAGTGCGCGGCGAGCGAGCACACACCCGTGCGCGCCGCCGACTACGGGCTCGCCCTCGCGGGCGGATCCCGTCCGGCGCCGTACCCGGTGTCCTCGTTCGTGGTCTCTGTCGTCAACGACAGCCCCGGAGTCCGTGCCCGAATGAGGCAGGAGGACCCGGGAAGTGTTCACCGGAATCGTCGAAGAGCTGGGCGAAGTCACCGCCGTGGAGAACCTCGGCGACGCCGCCCGCTTCCGGCTCCGCGGCCCGGTCGTGACCGAGGGGGCGCGGCACGGCGACTCCATCGCCGTGAACGGGGTCTGTCTCACCGTCGTCGAGCACGAGGGCGAGGAGTTCACCGCCGACGTCATGGCGGAGACCCTGAAGCGCTCCAGCCTGGGCGCCCTGACCGTCGGCTCCCGCGTCAACCTCGAACGCCCCACCGCGGTCGGCGCGCGCCTGGGCGGGCACATCGTGCAGGGGCACGTCGACGGCACCGGCACGATCCTGGACCGCACCCCCTCCGAGCACTGGGAGATCGTCAGGATCTCCCTCCCCGGGGACCTCGCGCGCTACGTCGTCGAGAAGGGCTCGATCACCGTCGACGGCATCAGCCTCACCGTCGTCGAGGCCGGCCCCGACCACTTCACCGTCAGCCTCATCCCCACCACCCTCGCGCTGACCACCCTCGGCCTCAAGCAGAGCGGCGACCCGGTCAACCTCGAGGTGGACGTCGTCGCCAAGTACGTCGAGCGGCTGCTCGCCCATCAGGGGGCCACCAAGTGAACTGGCTCAACTCGGAGGCCTTCACCCTCCTCGGCCAGCACATCAAGTGGTCGGACATGATCGGCAACGTCATCGGCCTGATCGCCCTGGCGTTCGGCTGGCGGCGCTCCCTGTGGAGCTGGCCCACCCAGTTCCTCTCCGGCCTCGTCCTCTTCGCCGCCTTCGCCACCGCCCACCTCTCGGGCAGCGCGGGCAAGCAGATCGTCGTCATGGCCGTCGCGGTCTACGGCTGGTGGCAGTGGAAGCGCGGCAGGGAGCAGGCGGCGGACGGCCACGTCGCCGTGCGGTTCGCCACCTGGCGGGAGCGGGCCGTCCTGCTCGGCGCCGCCGCTGTCGGCACGGTCGCGGTCGCCGGCCTGTTCCAGGCGTACCCGTCGCTGTCCTGGGACCCCTGGCCGGACGCGTACATCTTCGTCGGCACCGTCGTCGCCATGTACGCCCAGGCACGCGGCATGGTCGAGTTCTGGTTCGCCTGGCTGCTCGTCGACGTCGTCGGCGTCCCGCTCAACTTCGCCAACGGCTTCGCCTTCTCCGGCTTCGTCTACGTCATCTACGGCGCACTCGTCCTTTGGGGCATGCGCGACTGGTGGCTGCGCTCCCGCAGGGAAGCGCGGCCCGTCCTGGAAGGAGCGCCGGCATGACCGCGGCACCGATCCTGTACACCACGGACGGCATCGAGGACTTCGCGCTCGACCCGATCGAGCAGGCCGTCGCGGACATCGCGGCCGGCCGCCCGGTCGTGGTCGTCGACGACGAGGACCGCGAGAACGAGGGCGACCTCGTCATCGCCGCCGAGAAGGCGACCGAGGAGATCGTCGCCTTCATGATGAGCGAGTGCCGCGGCCTCATCTGCGCCCCGATGGAGGGCCCGGAGCTCGACCGGCTGAAGCTGCCGCAGATGGTCGACGACAACACCGAGTCGATGAAGACCGCCTTCACCGTCTCCGTCGACGCCTCCGCCGCGCACGGCGTCACCACCGGCATCTCCGCCTCCGACCGCGCCACCACGCTCCAGCTGCTGGCGAGCGGCACGGCCGAGCCCACCGACCTCGTCCGCCCGGGCCACGTCTTCCCGCTGCGCGCCAGGCCCGGCGGCGTCCTGGTCCGCAACGGCCACACCGAGGCCGCCGTCGACCTGGCCCGGCTCGCCGGACTGCGCCCGGCCGGCGCGATCGTGGAGATCGCCGGCGAGGACGGCCGGATGCTGCGCCTGCCCGAGCTGATCCCCTTCGCCCGCAAGCACGGCCTGACGATCATCTCCATCGAGGACCTGATCGCCTACCGCCGCTCCAGCGAGCCCACGGTCCGCCGCGAGGCCGAGGTCCACCTGCCCACCGCCCACGGCACCTTCACGGCCCACGGCTACCGGTCCACGGTCGACGGCGTCGAGCACGTCGCCCTGGTGCACGGCGAGATCGGCGACGGCGAGGACGTCCTGGTCCGGATCCACTCCGAGTGCCTCACCGGCGACGTCTTCGGCTCCCAGCGCTGCGACTGCGGCCCCCAGCTCGACGCCTCCCTGGAGCGCATCCAGGGCGAGGGCCGGGGCGTGGTGGTCTACCTGCGCGGCCACGAGGGGCGCGGCATCGGCCTGATGTCCAAGCTGCGCGCCTACGAGCTCCAGGAGCGCGGCCGGGACACCCTCGACGCCAACCTGGAACTGGGCCTGCCCGCCGACGCCCGCGACTACGGCGCCGGCGCGCAGATCCTCCAGGACCTCGGGGTGCGCAGCGTCCGCCTGATGACCAACAACCCCGACAAGAGCGACGCGCTCGTCCGTTACGGCCTGCGGGTCACCGGACGCGAGCCGATGCCCGTCCAGGTGGGCGAGCACAACCTCCGCTACCTGCGCACCAAGCGGGACCGGATGGGGCACGACCTGCCCTGGCTGGACACGACGGCCGTGTCCAGCTGCGGCAACCAGTAAGCAGAGAGCACCGAGGAGACACGTGAGCGGCAAGGGCGCACCGGAACTGTCCGTACGGAACGTCGGGGACCTCAGGGTCGCCGTCGTCGCGGCGCAGTGGCACGAGAAGGTGATGGACGGGCTGGTGGACGGCGCGCTGCGCGCCCTGCACGAGCTGGGGATCGACGAGCCGACCCTGCTGAGGGTGCCCGGCAGCTTCGAGCTCCCGGTGGTCGCCAAGGTCCTCGCGGGCCGCGGCTACGACGCGATCGTCGCCCTCGGTGTCGTGATCCGCGGCGGCACCCCCCACTTCGACTACGTGTGCCAGGGCGTCACCCAGGGCCTGACCCAGGTGTCGGTGGAGACCGGCGTCCCCGTCGGCTTCGGCGTGCTCACCTGCGACACCGAGGAGCAGGCCCTGGACCGGGCCGGAATCGAGGGCTCCCGCGAGGACAAGGGCCACGAGGCGGTGACGGCGGCGGTGGCGACGGCCGCCACGCTGCGTTCGGTATCCGAACCCTGGCGCTGAGGAGTCGCCCGGACCGCGTAGGGTGGGGACCACCATGTCCAAGAAGACGTTCGAGGAGCTCTTCACCGAGCTCCAGCACAAGGCCGCCCACGGCGACCCCGCCTCCTCCCGCACCGCCGAACTGGTCGGCAAGGGGGTCCATGCCATCGGCAAGAAGGTCGTCGAAGAGGCCGCAGAGGTCTGGATGGCCGCCGAGTACGAGGGCAAGGAGGCGGCCGCCGAGGAGATCTCGCAGCTCCTCTACCACGTCCAGGTCATGATGGTCGCCCGGGGCATCTCCCTGGACGACGTCTACGCCCACCTCTGAGCACCACCCCACACCGCCGTAAGCACACCACGCGAAGGAAGCCGACCTCATGCTGCGCATCGCCGTCCCCAACAAGGGTTCACTCTCCGGCCCTGCGGCGGAGATGCTGCATGAGGCCGGCTACCAGCAGCGCCGCGAGTCCAAGGAACTGCGCATCGTCGATCCGGGGAACGAGGTGGAGTTCTTCTACCTCCGCCCCCGCGACATCGCGATCTACGTCTCCTCCGGCCGCCTCGACATCGGCATCACCGGCCGCGACCTGCTGATCGACTCCGGCGCCAACGCCGAGGAGATCCTGCCCCTCGGCTTCGCCCGCTCGACCTTCGTCTACGCCTCCAGGCCCGGCACGGCCGACGGAGTGACGGACCTCAACGGCAAGACGGTCGCCACCTCCTACGAGGGCATCGTCGCCAAGCACCTCGCCGACAGCGGCATCGACGCCTCCGTCGTCCACCTCGACGGCGCCGTCGAGACCGCCATCGAGCTCGGCGTCGCCGAGGTCATCGCGGACGTCGTGGAGACCGGCACCTCGCTGCGCAACGCGGGCCTGGAGGTCTTCGGCGAGCCGATCATGAAGTCCGAGGCGATCGTCGTCCGCCGCACCGGCGCGGACGCCGAGGAGCCCAAGGTCCAGCAGTTCCTGCGCCGCCTCCAGGGTGTCCTGGTGGCCCGGACCTACGTGATGATGGACTACGACTGCCGGGTCGAGCAGCTGGAGAAGGCCGTCGCGCTGACCCCCGGCCTGGAGTCCCCGACCGTCTCCCCGCTGCACAACGAGGGCTGGGTCGCCGTGCGCGCCATGGTCCCGGCCAAGGAGGCCCAGCGGATCATGGACGACCTGTACGCGATCGGCGCCCGGGCCATCCTGACCACGGCGATCCACGCCTGCCGCCTCTGAGGGGGCACACCGAGATGTCCGACCTGCCCGCACTCCCGGTCACCTTCCGGCCGGGCCGCACCCGCGCGGTGCTGCTCACCGCAGCCGTCGTGCTCTTCGCGGTCATCACGGCCGTCGCGCTGCTGCTGGAGCGGCTCGGCCCCGGCGAGCGCCTCAGCTTCGTCCTCACCGGCGCGCTCCTGGCCGGCGTGCCGCTGACGCTCGCCCGGCCGAAGGTGGTCGCCGACGAGACCGGCGTCACCGTCGTCAACATCGTCTCCCGGCGGCACCTGGACTGGGCGGAGATCCTCCAGGTGAACCTGCGCCAGGGCGACCCCTGGGTCTTCCTCAACCTCAGCGACGGCACCAGCCTGCCCGCGCTCGGCATCCAGCCGGGCATCGCCAGGCAGCGCGCCGTCGCCGACGCGCGGACCCTGCGCGCGCTGGTCGAGGCGCGTTCCGTCCAGGATCCCGAGCGCTCTTCCGGGGATGCTCAGAGCTGACCGGGTGACGTCCACCCTGCCGCATCGGCCGGGGTCTTGATTAATCTGGTGACGGAGGCGTTTTTCGCTGTGCCTCCGCCCCTGTGCTCCGACCGGCGCCAGGGGTTCCTGCTACCCGAGGAGTGACTCCCTCCGGCGATGGACGGACCGTCCTGCAGTACCTGCGCCGCCCCCTGCCGACATAGCGCGGACCGACCCCACGAGGTCCGCGCGCACGCGGAGGCGGCGGCATCATGACCATCCCCCTGCTGCTCCTCGGAGCGGCCTTCCTGCTGATTCTGGCCAACGGCTTCTTCGTGGCGGCCGAATTCGGCCTGGTGACCGTGGAACGGCCGGAGGCCGAGAAGGCCGCCGCCGAGGGCGACCGACGCGCCCACACGGTCGTCGAGTCGCTCAAGGAGCTGTCCTTCCAGCTCTCCGGCACCCAGCTCGGCATCACCATCACCTCCCTCGTCGTCGGCATGCTCGCCGAACCGGCGCTGGCCGCGCTCCTGCACGGCCCGTTCACCGCGATCGGCGTCCCCGAGGGCGCCGTGTCCGGGGTCGCCGTCGTCGTCGGCATGCTGCTCGCCTCGGCCATCCAGATGGTGATCGGCGAGCTCGTGCCCAAGAACTGGGCCGTGTCCCGGCCGCTGCAGGTCGCACGGTTCGTGGCCGGCCCGCAGCACCTGTTCTCGCGGCTGTTCCGCCCCGTGATCGCCGCGCTGAACGCCGTGGCCAACCGGCTCGTGCGCGCCCTCGGCGTCGAACCGGCCGAGGAGCTGGCCTCCGCCCGCACCCCCGGCGAGCTGGTGTCCCTGGCCCGCCACTCGGCGCAGGCCGGTGCGCTGGAGCAGGACACCGCCGACCTGTTCGTGCGGACCATGTCGCTGGGGGACCTGACCGCCCAGCACGTCATGACCCCGCGCGTGAGGGTCAGCGCCCTGCAGTCCTCGGCGACCGCGGAGGACGTGGTCAACCTGACCCGCGCCACCGGCCTGTCCCGCTTCCCCGTCTACCAGGAGCGGATCGACGAGGTCGTCGGCATGGTCCACCTCAAGGACGCGCTGGCGGTCCCGTCCCACGAGCGGCTGCGCACCCCGGTCGGCCGCATCGCCCGCCGGGCGCTGCTCGTCCCCGAGACCCTGCCCGTCCAGCCCCTGCTGGCGCAGCTGCGCAGCGAGCAGCCCATCGCGGTCGTCGTCGACGAGTACGGCGGCACGGCGGGCGTCGTGACGCTGGAGGACATCGTCGAGGAGATCGTCGGCGAGGTCCGCGACGAGCACGACGCCAAGGACCTGCCCGAACTGGCCCCGGTCCCCCCGGAGGACGGCCGGCCCGCGTGGGACGCCGACGGAAGCTGCCGGGTCGACCTCCTGGGCCGCATCGGCCTCGACGTGCCCGAGGGGCCGTACGAGACCGTCGCCGGACTGGTCGCGGACCTGCTCGGCCGTATCCCGGCCCCCGGCGACCGCGCCGAGCTGCCCGGCTGGCGGCTGTCCGTGCGCCAGGTCGGGCACTACCGCGCCGAGCGCGTCCGCCTGGTGCGGACGGCCGCCGCGACGGAGTCCGCCGCCCGTGCGGAGGCCGCCCGATGAGCGTTTTCCAACTCTTCTTCGCCGCTGTGCTGGTGCTGGCCAACGGCTTCTTCGTGGGCGCCGAGTTCGCGCTCGTGTCGGTCCGCCGCAGCCAGATCGAGCCGCTCGGCACCGCCCGGGCCCGCCAGGTCCTGTACGGCCTGGAGCGGCTGCCGCAGATGATGGCCGCCGCCCAGTTCGGCATCACCGTGTGCTCGCTGACCCTCGGCGCGGTCGCCGAGCCGACGGTGGCCCACCTGCTGGAGCCGCTGTTCGAGTGGATCCACCTGCCCGACGGGGTGATCCACCCGCTCGGCTACGTCATCGCGCTCGCGGCGGTGGTCTTCTTCCACCTCGTCATCGGCGAGATGGTGCCGAAGAACCTCGCGATGGCCGCGCCGGAGAAGGCCGCGCTGTGGCTCAGTCCCGGCCTGGTCGCCTTCGCCCGGCTCTGCCGGCCCATCACCGTGGCCCTCGGCGCCTGCGCCCAGGGCATCCTGCGGCTGTTCCGCGTCGACCCCAAGGACGAGGTCGAGGCGGTGTTCACCAGCGAGCAGCTCAACCGGCTGGTGGAGGACGCCGGGCAGGCCGGCCTCCTCGACCCCGAGGAGCAGGAGCGGCTGGAGGACGCGCTGGAGCTGGGCTCCCGCCCGGTGACCGACGTGCTGCTCAGGCGGGAGGCCCTGGTGACCGTCAGCCCCTCGGTCACCCCGGGCGAGATCGTCGCCCTGACCGCCCGCACCGGCTACTCCCGTTTCCCGGTCGCCGCGGAGTCCGGAGCCTTCATGGGCTACCTGCACGTCAAGGACGTCCTCGACCTGGAGGAGTCCGAGCGGGCCGTGCCGCAGCGGGTGTGGCGGCCGATGACGACGCTCAGGTCGGAGCTGCCGCTGGACGACGCGCTGACCGTCATGCGCCGGGCGGCGACCCACCTGGCCCAGGTCGCCGACGCCAAGGGCAGGGTGCTCGGCCTGGTCGCGCTGGAGGACGTGCTGGAGCTGCTGGTCGGCGAGGTGCGCGACCCCGCGCACCGGGTGACCCCGGAGGTCAGGCTGACGGAGCCGCGCAGCAGCGGGGAGCAGGAAGAGGTGCTGGCCTCCTAGGACCCGCTCCGGCTCGGCCGCCCGCGTTCGCGGCGCGGCCGGCCGGCCGGAGCGGGCTCCGCCGGGCGCGGTGGCCGTGGCCGGCTCAGAGAGCCGACGGATCCTGCGGCCCCCGCCCCGACAGCACCTCTCCGTACGCCTGCATCAGGTCCGGCAGCCGCAGCGTGGCCAGATCGTCCCGCGACAGCGAACCGGGATACGCCGACAGGCGCAGGTCCCGGTACGCGCAGCTCTTCTCGTACAGCGTCCGCAGGAAGCGCCCGTTGCCGAGCTCGTCGATCCACCCCTGGTCGACCACGTGCCCGGCGATGGAGCGCAGCTCCTCCAGGGCCTCCTCGTCCCACCGGTCGCCGTTCTCCGCGGCGAGCACCTTGCCGATCTCGGTCAGCTCCAGGGGCCGGTAGGAGGGGAAGTCGACGCGGGTGGTGAAGCGGGAGGACAGCCCGGGGTTGGCGGCGAGCAGGCGGTCCATGCCCTCGGGGTAGCCGGCGAGGATCACCACCAGGTGGTCGCGGTTGTCCTCCGCCCGCTTCAGCAGCACCTGCAGCGCCTCGTCGCCGTATGCGTCGCCCTTGCCGTATCCGGAGTTGGACAGGGAGTAGGCCTCGTCCACGAAGAGCACTCCGCCGATCGCGGAGTCGATCAGTTCGTTGGCCTTGACGGCGGTCTGGCCGAGGTACTCGCCGACCAGGTCGGCGCGCTGGGCCTCCACCAGATGGTCGCCGCCGAGCAGGCCGAGCGCGTAGAAGACGCGGCCGAGGATGCGGGCGACCGTGGTCTTGCCGGTGCCCGAGGGGCCGGAGAAGACGAAGTGGCGTTTCGGCGGCTGCACGGGCAGGCCCTGCCCGGCCCGCAGCCGGGCCATGTTGAGCTGTGCCGACAGGGCCTTGACCTGGCGTTTCACCGGCTCCAGGCCCACCATGCGCTCCAGCTCGGCAAGCGCCTCCTCCAGTAGGCCCGGATCGGTCGGCCCGGTGGGCAGCGGTTGCGCGGGGACCGCGGTCCGCTGCCGCACCGCCGGGTCGGCGGCCGACGGCAGCGGCCCGGACGCCGGAGTCTCGGGCTCGGGGAGCCTCAGGTCGCGGCCCTCGACCCCGAAGAGCGGGTCCAGGACGTCCGGACCGTCCACTGCGTCCTGCCCGAGTCCGGTGAGCGTGACCGCCGCGAGGCCGGCCGCGTCGTCGTACCCGTCGCCCTCGGCGATCGCCGCGAGCCGGGCCGAGGTGTCCATGAACGCCGGGTCCACCCGGTGCACCGCGCGGTACAGGGGGAGCGCGGCGGCGCTGCGGCCGGTGCCCTCGTGCGCCCGCGCCAGCCAGTACCGGAGCTCCTTGCGCTGCGGCTGCTCGCTGCGGCACCGCATCAGCGCGGCCGACAGCAGCGGCTCGGCCTGCCCGTACATCTCCAGCCGGACCCGCGCCATGCCGCCGAACAGGCCGGCCTCGATGCCTAGCAGGGGGTCGTCGAGCAGGGAGTCGGTGTGCCGGACGAGCTGCTCCCAGTCCTTGACCAGATAGGCGCGGCAGGCGTGCAGGAAGCGGACCTGGGCGTCGGTGTCCACGGGCGGCAGCCCGGCCAGCGCGCGGTCCAGCTCGGGTACGTGCCGGCCGTCCAGCCAGTGCGAGGCGTGCGCCAGCAGCAGGTCCCGGGGGCTCTCCAGCACGGGCTGCACCCACCAGCCCAGCCAGTACCAGGAGTTGAGGGTGCGGCGGTGCCGGGCGCGCTGCTCGCCGAAGCGCTCCCGGTGCCGGAACATCCTGAGCAGCGCGGTCGTCGTGTCCACGCGCAGCGCGTGCAGCCCGAGCCAGCCGTCGGCCATCCCCGGATCCATCCGCACCGCGGTGCGGAACTCCTCCTCCGCCTGCGGATAGGCGCCCATGGTGTAGGCGTCCACGCCTCGCAGCCAGGCGAGGTCGGCCGGCGCCTCGGGGCCCCGCGTGCCGAAGTCCATCACGTCCCCCACAGACCGTGCCCCCGTAGGTTCACCGCCCGACCGTCGTCGGCGGCTGCCTTGGTCGAACGGCTGTGCCGCGGACCGGAGTTGCAGGTGCGTGAAGCAGCCGTTCGAAGGTCGCACCGAGGGCATCGTACCTGCGGGACCGGTGCCCGCCGAAGGGTGCCGCACGGCCCGTTCGACGGGGTGGGAGCGGGCGGGGGCGGGGACTGCGCGGTGACCGAGGGTGACCGGATGACGCCGTGCGGCGTCCGGAGAGCGGAACGCGGGCAGAACGAAGCCCCCGATCACGGGGGAACAACCGGGGGCTTCGCGTCTGGGGGGCGGTCTCGACAGACCGCACATTGAGAACGTAAGACCTGTACGTCCCCCCGGTCAAGCCGAGTTGAGGCAGTCGGCGAAGTTCGCCCGGACGGGTTTTCACGGCTTCAGCACACTGCCGATGGCCCGTCACGGTGGGTGACGCTCCGGTGCGGTCCAGCCGTCTCTTTCCGCCCCGGCAGCACCTCGTACCCCTGCTCCACCTGCCGTACCAGAAGGTCGGCGTACGGCCGGGAGGGGTCCGCGGCGAAGTGACGCCGTTCCGCCTCGACCCATCCGGCCCAGAACTCCCGCTGCTCCTCGCCGTCCCGGGACCGGCCCCGCGTCCACGCCTCCTCGCGCGGCAGTTCCATCCACAGCAACTGGGCCAGGAACGGGCGCAGGGCCCGGCGGCCGGCGCCCACGCCCTCGACGAGGATCACCGGCGCGGGCGGCAGTGCCCGGGCGGGGCCGAAGTCCTGGGCGCGCCAGTCGTAGGGGGCGTAGTGCGCCGTCCGGCCCCGGGCGAGCGGCTCGACCACCTCGGCCAGCAGCCGCCGGTCCCACGCGAACAGCTCCTCGTGGCTGGCGACGTCGTCCAGGTGCAGCACGGGGGCGCCGTCCAGGGCCGCCGCCAGCCGGCCGGCGAAGGTGGACTTGCCGGACCCGGCGTGCCCGTCGACGCCGACGAGGCGCACGGGGCCGCACGAGGGCGACAGGCGCCGCAGGCGGGAGGAGAGGGCGTGAATGGCGGTTCCCGGGGAGTGATCGGGCGGGGGCCCGGGTGATGGCATATTTCCGCGGAACATTCTAGCCGGGCGTTTCCACGGGCCCGGCCGAGGGCCGAAAAATAGTGTCCTATTGAACTATCGAGACTGCGCCCTCGCGCGCCGCTATTGGCCGGCGAATCCGCCTCCGGGTAGATCGAAAACCGCGTTCCGGTTGTGCTCCGTGGTGAGTAAAGTGCCCCCTGCGCACCCGCGTGGCAGTGAACGGGGACGGACGGGGACGATGGCCGCTGGGCTTTTCGAGGGGCAGTACGTGTGGCATCCGGCAGCCGACGACCGCGTTCTGGCGACCGTGTGCGTGGACGTCCGGGCCGGACGCTGGGGCAGCGCGCGCGAGGCCCTGGCCGAGACACGCGGCGCCTTCGGCCTGCGGGCCCACCGCTCCCTGGTCCTCGCCTCGGAGGCGGCCGACTCCGACCTCGCGGAACGCTGGCTGGCCGAGGAGCCTGAACCCGAGGCCGCGCTGCTGTGGGCGCGGGTGGCCGTGCTCCGGGCGCTGCGCGCCGCCGACGCGCGCGACGAGCGGGCCGGCGCCCTGGAGCGGATCGCCCTGTCGGCCTGCGACCGTGCCTCCGGCCTCGACCCCGCGGACCCCACCCCCTGGGTTGCGCGGCTCGCCATGGCCCGGCTGCACCGGCTGCGCGACCCGGCGCCCCAGGGCCTGCTCACCGCCCCGCCCGGCCCCTGGCGGCTGTTCGCGCACGTCCTCTCCCTCGACCCCTGGCACCGCGAGGCCCACCACCGCTTCCTGGCCTGCTTCTTCGCCCGCCACGGCGGCTCGGTCAACGCGGCCTGGGACGTCGCCGCCTTCCTGAGCCAGCGGGCGCCCGCCGACTCCGCGCTGCGGCTGCTGCCGCTGGTCGCCCTGGTGGAGAGCCACGACCCCGCCCGCCGGCTCGCCGACCGGGTCTGGGAGGAGCCGCCGTGGCGCTCCACCGCCCTCGCGCTCCACCGGAACTGGCTGCCCACGGTCGCCGGCGGACGGTTCACCCCGGTGCTCGACCTCGCCTATCTCGCCCACGCGCTGGTCATGGCCCGGCGCCTGTCCGAGGCCCGCGCCGCCCTGGTCGCCATGGGCCCCTACGCCTCACGGATGCCGTGGTGCGCCTTCGGGGACCCCGCCGAGCAGCTCTCCAGGGCGCGGCGGGCGTGCGGCCTGCCGGTGCCCGGCGGCCCCTGACCCTCGTCCCAGCCCCACCTCCCACCCCCCACCCAGAGGAAGGTCGAACTGTGTCCGAACGGATATCGGCCCCGCGCACCGGAGCCGGCGGCACCGGGGACCCGGCCGCGCTCGACGACGACGCGACCCTGCACGCGATGGGTTATCCCAGAAAACTCACCCGGCGTTTTCAGGCCTTCGACAATTTCGCCATATCCTTCACCATCATCAACATCATCTCCGGAATTTTCTCGTCCTTCGGATTCGGGATGAACGCGGGCGGTCCCCGCATTCTCGTTTTCGGCTGGATCGGCGTCTCGGTCATGGTGCTGTTCGTCGGCGCGGCCATGGCCGAAGTCGCCTCGGCCTACCCGACGAGCGGGGCGCTGTATTTCTCCGCCGGGAAACTCGCCCGTCGGCACAAGGGCGCCTGGTCCTGGTTCACCGGCTGGCTGAACTTCGTCGGCCAGATCGGCGGCACCGCCGCCACCGGCTACGCCGCCGCCACCTTCGTCCAGGCCTTTCTCGCCCTGCAGTGGTCCTCCTACCGGCCGACCATGCACCAGACGGTGCTCCTCACCGCCCTGATCATCGTGCTCCAGGGGCTCGCCAACACCTACACCGTCCAGTTGGTCGCCGTCCTGAACCGGATCTCCGTGTGGTGGCTGCTGATCGGACTCGTCGTGATCGTGACCGCCCTGGCCGCCGTCCCCGACCACCACCGTCCGGCCTCCTTCGTCACCCATTTCGCGAACAACACCGGTTTCACCAACGGGATTTACGGCGGGATGCTCGGCCTGCTGGTCACCAGCTGGACGTTCACCGGATTCGACGGCAGCTTCCACATGTCGGAGGAAACCGTCCGGGCGACCGTGAACGCGCCCAAGGGGATCACCCGCGCCATCGGCTGGTCGGCGCTCACCGGACTGGTCCTGATGCTCGCCCTCGTGGTCAGCATCCGCGACTACGACCGGGTGGCGGCCTCCGCCGCACCGCCCGTCCAGATCCTCATCGACGCCCTCGGACTCGGCACCGCCAAGGCGCTGCTGCTGATCGTGATCGGGGCCATGCTCTTCTGCGGACTGGCCAACCTGACCAGCAACACCCGGCAGATCTTCGCCTTCTCCCGGGACGGCGCCATGCCGGGCTCCCGCTGGTGGCACTCGGTCTCGCCGCGCACCCGCACCCCGGTCAAGGCGGTCTGGCTGGCGGTGGCCTGTTCGCTGGCCCTGGTGCTGCCCGGCTGGTGGTCGCACACCGCCTTCACCGCCATCGTCAGCGTCAACGTCGTCGGGCTGTTCCTCGCCTACGCCGTGCCGATCCTGCTCCGGCTGCGGCTCGGCGACGAGTTCCGGCCGGGGCCCTGGCACCTGGGCCGCTGGGGGCGGCCGGTCGGCGTGGTGGCCGTGACCTGGATCGTGCTCAGCAGCGTGCTGTTCATGCTGCCGCAGGCCTCGCCGATCACCGTCGACTCCTTCAATTACGCCCCGATCGCCCTGGCCGTCGTCCTGCTCGTGGCCACGATGTGGTGGTTCGCCACCGCCCGCCGCCGCTTCCGGGGCCCGGTCAGCTACGGCCGTCCGGACGAGGTCGCCGCGATGGACCTGGTCTGAGCGGGCCGCCCCGGTCGGGCCCGCGCGACCGGGGCCGTCCCCGCCCAGGTCACGCCAGTGGCGGAGACCAATATTGGTGGGCGTGGCGTGGGGCGAAGTGCTGGCCGAGGGCGGTCGCCGCGGCCATAGTGGGCGCACAGTCGTGCACGGACCCGCCCCGACTCGGACACCTTGGGGGTCTTCCACCCATGAGCAGAGCCGAACAGCCGTCCCGCAGATCCGTCCTCGCCGCCGCGGTGGCCGCCGCCGCGGCGACCGCCACGGCCGCCGGCGCGGCCCCGGCGCTGGCCGCCGGCGCCGGCCCGGCCGTCGGGACCGGCCCCGCCGCTCCCGCCGCCCCTGCCGGCCGCGCCCCGGCCCGCCCGGTCGACTACCGCGCCTGGACCACGTACGTCGACTGGCGCGGCGGCGAGGCCCACGGCACCGAGCCGGTCGCGGGCCTCCGCCCCGGCCTGCGCATCGCCGCCGCCGCGGGCACCACCGACTACACCGACCCGCACACCGGCAGGACGGCGTCCTGGGAGTACGCCACCTGGACCTCCCCCGTCCACCCGCTCACCGTCCCCGCCACCGAGGCGGTCGCCTCCTGGAACGCGAGCACCCCCGCCGGAACCTGGCTCCAGGTGGAGCTGAAAGGCACGTACTCCGACGGCACGGACACCCCCTGGTACGTGATGGGCCGCTGGGCGGCCGGCGACCAGGACATCCGGCGGACCTCCGTCGACGGCCAGAGCGACGGCCGGAGCACGATCTGGACCGACACCTTCTCCGTCGACGATCCGGCCTCCGGGCTGCGTCTTGTGTCGTACCGGCTCCGCCTCACCCTCCACCGCAGGCCCGGCACCGCGCTCACACCCACCGTGTGGCGGGTCGGCGCCATGGGCTCCGACGTGCCGGACCGCTTCACCGTCCCGGCCTCCACGCCGGGCGTGGCCAAGGAGCTGGCCGTCCCGCGCTACTCGCAGGAGATCCACCGCGGTCAGTACCCGGAGTACGACAACGGTGGCGAGGCCTGGTGCAGTCCCACCTCCTCGCAGATGATCGTCGAGTACTGGGGCGGGCGCCTCACCGCCGGGCAACTGGCCTGGGTCGACCCCGCCTACGCCGATCCGCAGGTCTGCCACGCGGCCCGGTACACCTACGACTACCAGTACGCCGGCTGCGGCAACTGGCCCTTCAACGCCGCCTACGCGGCCACCTTCCCCGGTCTGCAGGGCGTGGTGACCCGGCTCGCCTCGCTCACCGATCTGGAGACGCTGATCGCGGCCGGCATCCCGGCCATGACGTCCCAGTCGTTCCTCAAGACCGAACTGACCGGCGCCGGTTACGGCACCTCCGGCCACCTGATGACCGTCATCGGCTTCACCGCCGACGGCGACGTGATCGCCAACGACCCGGCCTCTCCGGACGACGCGGCGGTCCGGCGCGTGTACCGGCGCCGCGAGTTCGAGAACATCTGGCTGCGGACCAAGCGGTACAACGCCTCCGGCAAGGTCGTCTCCGGCACCGGAGGCGTCTGCTACCTGTACTTCCCCGCCCGGCCCACGGCCCACCAGCGCAGGGCGCTCGCGGCCGTCGGCGTGCGCTGACGGCGCACGCGGCCGAAGGCCCCGGTCCCGGTGGTCCGGGGCCTTCGCTGTGACCAAGCTCTCCGCCGCGCCGGCGGCCGCGAGTGGCAAGGTGGACCGGGGGGACGGGGGAGACGGGGGAGACCACCGAGCACGTCCGAGCACTGCGAGAGCCCATGACCGCACAGTCGGCGACCACCGCCCGCGCCCGCACCGGAGGCCCCCGGCGCGACGACTCCGAGACCCTCGAACACGTCCTGGGCTGGATCCTGGTCGTGGTGATCGCGATGCTCGTCACCCGGCTCGGCCTGCTGTGACCTGAGACAGGGCCGACCTGCCATACTGCGGGTCCCACCGCCAGCCGGAGACCCGGGGCCCGAAGTGCATATGAGCCAAGAGCGTGACGCCGTCCTCCCGGAGGCCCGCCACTCCGTTCCCGCGGAGACCACCCCGCCCCGGCCCCGCGGCACCGAGCGCTCCGTGGCCCGTCGCGCCGAACTCATCGCCATCGGACGGCGGTTGTTCGCCGACATCTCCTACGACGCCCTGTCGATGGACGACATCGCCCGGCACGCCGGTGTCGCCAAGGGGCTGATCTACTACTACTTCCGGTCCAAGCGGGGCTACTACCTGGCGATCGTCGAGGACTCGCTCGAGGACCTGGTCGCCTTCGCGGGGAGCGGTCGCGAACTGCCGCCCGTGGACCGGTTGCATCGCACCATCGAGGGCTATCTGCGCTACGCCGAGCACAACCAGGCCGCCTTCCGCACCATCGTCAGCGGCGGCGTCGGCTTCGACGCCCAGGTGCACGCCATCCGGGACGGGGTGCGCGAGGCGATCGTGGCGACCATCGCCGAGGGCGCCTACGGGCGCGCCACCGTCGCACCGGCGGCCCGGATGGGCCTGCTGAGCTGGGTGTGCGGCGTGGAGGGCGCCACCCTCGACTGGATCGACCGCCCCGAACTGAGCCGGGACACCATGCGCGACCTGCTGGTGAGGACGCTGGGCGGCGCGCTGCGGGCGGTCGAGGAGCTGGACCCGTCCTACCCGGCCCCCGCGCCCGCGCGCCGGGAGGGCTGAGGGCGAGAGGTGCGCGGGCCGGCCCGGTCGGGTCGACGGCCCGGGCCGGTCGGAGGTCGTGGACCCTTTCTTGAAGTAAGCGGTCGTTAACCGGTGACTCCGTGCCGCCGATCGGGCATACTCACAGCGCACAGCCGCTGGTCAGCAGCTTCCGTGACCCGGGAGTGCGCGCACCGGCCGGCCTTCGAGAACGACCCGGCGGAGCCGCCCCCACCCAAGGCGCACGTCCGCCGATGTGCCCGAGAGGGAGGAGAGCGTCGCCATGCCCGACCGCGCCCCGCAGCCGGTGGACCGGCAACTGCCCACGGACGAGGCCCGGGATCTGATCTCGCTCGTCCGCGACATCGCGCAGCGCGAGATCGCCCCGAAGGCGGCCGAGGAGGAGGACGCCGGGCGCTTTCCCCGCGAGGTCTTCGCCCTGCTGTCGCAGTCCGGCCTGCTCGGCCTGCCCTACGACTCCGAGTACGGCGGCGGCGACCAGCCCTACGAGGTCTACCTCCAGGTGCTCGAAGAGCTCGCCGCCGTCCGGCTCACCGTCGGCCTGGGCCTGAGCGTCCACACCCTCGCCGCCTACGGGCTCGCCACCTACGGCACCAAGCAGCAGCAGGTCGAGCACCTGCCCGCCATGCTCGGTGGCGGGCTGCTCGGCGCGTACGCCCTCTCCGAGCCCTCCTCCGGCTCGGACGCCGCCTCCCTGCGCACCCGGGCGGTCCGCGACGGCGACCACTGGGTGATCACGGGCACCAAGTCCTGGATCACGCACGGCGGGGTCGCCGACTTCTACACGGTCATGGCGCGCACCGGCGAGGACGGCCCGCGCGGCATCACCGCCTTCCTGGTGCCCGGTGACGCCGAGGGGCTGAGCGCCGCGGCGCCGGAGAGGAAGATGGGGCTCAAGGGCTCGCCGACCGCGCAGATCCACCTCGACGGGGTGCGTGTGCCCGACGGCCGGCGGATCGGCGAGGAGGGTCAGGGCTTCGCCATCGCCCTGTCCGCGCTCGACTCCGGGCGGCTCGGCATCGCGGCCTGCGCGATCGGCCTCGCCCAGGCCGCGCTGGACGAGGCGGTCGCCTACGCCGCGGAGCGGCGGCAGTTCGGGCGGCCCGTCGCCGACTTCCAGGGGCTGCGCTTCATGCTCGCCGACATGGCGACCCGGATCGAGGCCGGCCGCGCGCTGTACCTGGCGGCGGCGCGGCTGCGCGACGCGGGCCGGCCGTTCGCCCGGCAGGCGGCCATGGCCAAGCTGTTCTGCACGGACACCGCCATGCAGGTCACCACGGACGCCGTCCAGGTGCTCGGCGGATACGGCTACACGGCGGACTTCCCCGCCGAGCGGTACATGCGCGAGGCCAAGGTCCTGCAGATCGTCGAGGGCACCAACCAGATCCAGCGGATGGTCATTGCTCGTCATGTAGCGGGTCCGGAGACCCGCTGAGCGGTTCGAGACCCGCCGGAGGCGCCGCCAGCCGGACCCACTCCGGGTCGTCGCGCCCCGGCAGGGTACGGCCGCGGTCGGCCCAGGCGCGGACCAGATCGCGGTAGATCGGCGGGTCCTGCGGCTGCGGCGGCACCGGCGGAACCGATTCTGCGGGCGGCACCGATTCTGCGGGCGGCGGCACGAAGATGAGGCGCTGACGCCCGGTCGCCGTGTACGAGGGAGCCATACCCCACCAACGCGGCGAGGGGTGCTCAGGTCACCGCCGTACGGAATCGGCCGTGTGTTCAGGGGCGTACCCGTCACGGGGGGCGGGGCGGCCCCCGTCGGCGCCGACGGGGGGCGGGACCGCTCAGGCGGCGTCGCGGCGCATCACCGGCACCCGCATCGGGCGCGAGCCCGGGCCGCCGACGTGCGAGAAGGGCTGCGTCCGCCAGTCCAGCCCCTGGGGGAGCGTCAACAGCAGCGCGGTGTCCTGCTCCTGGGGCCGGAAGGACTCGTCCGCGGGCCGGGCCTCGGTGGCGCGGCGGCCCGTACCGGCACAGACCGTGAGTCCGAACGGGTTCCACGGCGAGGCGCACCGGGCGTGCTCCGGCAGGACCTCCTCGTCCGCCAGCAGGGCGATGGGCTGCGCGCAGTCCGGGCAGATCACCCGGTACATCTCGAAGGTGTCGTACGCGTCGAGGTCCTCGCCGTCGACGTCGTCGAGGGCGTCGGGTTCGACGCCCTCCGGCTCGGGCTCGACGACCGGCTGCTGCCGCCTGGGCACAGATCGACCAGGGCGCTGAAGACTCTGCATGGGATTCTCCCCCTAAGGCTGGGCCGTGAAGGCGCTGCGGCCTCGACCACAGCAAGCACTTCCCGCCAGGTCTCGGGGGTAATCACGCGGTCGTGACGGAGAGCGCCCGGAGGCTGTGGCGTTCGTCACATGCCGCCCGCAGGTGCCCGCCGTGCCCGTGTCGTCCCCCAGGTGGCACACCGGTCGTCCACGGGCCCGCCGCGATCCGGTGCATGACCTGCCGGGCCCGAAGCGCCCGCGGAGATCACGGGCACTGTAGGTTCTTGCGCCATGGAGGAGCTGGACCGACAGATCGTGCAGCTGCTCGTCACGGACGGGCGGATGAGCTACACCGACCTGGGCAAGGCCACGGGCCTGTCCACGTCCGCCGTGCACCAGCGGGTGCGGCGGCTGGAGCAGCGCGGCGTCATCCGCGGGTACGCCGCGGTCGTCGACCCCGAGGCCGTGGGGCTGCCCCTGACCGCCTTCATCTCGGTGAAACCGTTCGACCCCAGCGCCCCCGACGACATCGCGGACCGCCTGGCCGGCGTTCCCGAGATCGAGGCCTGCCACAGCGTCGCCGGCGACGAGAACTACATCCTCAAGGTGCGCGTGGCCACCCCGCACGAACTGGAGGAGCTGCTGGCCCGGCTGCGGTCGCTGGCCGGGGTGTCGACGCGGACGACGGTGGTGCTCTCGACGCCGTACGAGGCGCGGCCGCCGCGCGTCTGAACCGACCTGCCCGCCGGGCCGCTCACCCCACGGGCGAGACTGTTCCCCATGAGTGAGCGCACCGCCGAGCCCCAGACCGTCCTCCTCCGCCGCGGCGAGGTCCACAGCCCCTCCGACCCGTTCGCCACCGCGATGGTCGTCGAGGCGGGACACGTGGCCTGGGTCGGCTCCGAGGGCGCGGCCGACGCCTTCGCGGACGGCGTCGACGAGGTGGTCGACCTGGACGGCGCCCTGGTCACCCCGGCCTTCACCGACGCCCATGTGCACACCACCGCCACGGGCCTGGCCCTGACCGGCCTCGACCTGTCCGGCGCCCCGACCCTGGAGGCGGCGCTCGCGGCGGTACGGGACTTCGCCGCCGCCCGCCCGGACGACCGCGTGCTGCTCGGCCACGGCTGGGACGCGGCGCGCTGGCCCGGTGGCCGGCCCCCGACCCGCGCGGAGCTCGACGCGGCCACCGGCGGCCGTCCCCTCTACCTGACCCGGATCGACGTCCACTCGGCGGTCGTCACCACCGCGCTGCTCGACCTCGTCCCGGGCCTCGGCCCGGTGGACGGACCGCTCACCGCCGACGCCCACCACGCCGTGCGCGCCGCCGCGTTCGCCGCCGTCACCCCCGCCCAGCGCGCCGAGGCCCAGCGCGCCGCCCTGACCCGCGCCGCCGCCCTCGGCATCGGCTCCGTGCACGAGTGCGCCGGACCGGACATCTCCTCCGAGGACGACTTCACCGGCCTGCTGCGGCTCGCCGCCCAGGAGCCCGGCCCGCGGGTGACCGGCTACTGGGCCGAGGCGGGCGAGGAGGGCGTCGCCCGGGCCCGCGCGCTGGGCGCGGCCGGCGCGGCCGGCGACCTCTTCGTCGACGGCTCCATCGGCTCGCACACCGCCTGCCTGCACCGCCCGTACGCCGACGCCGACCACACCGGCGTCGCCTACCTGGACGCCGCGGGCGTCGCCGCCCACGTCGTCGCCTGCACCGAGGCGGGCCTCCAGGCGGGCTTCCACGCCATCGGCGACGCCGCCGTGACCGCGGTCGTGGAGGGCGTGCGCGCCGCCGCCGACAAGGTGGGCACGGCCCGCGTCCGCGCCGCCCGCCACCGGGTCGAGCACGCCGAGATGCTGACCCCGGAGACGATCGCCGCGTTCGCCGAACTCGGCCTGACCGCCTCCGTGCAGCCCGCCTTCGACGCCCTGTGGGGCGGCGAGGACGGCATGTACGCGCGTCGCCTCGGTGCCGAGCGGGCCCGCACGCTGAACCCGTTCGCGGCGCTGCTGCGTGCCGGGGTCCCGCTCGCGCTCGGCTCCGACAGCCCCGTCACCCCGCTCGACCCCTGGGGCACGGTCCGGGCGGCGGCCTTCCACCGCACCCCCGAGCACCGGGTCTCCGTGCGCGCCGCGTTCACCGCGCACACGCGCGGCGGCTGGCGGGCGACCGGCCGGGACGACGCGGGCGTCCTGGTGCCGGGCGCCCCCGCCGACTACGCCGTCTGGCGCACCGACGAACTCGTGGTGCAGGCCCCGGACGACCGGGTGGCGCGCTGGTCGACCGACCCGCGCTCCGGCACGCCCGGACTGCCCGACCTCACGCCGGGCCGTGACCTGCCCGTCTGCCTGCGCACCGTGGTGGGCGGGCGGACGGTCTTCGTACGGCCGGGGGAGTGATCTCCCGGATCGGTGCGGCGGCGATCACCGCCCGCCGCATCGTCGCGCGACCTGCGCATCCTCCGCACCGGAGCCCGTAAGGCGGCCGTTTGCGCAGTTCAAACGGCTGTTGACAGGCAGCGGCAGGGGGCCGGTAGGTTCTGCCGGGTCCACCACCGGACGCCCGACCGGGGAACCTCCGTGCACGCGTCGCGGCGCCGCTGGGTCAGGGACGGTGTGCCGCACCGGGTCACCGTCACTGGGAGCCAGGCTCAGCGCCCGCGTCGGCGGGCGAATGTTCCGGACGGTCGGCAGGGTGTGACCCGGGTGGGGCCCGGGTGCTCAGTAGACAACGGCTCTCGGCCGATCCGCAGCCAGCGGGCCCGAGGTCGGCCCGAAGGGCGCCGGGCCCCCACTCGCAGGACGGGAAGACCCGGGAAAGGCCCTGAAAAGAGCGGCCTTACCCCGCTCTTGTCGAACGGACACCACCGTACGAACGTGCCGTCACGTCGGCGCAGGCCGCGGCCACTATGGTGGACCTCTGCGTATGGACATGAAGGGGCAGCAGTGAACGACGGCAACGGCGCGGCACAGGCCCGGCAGAGACGGTACGGCCCGCTCGGCACCCCCTTGGTGATCATCCCGACCTACAACGAGTCGGAGAACATCAAGGCGGTCGTCGGCCGGGTGCGCAAGGCCGTGCCCGAGGCGCACGTGCTCGTGGCCGACGACAACAGCCCCGACGGAACCGGCAAGCTCGCCGACGAGCTGGCCGCCGACGACGCACAGGTCCACGTGCTGCACCGCAAGGGCAAGGAGGGCCTCGGCGCCGCCTACCTCGCGGGCTTCCGCTGGGGCCTGGAGCGCGACTACGGCGTGCTGGTCGAGATGGACGCCGACGGCTCCCACCAGCCCGAGGAGCTGCCCCGCCTGCTCACCGCCCTCAAGGGCGCCGACCTGGTGCTCGGCTCCCGCTGGGTGCCCGGCGGACGGGTGGTGAACTGGCCGAAGACCCGCGAGTTCCTCTCGCGCGGCGGCAGCACCTACTCGCGGCTCATGCTCGACGTGCCGATCCGGGACGTCACCGGCGGCTACCGCGCCTTCCGCCGCGGCACCCTGGAGGGACTCGGCCTCGAAGATGTGGCCTCCCAGGGCTACTGCTTCCAGGTCGATCTGGCCCGGCGGGCCGTCCGGGCCGGCTACCACGTGGTCGAGGTGCCCATCACGTTCGTGGAGCGGGAGCTCGGCGACTCCAAGATGAGCCGGGACATCGTCGTCGAGGCGCTGTGGCGGGTCACGTCCTGGGGTGTGGGGGAGCGGGTGACCAAGCTCACCGGCCGCGGCGGTCGGGAGCGGTCGTAGCCGGCGTGCGCACCGGGCGAGCGGGAGCGCGCGGGGGAGGTCCCGGGCCCGCTTATCCCGCGCTGAGCCGCGGCCAGGCACACTGGGGGCATGACGACAGGCGCTCCGACCTCTCCGTTCGCCACCCGGCCCCGGCGCTCCCGGCTCCTGCGGTACCTGCCGCTGGGTGCGGTCGCGTGGCTGGTGCTGGAGATCTGGCTGCTGACGGTGGTCGCGGGCGTGGCCGGCGGCTTCACGGTCTTCCTGCTGCTGCTCGCCGGGTTCGTGCTGGGCGCGGCGGTGATCAAGCGGGCCGGCCGGCGCGCCTTCCAGAACCTGAACGAGGCCCTGCAGCGCGGCGGCACCCCGGATCGCCGCGGTGGCAACGGGCTGGTGATGCTGGGCGGCCTGCTCCTGATGCTCCCCGGCCTGATCTCGGACGTCGCGGGGCTGCTCCTGCTGATCCCGCCGGTCCAGCGGGCGGTGAGCCGCCTGGCGGAGCGGACGGTGGACCGCACGCTGCGCACGGCCGCGCCGGGCAGCCTGGGCGACGCCTTCCAGCAGGTGCGCATCCAGCGGCCGGACGGCAGGGTCGTCCAGGGCGAGGTGATCCGGGAGGAGCCGGCGGACGGACCCGGGGAGCAGCGCCCGCCCCTCACCCGCTGAGCGCCACGAGCGGACCCGGGCGCCGGCGGACCCGTGCGCGAGCGCGCCTCCGGCACGCGCGGACCCAGGCACGGCACGGGCAGAAACAAGACCGCGGGCGCCGTACGTCAACCACACGTACGGCGCCCGCGGTCATGTGTGCGTGCGCGGTGATCCGGCCTGAGCCCGGCCGACGGGACTCAGGCCGACTTGCGGCTGTCCCGCGGATGGACCGCGATGTTCATCGCCCCGGACCGCAGAACGGCCAGACGCTCCTCGAGGACCTCTTCGAGTTCCTCACGGGTGCGCCGCTCCATCAGCATGTCCCAGTGCGTACGCGCGGGCTTGCCCTTCTTCTCCTCCGGGCCGTCGCCGTCGACGAGGAGTGCCGGGGCCCCACAGACCTTGCACTCCCACTCCGGCGGGATCTCCGCCTCGACCGAGAAGGGCATCTCGAACCGGTGCCCCTTCTCGCATGCGTACTCCACGGCCTGGCGCGGAGCCAGGTCGATACCGCGGTCGGTCTCGTAGCTGGTCACCACGAGGCGCGTGCCGCGAAGAGCTCGCTCACTCATGAATCGTGCCTCCCGGGCTTGTCGCCCACAGGACAGGTGTCGCTGTCGTCGTCATCCGGTCAACGTCCGGTCGGCGGTAAAGATTCCCGTTCCGATGTCCCGTTCCGGGTCATGCGTCGCCGTCGTAGCCGCAGCCTTGTCAACCAGTGCAGTACCCACCGGCGCCCGGTTTGTCACATCTACTAGGAGATGTCACCCAGCGTTTCGGCATCTTTGACGCGCAGTAACGGTACGCCTGGCAGGCCAAACGCGTACACTACCGCCCTTTCGGCCCGAGTGCTAAATCCGATCAGGGACCGGATTGCCCGCCTCCCTGATCGCCCGCCGCACGGGAACCCGCGCGAGCAGCACGAACCCGAGCGCGAAGAAGACCACCAGCGAGACGATCGCGTCCCGGTAGCTGCCGGTGAGCTGATAGGTCACGCCGAACAGCAGCGGCCCCAGCCAGCTCATGCCGCGGTCGCTCATCTCGTACGCCGAGAAGTACTCGGCCTCCTTGCCCGGCGGAACCAGGTGCGAGAACAGCGACCGGGACAGCGCCTGGCTGCCGCCGAGGACCAGCCCGATGCCGCCGGCCAGCACGAAGAACCCCACCGGCGCCCCGGCGGGCAGGAAGTATCCGGCGCCGAGCGTCACCGCCCAGGCGATCAGCGAACCCAGGATCGTCCGCTTGGCCCCGTGCCTGAGGGCCAGCCACCCCATGCCGAGCGCCCCCGCCACCGCGAGCACCTGGACCATCAGCACCGCCGTGATCAGCGTCGACTGGCTCAGGCCCAGCTCCTCGGACCCGTAGACGGAGGCCTGGGAGATCACCGTCTGGATGCCGTCGTTGTAGATGAGGTAGGCGAGCAGGAAGGCCAGGGTGAGCGGCCGGTGCCGCATGTCCCGGACCGTGGCCGCGAGCTGCCGCCAGCCGTGCGCCCGCGCCGCCGTCGCCGTGGCGTCCTTCGGCGCGCGGCGGTCCCGCAGCCGCCGCAGCGGTACGAGGGTGAAGGCGCCCCACCACAGGCCCGCCGAGGCCAGGCAGATCCGGACCGCTGCGGTCTCGGAGACGCCGAAGGAGCCGTGCGCGGTGAAGAGCACCAGGTTCGCGATCAGCACCAGGGAGCCGGAGGCGTAGCCGAAGGCCCAGCCGCGCGACGAGACCGCGTCGCGCTCCTCGGGCGGGGCGATCTGCGGCAGATAGGAGTTGTACAGGACCATCGAGACCGCCAGCGACGCGTTGGCGACGATCAGCAGGACCCCGCCGAGCAGATAGCGGTGGCCGTCCAGCAGGAACAGGCCCGTGGTCGCGGTGGCGCCCACATAGGCGGCGGCCGCCAGCAGCGGCTTCTTCCGGCCCGTCCGGTCGGCCGCGGCGCCCGCCATCGGCATCAGGAGGACGGCGAGGATCACGGACGCCGACACGCAGTACGCGAAGAACGATCCGGCCCGCACCGGGACGCCCAGCGGGTGCACGAACCCGTCCGCGTCCGCCGCCGACTCGGCCACCGAGGTGAGGTAGGGGCCGAGGAACACGGTGAGCACGCTCGTCGAGTAGACGGAGCACGCCCAGTCGTAGAAGTACCAGCCGCGCTGCTCGCGCCGCCGTTCGGCGGCCTCGTCGGCCGCCTCCGCCCGCACGGTGCCGGTGCCCACCCGTGCCCTCGCTTCCCCGCCGAAGATCCCGCGCGGGATCTTCGGAAGGGACGGGACGGGGCTCAGACCCAGACGCCCCGCTCCTCCATGACCTCGCGCAACGTGTCGATGTGATCGGTCATGATGCCATCGACGCCGAGGTCCAGGAGCCGGTGCATCCACGCGGGCTCGTTGACCGTCCACACGTGCACCTGGAGCCCGCGCGCGTGGGCGGCGCGCAGGAAGCGCGGGTCCACCACCGGGACGCCCGACTGCGCGACCGGCACCTGCGCGGCGACCGCCGAGCGGCGCGGCGCGGCCGGCAGGCCCCAGGAGCGCAGCCGCAGCCCCAGGACCCCGCGGGTGCCGTACGACGTGGCCAGGCGCGGCCCGGCCAGCCGCTGGGCCCGGACCACGCGCGCCTCGGAGAAGGAGCCGACACAGACGCGCTCCCAGGCGTCGGCCCGCTCGATCAGGTCCAGCAGCGGGCGCAGCGCCGGCTCGGCCTTCACGTCGACGTTCCAGCGCACCTCGGGGAAGGTCTCCAGGAGTTCCTCGAAGAGCGGCACCGGCTCACGGCCCGCCACGCGCGCCCGCGCCACGTCCCGCCACGGCAGGTCCGCGATCCGGCCCGCGCCGTCGGTCACCCGGTCCAGGGTCGCGTCGTGGAAGGCGACGAGCCTGCCGTCCGCCGTGGCGTGCACGTCGGTCTCGATGTAGCGGTAGCCCAGCGCGACCGCGCGCCGGAACTGCGCCACGGTGTTCTCCAGGCCGTCGGCCGCCCCTCCGCGGTGCGCGAAGGCGAGGGGGCCCGGGTGGTCGAGATACGGGTGGCGTACGCGGGTGGTCACGGTCGCAGTATCGCCCGTTCGGGTGTCCCGGTGGCAACGACCGTGCTGCCCGGGGATGCCGCCGGGGCGGCGAACACGCGCAGGAAGAGCTGGGCCAGTGGGCCGATGGCGAGCGCGTACAGCAGGGTGCCGGGGCCGGCGGTGCCGCCGAGGGCGAAGCCGGTGACGACGACCGCCACCTCCACGACCGTGCGCGTCAGGCGGATCGAGCGGCCCGTGCGCCGGTGCAGTCCGGTCATCAGCCCGTCCCGAGGGCCCGGCCCGAAGTCGGCCGCGATGTACAGCCCGGTGGCCGCGCCGTTGAGCAGGACGCCCGCGAGGAGCAGCGGGACCCGGACGAGGAGGGAATGCGCCTCGGGCACCAGCGCCAGGGTGCCGTCCATGGCGAGACCCACCACGAAGACGTTGGAGACCGTGCCCAGGCCGGGGCGCTGGCGCAGCGGGATCCACAGCAGCAGCACCGCGGCCCCCACGACGATCGACACCACTCCGATGGTCAGACCGGTCAGCTCGGACAGTCCCTGATGCAGCACGTTCCAGGGCTCCAGGCCCAGGCCCGCCTCGACCAGGAGCGCGGAGCTGGCGCCGTACAGCGCGAGGCCCGCGTAGAGCTGGACCAGCCGTCGTCCGAGTCGGCCCGGTGTGGACACAGTGAACCCCCTGGGTGGTGGTAGTGGCCTGACGCGTGACACTCTGTGGCTCGGGAAGAGAAGCCATCCATGGCCAATTCGGAGAAGGTGGACTGGAAATCATGGCGCAGTGGACCTCGGCGGTGGGTGCCGCGCAGCTCGCCCGGCTGCTCACCTCCCAGCAGGACCGTCCGGCGGGCCCCGGCGCGCGCCGCCCGCCCGCCTACCGCGCGCTCGCCGACGGCATCCGGCTGCTGGTGCTGGAGGGCCGCGTCCCGGTGGCCGCCCGGCTGCCCGCCGAGCGGGAGCTGGCCCTGTCCCTGTCGGTGAGCCGCACCACGGTGGCCGCCGCCTACGAGGCGCTGCGCTCGGAGGGCTTCCTGGAGTCCCGGCGCGGGGCGGGCAGCTGGACCGCGGTCCCGGCCGGGAACCCGCTGCCCGCGCGGGGGCTGGAACCGCTGCCGCCCGAGGCGCTGGGCTCGATGATCGACCTCGGCTGCGCGGCCCTGCCCGCCCCCGAGCCGTGGCTCACCCGGGCCGTGCAGGGCGCGCTGGAGGAGCTGCCGCCGTACGCCCACACGCACGGCGACTACCCGGCCGGGCTGCCCGCGCTGCGGTCGATGATCGCCGAGCGGTACACCGCGCGCGGCATTCCGACCATGCCCGAGCAGATCATGGTGACGACGGGTGCCATGGGCGCCATCGACGCCATCTGCCATCTGTTCGGGGGCCGCGGCGAGCGCATCGCCGTCGAGTCGCCGAGCTACGCGAACATCCTGCAGCTGATGCGGGAGGCAGGCGCCCGGCTGGTGCCGGTGGCGATGGCCGAGGGGCTCGCCGGGTGGGACGTGGACCGCTGGCGCCAGGTGCTCCGGGAGGCCGCGCCGCGCCTCGCCTACGTCGTCGCCGACTTCCACAACCCGACCGGCGCGCTCGCCGACGAGGACCAGCGGCGCCGGCTGGTGGAGGCGGCGCGGTCGGCGGGGACGGTGCTCGTCGTCGACGAGACCATGAGCGAGCTGTACCTGGAGCCCGGCCTGGACATGCCGCGGCCGGTATGCGGCTTCGACCCGGCCGGATCCACGGTGATCACCGTCGGCTCGGCCAGCAAGGCCTTCTGGGCCGGGATGCGCATCGGCTGGGTCCGGGCGGCCCCGGACGTGGTCCGCAGCCTGGTCGCCGCGCGCGCCTACGCCGACCTCGGCACCCCCGTCCTGGAGCAGCTCGCCGTGAACTGGCTGTTCAGCACCGGGGGCTGGGAGCAGGCCGTGGAGATCCGGCGCGAGCAGGCCCGCGGCAACCGGGACGCGCTGGTCGCGGCGGTACGGCGGGAGCTGCCGGACTGGGAGTTCGAGGTGCCGGGCGGCGGGCTCACGCTGTGGGTGCGCACGGGCGGGCTGTCGGGCTCCCGGCTCGCCGAGGCGGGCGAGCGGGTCGGCGTGCGCGTCCCGTCCGGCCCGCGCTTCGGGGTCGACGGCGCCTTCGAGGGCTACGTGCGGCTGCCGTTCACGGTCGCGGGCGCGGTGGCCGAGGAGGCCGCGACGCGGCTGGCGGCGGCGGCACGGCTGGTGGAGACGGGGGCGTCCGGCGGCTCCGAACCCCCGCGGACCTTCGTGGCCTGACCGCTGACGGAAAGCCCGGCCGGTTCGGCCCCTGCCGGGTTCCGCGCCTGCCGGGTTCAGCGCTGAGACCGGTCGTGCGCGCCCGGTTGGTACCGCGTCCGCCGGGTTCCGCGCCGGGGCTTGGGGTGCGCGCCAGGTTGGTCTCGAGCCCGGGTGGTTCCGCGTCCGCCAGGTTCCGTGCCTGTCAGGTTCCGCGCCGAGGGCTGGCCCGCGCGCCCGCTTGGTTCCGCGCCCGCTTGGTTCCGCGCCCGTTTGGTTCCGCGTCCGGGCGGTCCTGCGCCGAAGCCCGTCGCGTGCGCCGGGCTGGTTCCGTGCCCGCCGCATTCCGCGCCGAGGCACGGCGTGCGCGCCCGGCGCGTTACGCGGCCGCCGGGCCCGTCGCGCCTCCTGCCGCTACGAGGGCTCCGCCACCGCCGCCTTCGTCATGGCGTCCGCCCGTTCCGCGGTCACGGCTTCCGTCGGCTCCGGGGGCACCGCCTCCGTAGGCTCCGGGCGCACGGCTTCCGTCGGCTCCGGGACCGTCTCGCCGTCCGCCGGTGTGGTCTTCGGGGGCAGGAGGTCCAGCACCGCCTGCCGGTGCGCCTCGCTCGCGTTGTCGTCGTACGGGTCGGGGGTCGCCGGGACCTGGAGCCGGTGGACCGCCCCGGTGCCCAGCCGGGCGTAGCCGCGGCCGGGCGGGACGGCGGACAGCGGGGTCGTGTGCGCCGGCGCGCCCAGCACCGCCTTGAGCTGCTCGGCCGTGGCCGGCCCGAGCACCACGCGCGCGCGGGTGTGCTGCCGTACCCCCTCGCTCAGCGCGTCGGCGCTGTCGAACTGGTCGGCCACGACGACCGTGACGTTGACCGCGCGGCCGTGCCGCAGCGGGACCTGGAGCAGGGCCTGCGGATCCCTGCGGCCGTCGGCGGCGGCCAGGTGCGTGAACGCGGTCGGACGGTCGAGCAGCACCCACAGGGGCCGCTTGGTGTCGTCCGGCGGCGGCAGGCCCGCCTGGCGCGCGCGGTTGACGGCGATCAGCCGGCGCTCGGTCTCGGTGGCGGCCCACTCCAGACTGGCCAGGACCCCGGTCAGCCCGCACTCGACGGCCAGGACCCCGTCCCGGCCCGTGAGGCAGGCGTACTCGCCGGTGCCGCCGCCGTCCACGATCAGCACGTCGCCGTGCCGGAGGGCCTGGAGCGCGAGGGAGCGCAGCAGTGTGGAGGTGCCGCTGCCGGGCTGGCCCATGGCCAGCAGGTGCGGCTCGGTGGAGCGCAGGCCGGTGCGCCAGACGACCGGCGGAACGTCCCGCTTCTCCTCGCCGTAGGTGAGGGGGAGCGTGCGCTGGACCTCGCCCGGGTCGGTGAAGCCGAGCACCGTCTCGCCCGGCGCGGTGACGAAGCGCTGGGCGGCGAGGTCGGTGGGCAGCGGCGCCAGGGCGGTGACCGCGAGCTCGTTGCCCTCCTCGTCCCAGGCGAAGAGGTACTCGCGGCCGCGGCCGGACTTGGCGGTCAGCAGGTGCTCGATGCGGGCACGCGCCTCCGGCTCGCCGTCGGTGAAGTAGGCGGGGTAGCGGATCAGCAGGTGGGAGATCCGGCTGGAGCCGTCGAACTCGTAGGAGGGGAAGGCCTTCTCCCACTCGCCGCCGTGGGCGTACAGCGGGGCCGGGTCCCCGGCGGCGGAGAAGTACGGGACCAGGGCCTCGTACAGGGACTGCAGCCTCTGGACGTGGGACTCGTCGGGGCCGTCGGGCTCCGACGGGGCGCGGTCGCGGCCCTGCCAGGCCGCCGCCGTCAGCAGGGTGACGGCGGCGAGCAGGGGCCCGTACGGCACGAGGGCCACCACCAGGATCAGCGAGGCCACCAGGAACAGCAGTGGCCCTCGCCGGTCCTTCGGGGTGTCCGCCCACCTGCGCCGGCCGGCCGAGGCCAGCCGGCCCAGACCGCGGGTGATGGCGATCAGCGGGTGGAGGACGTCGGTGGCACTGTCGGCCGCCGTCCGGGCCAGCTCCCGGCTCCGGGCGATCTGCGCGCTGCCTGTGCTCAGAATGCGGGGGAGGGGGCGGCGGGCCACTTCTGCCTCCTGGACGTGCGTACGGGCGATGGGTCGACCCCTGGACGGAACTGGGGCGGTCCTAGGGGGAGGACGGCGTCAGAACCTCATCCCTCCCAGTAGGCTCGCCAGACTCTCGCCGCCGGCCTTGATGCCCGGGGCGACGGCCGTGCTGGCCAGGTAGAAGCCGAACATGGTCGACACGCACGCGTGCGAGGGCTTGAGTCCGTCCTTGCGGAAGAACACGAAGACGATGGTGCCGAACAGGACGACGCCTGAGACGGAGAGGATCATGTCGGTACTCCTGGTGTCGAGGGGACAGTCACCCTGAGTCCTTCCAGCATCACAGCATGTATCTATATGACAAAAGGTGCAAGCGGGTGAATTTCTGCTGATTTCCACCCGTTGGCGGAGCCGACGGTCCGGGGACCGGCCCCGTCGCGCCCGGTCACGGCTGTGGTGATCTTCGCCTCCGGGCCGTCCGGTCCTGTGGCCGCGCGAGCCAGTACGCTGGCGATTCACCCGTACGGACGGCACCGCTCGCCGCCGTACGCTTGCTCCGCGCAGTCCCATCGTTCGCAGTGAGAGGCGGTCCGGCCGATGACCGAAGCCCCCGACCCCGAGGTCGTGGAGCTGGCGACCAAGATCTTCGATCTGGCCCGGCGCGGGCGGACCGAGGCGCTCGTCGCGTACGTCGACGCGGGCGTCCCGGCCGACCTCACCAACGACCGCGGCGACTCCTTGGTGATGCTCGCCGCCTACCACGGCCACGCCGACGCGGTCCGCGCCCTGCTGGCCCGCGGAGCCGACGCCGACCGCGTCAACGACCGGGGCCAGACCCCCCTCGCAGGAGCGGTCTTCAAGGGGGAGCAGGAAGTGATCGAGGCCCTGCTGGAAGGGGGCGCGGACCCCTCCCTGGGCACGCCGTCGGCCGCGGACACGGCCCGGATGTTCGGCCGGACGCAGCTGCTGGAACTGTTCGGCGAGAAGTGAACCCACGGGCCGTGAGCAGCTGAGACGGCCCTTTCGACCAGGCACGGCAAGGAAAACGGGGGAGGCGGTACGGGGCCGCCGGAAATATCGGTCGCGGCAGCTCGCACGCCGGGGTCATCATGACGTCGTGATTCACGGACGCGATGGCTGGGCAGGGGTTGCCGCACCGCGCGGGCCGTGATGCGGTCCGCATGGGCCACCGACGAGAGGCAGAGGAAGATGGGCTACAGCAAGCAAGAGACGGCGGGCGCTCCGACGTGTTGTCACGCGGCCAGGTAGTGCGCGGTTCCCGGTTGCGTCGACGCTTGATGTGAGGCTGTTTCCCATGTTCGATCCGGTCATAGCGCCCAGCGGTACGCTGCTCGGCCTGCTCCAGCGGGGCCGCGGCGACGGCACGCTGCACGCGCTCACCGCCCCCCGCGCCGAGGCGCTCGCGGCACTGAACCACTGCGTGCTGCACGACCCCCGCCACGACTGGCAGGTGGAGAACCGCTCCCTGTACTACGCCCGGCTCTACCTCGACCTGAACGGCGAGCTGGACGCCGTCGAGGCGCACCTCTTCGACCCCGAGGACGTCCTCGACACCGACGAGTCCCGCACCGGCCTCGCCCTGGCGGTGCTCGGCCACCTCGCCTCCTACGGCAGGCGCGACGCCCTCGCCCTCCTGCGCCGGTACGCGGCCGTCGGTTCGAACTGGGCCTGGGCCCTGGACGAGCTGGCGCTGCGGGACGACGACGCGGGGCTGCGCGCCCTCGCCGCACCCGTCCTGGCGCGATTCCCCGCCGACGCGGAGGGAGAGGCCGAACTGGCCGCCACCGTGCGCGACGCCTTCGAGCCCCGGCCGTGGCGGCTGTGGGCCGAGGACCCGCGGGAGACCGTCGCCTCGCGCGTGCGGGCCGCCCAGGAGGCCGGCTGCTTCGACCGCTGGCAGCGGCAGCTGCGCCCCTCCGGGCCCCGCCCGGGGTGGAGCGTGGCGGCCGTGTTCGAGTGGGCCCAGCAGGGCATCGAACGGGGCGCCGTCCTGCACGTCCCGGCCGCCCGCTGCCTCACCGCCGTCGCGGGGCCGGAGGACCGGCCCGAGATCGTCCGGGCCGCCCGGCACGGCAGCGACGGCGCCCGCTGTACCGCGCTGCGCTACCTCGCCGACGCCAACGACCCCGACGCCCTGGACCTGATCGAGTCCGCGGTGGCCGACGGCTCGGCGGCCGCCGTGGAGGCCGCCGTCGACGCCTTCGAACGGATGCGCAGTGTCGCCGCCGTGGACCGGGCGCGCGGCTGGGCCCGGCGGCCCGACCGGCTGGGCGCCGCCGCCGGCCGCGTCCTCGCCTGCCGGGGTGGGACCCGGGACCGCGACCTCGTCCTCGCCGCCCTCCGGGAGGCGGTACGCGGCGAGGGCCCCGACGCGCCCACCCTGTGGACCCTCGTCGACGGCGCCGGACGGCTCGGCATCACCTGCGCCGCCCCGGTCCTGCGGCACATCTACCGTGAGACCGCCTCCTCCCATCTGCGCGGCCGGGCCGCCCGCGCCCTGGCCGCCACCGACCCCTCCTTCGCCACCGGATTCGCCGTGGAATGCCTGTGGGACTGCGAGGAGACCACCCGCGAACTCGCCGCCCGGCACGCCGAGACCGGCGACCTGCGCGTCGTGGAGCAACTGCGCCGGCTCGCCGCCGATCCGGCCGAGGAGGCCGAAGTCCAGACAGCCGTCCGCAGCCGGATCGGCCCCGACGCGCCGACCGCGTGAACGTTGGGCGACCCCGGTGTCAGGAGTACGTGGACAGCGGCTGACCTGCCCGGTCGCCCGGTCCAACGCTCACAGGACGTTCCTCGTGGCGGCAAGATCGACGTCGACGCGTCCACGTCCCTCCCGGCGACAACACCGGTATGCGTGCCGTGGTCGGGACCTGATCCTTCCCCCGATGTGAACGGCGTGGCCCACTGCGCGCTCCAGACCGCCCGGCACCTCGTCGATCGCGGTCACGCTCCCTCGTTGTCGCCCCGGCCCCGCCCAAGGCCCCGGCGCCGCCCGGACAGGGCGGCGCCCTCGTCCCCGGGGCCGGGCCCGACGCCGCGGCCCCGTGGTTCACCAACCTCGCGCGCGGCGGGGCCCAGACCCCTGTCCGACCGGTACGGGGCGGTGCGTCTGCACGCCGCCGAGGGGGAGTGGCTCGGCGACCGGGTCATGTGGAGCGCTGACCGGCTGCACCCCGGTGAGCGCGGCCATCGCCAACTGGCGTTGCGCTTGCACGGGTTGCTCACCGGGGCCGGTCTCGCGACGGGCGCCGCGCCCTCGCCCGAGCCCGAACTGCCCGCGCGGCGACCCGTGGTGGCCGGCCACGGCGGGCACGGGCCGGATGGCCCGGCGGTGCACCGACCTGCTCCCCCAACTGCTCACCCTCGCCGCGGACGGGCTGCGTCACCGCGCCCGCGGCACCAGCGCTGGCCCCGACCTGCACGCGTACGTCGCGGTGTCCGCCGCCCTGGCCGCGCTGTCGACGGCGGAGACGGCGCGGCGGACCGGGGGAGGAGCGGTGGACCGAAGGGGGGAAGGCGGGCGGGAGGGGAAGGGTCTGTGGCGGGTCGGGGACGCCGTGGCGCTCAGCGGCGGCCCGCCGTGACGAACCGGACCGGTGTCCCCGGGACCGCCTGGGCGGCTGCCGGGAGGTCGGCGCCGCGCACGACCGCGATCACCGGGTAGCCCCCGGTCGTCGGATGGTCGGCCAGGAAGACCACCGGCCGGCCGTCGGGCGGGACCTGGACCGCCCCCAGCACCATGCCCTCGCTGGGGAGTTCGCCCGCACCGGCGCGGTCCAGGGCCGGTCCGTCGGTGCGCAGGCCGATGCGGTTGCTCGCCGCCGACACGCGGTAGGTGCGCGAGGTGAAGGCGCGCAGCGCCGCCGGGCCGAACCAGTCGTCGCGCGGCCCGAGGGTCACCCGCAGGACCAGCTCGGCCGCAGGGCGCGGCTGCGGGGCGACGTCCACGCGCGCGGGGACACCGGTCGGCCGCCCCAGGGGAAGCACCGCGCCGTCCGTGAGGGGGGCCGGGCCGAGCCCGGACAGCAGGTCGGTGGAGCGGCTGCCGAGGACCGGCTCGACGGCGACCCCGCCGCGGACGGCGACGTAACTGCGTACTCCCGCCACGGCCGCGCCCACCTCCAGGAGCGCACCGGCGGGGACCCGTACCGGCGCCCCCCACGCCACTGGCCGGCCGTCCACCGCGACCGGGCAGGGCGCGCCGCCGACCGCCACGGTGACCGCCGAACGGGGGCGCAGCGCACAGCCGTTGAGGGTGGTCTCCAGGACGGCCGCGCCGGGCCGGTTGCCGACCAGGCGGTTGACCAGCGCGGCGGCCGGCGCGTCCAGCGCCCCGGAGCGGGGAACACCCAGGTGCGCGTGGCCGGGACGCCCCTCGTCCTGCACGGTGGTGAGCGCCCCGGCGCGTACGACGACGAGCGCGCGGTCCGTCATGCGGCGCCCACCGGGACGAAGCGCACCCGGGTGCCCGGCGACAGCAGCGCCGCCGGCGCCCGCGCGGGATCCCACAGCACCGCGTCGGTCGTGCCGATCAGCTGCCAGCCGCCCGGCGAGGAGCGCGGGTACACCCCGGTGTACGGCCCCGCCAGCGCCACGGAACCGGCCGGGACGGCCGTGCGCGGGGTGGCGCGGCGCGGCACGTGGCAGCGGGCGGGCAGACCGGTGAGATAGCCGAAACCGGGGGCGAACCCGCAGAAGGCGACCCGGAAGTCGGTGGCGGCGTGGAGGCGGGCGACCTCCCGTTCGGGGACGTTCCAGTGGGCGGCGACGGCGGCGAGGTCCGGGCCGTCGTAGCGCACGGGCAGCTCCACCACCCGCTCCGCGCGCGGGAGGACGGGCGGCACCTCGGCGGCGGTCAGCTCACGGGCCAGGCGGTCCGGCTCGTCGAGGCCGTCGAGCAGGACCGTACGGGCCGCGGGCACGATCTCGGCCACCGTCAGCAGGCCCGCCGCGCGGCGGCGCAGCAGCTCCGCGTGCAGGGCCTCGGCCTCCTCGCCCGAGGACACCTCGACGAGCAGCGCCCGCTCGCCGACGGGCAGCGCCCTCATGCGAACGCCTCCACCCGCACGCCCGACGCCACCAGCCGCTCCCGGACCCGCCGCGCCAGTTCGACCGCCCCCGGGGTGTCGCCGTGCAGGCACAGCGAGCGGGCCCGCACCGCCACCGGTGCCCCGGAGTGCGAGGCGACCCTCCCGGCGTGGGCCAGGCCCACCGAGCGCTCCACGACCGTGTCCGGGTCGGTGACCACCGCGCCGTCCCGGCCGCGCGGCACGAGCGTGCCCTCGTCGGTGTACGCGCGGTCGGCGAACGCCTCGGTGACGGCCGGGAGCCCGGCCTTCCCGGCCTGCTCCAGCAGCCGGGAGCCGGGCAGCCCGAGCACCGGCAGCGCGCCGTCCGCGAGCAGCACCCCCTCGACGACCGCGCCGGCCTGCTCCTCGTCGTGCACGACCCGGTTGTAGAGGGCGCCGTGCGGCTTGACGTACGACACCCGGGTGCCCGCCGCCCGCGCGAAGACCTCCAGGGCGCCGATCTGGTACGCGACCTCGGCCGCGAGCTCGGCGGGCGGCACGTCCATCGCGCGCCGCCCGAACCCGGCGAGGTCCCGGTAGGAGACCTGCGCGCCGATCCGCACGCCGCGTTCGGCCGCCAGCTCGCACACCCGCCGCATGGTCACCGCGTCCCCGGCGTGGAAGCCGCAGGCCACGTTGGCGCTGGTGACGACGGACAGCAGCCGCTCGTCGTCGGTCAGCCGCCAGCGGCCGAAGCCCTCGCCGAGATCGGCGTTCAGATCGATCGAGGTCATGGTCCTTCGCGTCTCTCCTCAGGCCACGCGGTACTGCTCGTCGCGGGCGTCGGTCAGGAACATCTGGCCCGGTGCGTGGGTGAGGGCGAACGGCGGCCGGGAGGCCATCACCGCCGCCTGCGGGGTGACTCCGCAGGCCCAGAACACCGGGATGTCGTCCGGCGCGGCGTCCACCGGGTCGCCGAAGTCGGGACGGCCGAGGTCCTCGATGCCGAGCCCCGAGGGTTCGCCGCAGTGCACCGGGCTGCCGTGCACCGCCGGAAGCAGACCGCTCTCCCGGATCGCCGCCGAGAGGTGATCCGGCGGCACCGGGCGCATCGACACGACCATCGGGCCGTGCAGCCGCCCTGCCGGACGGCACTGACGGCTCGTCACGTACATCGGGACGTTGCGGCCCTGCTCGACGTGGCGGATCGGCACCCCCGCCCCGGCCAGCGCCCACTCGAAGGTGAAACTGCAGCCGATCAGGAACGACACCAGGTCGTCGCGCCAGTGGCCGCGCACGTCCGTCGGCTCGTCCACCAGCTCGCCGTCCCGCCACACCCGGTAGCGCGGCAGGTCGGTGCGCAGGTCCGCGCCGGCGGCGAGGGGCGTCGTCCAGGAACCGGCGTCCGTGACGTCGAGGACCGGGCAGGGCTTCGGGTTGCGCTGGCAGAACAGCAGCATGTCGTACGCCCAGTCGGCGGGGACCGAGATGAGGTTCACCTGGGTGTGGCCCGCGGCGACCCCGGCCGTGGGGCCCGTCAGCCCGTCCCGGAAGCGGGCCCGGGCCGCTCTCGGGCTCCACGCGCGCGCGTGCTCGTCGACGAGGACGACGGGGCGGTCCTCCGCCGGTGCCAGGGTCGGGCCGACCGCCACGGCCGAAGCCGGATCGTAGGCCGTGGCCGGGTCCTGTGAGACGGCCGGGGGCAGGTCGTCCGCCACCGTCGGCAGGCGGTCGTCCGCGGTGTTCACACCAGTTCCTTCCCGCGCGTCTCCGGCAGCCCCAGCAGCGCGAGGGCCGCCAGACCGTAGCCGACCGCGCCGAACACCAGCGCGCCGCCCACGCCCCAGCTGTCGGCCAGGAAGCCGACCAGCGTCGGGAAGACGGCGCCCACGGCGCGGCCGGTGTTGTACGTGAAGCCCTGCCCCGTGCCGCGCACCTCCGTCGGGTACAGCTCGCTCAGGTAGGAGCCGAAGCCGCTGAAGATCGCGGACATGCAGAACCCGAGCGGGAAGCCGAGTATCAGCAGCAGGGTGTTGGCGCCGCTCGGGATGTCGGCGTACGCCAGGACGCAGATCGCCGACAGCAGCGCGAAGAGCCAGATGGTGCGGCGCCGGCCCAGCCGGTCGGTGAGGTAGCCGCCGGTCAGGTAGCCGACGAAGGCGCCGGAGATCAGGAAGGTCAGGTAGGAGCCGGTGCCCACCACCGACAGGCCCCGCTCGGTCTTCAGGTACGTCGGCACCCACGTGGCCAGCGTGTAGTAGCCGCCCTGGACGCCGGTGGAGAGCAGCACGGCGAAGACCGTCGTCCGCAGCAGGCCCGGCGACCCGGCGCCGCCCGGCTGGAAGATGGCCGCGAACGAGCCCTTGCGCACGCTGCGTTCCCGCGCGGCCGCCGCCTCCGGCGCGTCGTGCACCCGGCGGCGCAGCCACACCACGAGCAGCGCGGGCAGCGCGCCGGTCCAGAACATCACGCGCCAGGCCAGGTCGTCGCCGGCGAAGGAGAACACCAGCGTGTAGACGATCGCCGCCAGCGCCCAGCCGACCGCCCACGAGCTCTGGACGGCGCCGAGGGTACGGCCGCGGTGCCTGGCGCTCGCGTACTCGGCGACGAGGATCGCGCCCACCGCCCACTCGCCGCCGAAGCCGAGCCCCTGGAGAGCGCGGAAGACCAGCAGCGTCTCGTAGTCGGGGGCGAAGCCGCAGGCCACGGTGAACACCGCGTACGTGATCACCGTGATCATCAGTGCCTTGACCCGGCCGACCCGGTCCGCGACCACACCGGCGACCGCGCCGCCGATCGCCGAGACGACCAGCGTGACCGTGGTGAACAGGCCGGTCTGGCCGCTGTCCAGGCCGAAGTAGGCCGCCAGCGCGACCATGCTCAGCGGCAGGGTGAAGTAGTCGTAGGAGTCGAGGGCGTAGCCGCCGAACGCGCCGGCGAAGGCGCGGCGGCCGCGCGGGTCCAGGGCCCGCAGCCAGCCCAACGCGCCGTCGCCGGCGCCGTGTTCACCGGATGCGGAGCGTGTGTCGGAGGTCATTGCCTGCGGTGGAGGGGTCGTGCTCATGGGCCACCTCGCGGTTGAGGGACGGGAGGGTGCTGGAAAAGAGCCGAACGGCGGGGGAGTTCACGGAGCCGCGACGGGGGAGCGGCGCGGTGCCGTGCGCAGCAAGGTAGAGGATCGTTGAACGATCCTTCAATACCCCTGTTGTTTCGTTCCCGGGTCTGCGGTGTAATTCCGGGCATGGCAGAGCAGCTGACGGGACTGGCCGGCGACCGGGCCCTGCTGGGGCGCACCAGCACCGCCGAGCGTGTTTCGGACATCCTCAGGAGCCGTATCGCCGAGGGGTACTTCCCGCCCGGCACCCGGCTGTCGGAGGACAGCATCGGCGGGGCGCTCGGCGTGTCCCGCAACACGCTGCGCGAGGCGTTCCGGCTGCTCACGCACGAGCGGCTGCTCGTCCACGAACTGAACCGCGGGGTCTTCGTACGGGTGCTGACCGTCGAGGACGTCGAGGACATCTACCGCACCCGCCGCCTCGTGGAGTGCGCCGTCGTACGGGGGCTGGGCGAGCCGCCGTACGCGCTGGACGGCCTCGCCGGGGCCGTGGCGGAGGGGCAGCGGGCGGTGCGTGAGGGTGACTGGAAAGAGCTGGGCACGGCCAACATCCACTTCCACCGGGAACTGGTGGCGCTGGCCGGCAGCGACCGCACCGACGAGCTGATGCGCAGCGTCTTCGCCGAACTGCGCCTCGCCTTCCACGTGGTGGACGACCCGCGGCGGCTGCACGAGCCGTACCTCGCCCGCAACCAGCAGCTCCTGCAGGCCCTCCAGGCCGGCGACCGCGACACGGCCGAGCGGGTCCTCGCGGTCTACCTCGACGACTCGCTCGCCCGGGTCGTGGAGGTGTACCGGCGGCGGGTCGGCGAGGACGGGTAGCGCCGCGGGGTCACCGGCGCCAGGTCGGCGAGGGCGGGTGGGGCTCCGGGGCGCCGGGGCCCATCTGCGTCGTTTGGGCCGTTGTCGGACCGAGGACCTAGTCTGTGCACCGTGACTTCGCCTGCATCGACGGAACGTGTTCCGCCCCAGCTCAGCGCGGGGCCGCGCCCCGCCCCGGGGCCGGCCGCCGACGAGGGGCTGGCGCGGCGGCTGCGCGCGCTGGCCTGCACGGCGCCGCTGCACGACCTCGACGCGCGCAAGGCCAACCTCGCCGGCGAGTACTCGGTGTACGGCATGGCGGAGATCGCCCTCGCCTCCATCGACCTCGTCACGCTCAACATGGACTTCGACACCGGCGCCGACCACGACCAGATCGTGGCCCGGCTCGTCCCGCGCGTCGCCGCCCAGGCCCCGCGCCGGCCCGTCGCCGAGCACGAGCGCGTGGCACGCTGGGTCCTGGAGAACCTGATCAACGTCGGCAGCGCCGACCGCGGCTTCCGCGCCGTGTACGGCACCTTCGACCCGGACGGCACGTACGTGCGCCGGGACTACGACTTCAAGCTGATCGAGGAGGTGCCCGGCCCCGGCGGGAGCGTCTACCTCCGTACGACGGACGAGGCGGTCAACGTCCTCGTGGGCGCCCTCGACACCGATGTCACCAGCGCCCAGATCGCCGCCGAGGTCAAGCTGGAGGTGCTGATCAGCCGCGGCCGCCTCGCCGACGCCCAGCTCGCCGCCGAGCAGGCGCGGTACCGGACCGTGCAGTACTCGGAGACCCTCCGCCGGGCCCTGGACGCGACCCGGCGCAACGTCCGCGCGGTGGACTGGCTGGGCGCCGTGCCCGACATGATCGCCGAGGCACTGGACCACGTCGCCGACCGCTACCGGCACGAGAACGCGATCCTCACCAACATCCGCCGCGCCCGCGACGAGTCCGAGGACCCGGAGAACAAGCGCCGCGCCGCGGAACTGGTCGACATCGTCAAGGACTGCATCCGGCGGCACACGCAGCTGCAGTCCCGGCTCCTGGAGGCGGGCCCGCTGTTCCGCGCGGAGCAGGACCGGCAGGCCTTCGCCACCCCCCTGACCGCCTCGGGCACGGACCTCTACGGCCACCTCCTCGCCCCCACCCTCCCGCTCCCGGTGGAGCGGGCGATCCGGGTCACGGACGCCTTCTTCGCACGCGGGACCGGGCTGCGCACCCCGGTGGCCGTCCGGGTGGGCGATCTCGTCGACCTCCTGCTCACCCCGCCCGTGGAGCGGGAGCACCTCGGCGCGGAGATGCCGGAGCCCGACCTGATCGCCACCCCGGACGACAGCCGGTTCAGCGAGGAGCAGCTGACGGCCGCGATGGAGTTGCTGGACCTGCCGGCGGACGCGCCGCGGCGGCTGTCGGGGCTGCTCGCCCAGGCCCGGCGCAAGGACCCCGAACTGCCGTACCTGGTCGCCCTGCTGGCCGTGCACGCGGCCAGCCCGCCGGTCGGCACGGCCTACCGGCAGGGCGAGGAGAAGCTGCTGTTCGCCGTGGACGACGGAACCGAACTGGACGACCCGGAGTTCGGCGGCGCCGACCTCATCGTCGGGACCGCCCTGCTGGACGCGGCGGGGATGGCTGCGGACCGGACGGAGGCGGCGTGAGCCCGGCCGGGAACCACCCGCACGCGCACGACCACCCCCGCCCGCACGATCCCGGTCCGCGTGACCTGGACGGACGCGAGCTCGAACGGCGCGACGCCGGTTCGCGTGACCTCGGCGGGCGCGTCGCCGGTTCGCGAGACCGTGTCCGGCACGACCGCGTCAGCCGCCGCCACGTCGTCAGCCACGACCGTGCCCGGCACGACCGCCGCAGCCGCCGCCACCACGCCGGGCAGGACCGCGGCAACCCCCGAGACCACCACGGCAACCGGCACCCCCGCACCCCCCGGTGCCACCCCGGCGCGCACCACCCCAGCGAGCACCACCGCAGCAAGGAGCCCCGACCGTGACCGAGCACGTCGACTGGAGCGAGCCCGAGCCCGCCGCCGCGCCGGCGGGGTCCGCCGTCACGCCCGCCGACGCCGCCGACGCGGCGCGGCTCGTCGCCTTCGGACTGCAGCCCAAGCTGCAGCCCGCGCGCGACCAGGAGTACGCGGAACTGCTGCGCCGCCACCGGGAGGACCCGGCGTTCGCGCGGCTCGCGGACGCCGTGGCCGCCGGACTCGGGCTCGTGGTGCTGGAGGTGTCCCCGCGCGCGGGCATGGCGGTGACCGCCGCCGAGGACTCCGTCTTCGCCGTCCGCATGGGCGACTACGCGCGTCGCGCCGCCACCGACTCCGCGGACCGGTTCCTGCACGGCCTCGCCCATCTCGCGGTCGCCGCGCTGGCGTTCCCGCGTCCCGAGGACCTCGCCGACGACGGCTACATCGGCCGTGTCACCGTCAACGGCGTCGACGCCTTCGTCCGGCAGGCCTGCCGCCGTCTTGAGGAACGGGCCGAGGAGCAGGGCGAGAACACCGACCCGGCCACCGACGCCCCCGGACTGGAGGCCGCCTGGCGGATCTGGGCCCGACGCAGCGCGACGGGCGCCACCAAGGACGCCCGCCGCCCCGCCGCCTCCACCACCGGCATCGTGGCGAAGGCCGTCGGCTTCCTCACCGACTCCGGATTCCTCCAGCGCACCGGCGACGACCACGGCGGCACCTACCGCACGACGGCCCGCTACCAGCTCCAGGTGCGCGACATGGCGGGCAGCGCCGCCCTGGCCGAGCTCCTCGACCTGGGCATCGTCCCCGTCACGGACGGCACCCCGACCCTGCTGCCCGCCGACGACACCGACGACCTGGACCTGGTTGCCGACGCCGGGCTGCCGTTCCACTCCTGATCCCTCGATCCCCTGCCCCCGTTCCGCCGATCTGCAAGAAGACTGACGAGAGTCCGCCATGTACGAGCTGTCCCGGGTCCGCCTCTACTCCATCGGGCCCGCCGGTGCGCGCTACGCCGACACCGTGCTTGACCTGCGGGGCGTGGGGGAGCCCGTGCCCGACCCCGCGCCCACCCAGGCGGAGTTCTTCGAGGAGGAGCCGGTCGGCCCGCCGCGCCGGCCCGCGCCCGCCGGCGTGCTCTTCCTGGAGAACGGCGGCGGCAAGTCGGTCCTGCTCAAGCTGATCTTCTCGGTGATGCTGCCCGGCCACCGCAACACCCTGGGCGGCGCCAGCTCCGGCGTGCTGCGCAAGTTCCTGCTCGCCGACGACTGCGGGCACGTGGCCCTGGAGTGGCAGCACGTGCAGACCGGCGAGTGCGTCGTCGTCGGCAAGGTGAGCGAGTGGCGCGGCCGCCAGGTGTCCAACGACCCGCGCAAGTTCGCCGAGGCCTGGTACTCCTTCCGGCCCGGCCCCGGACTCACCCTGGACAACCTCCCCGTCGCCGAGGCCACCGCCGTACGGCCGTCCGCCGAGGGCCAGTCGGGCGCGCAGGGCCGCCGCCGCACCATGAAGGGCTTCCGCGACGCCCTCACCGAGGCGGGCAAGGCCTATCCGCACCTGGAGGCGCACTGGGAGGAGATCCACGAGCGCTGGACCGAGCACCTCGGCGAGCTCGGCCTGGACCCCGAACTCTTCCGCTACCAGAGGGAGATGAACGCCGACGAGGGCGAGGCGGCCGGCCTCTTCGCGGTCAAGAAGGACGCCGACTTCACCGATCTGCTGCTGCGCGCCGTCACCGACACCCGGGACACCGACGGGCTCGCCGACCTCGTCAGCGGCTTCGGCAACAAGCTCGGCCGGCGCGCCGAGCTCATCGCCGAACGCGACTTCACCGCCGGTTCGGTGGACCTGCTCGGACGGATCGTCGAGGCCGCCGAGACCCGCGCCCGCGCGCGCGACGTCCACACCGGGGCGGAGCGGCGCACGCGCGGCCTGGCCCGGCGGCTGACCGCCCGGGCCGTGCGCGAGCGGGTGCGGGCGGCCGACCTCGCCCAGCGGGTCACGGCCGCCGCGTACGCCGTCACGCACAGCGAGGGCGCCCGGGAGCGCAGCTCGCTGATCGCCGCCGAAATCGCCTACCGGCACGCCTCCCTGGCGCTCGCCGCCGCCGAGAAGTCCGCCGCCGCGCAGAAGCGGGAACTCGCCGACGCGCGCACCCTGCACTCCGCCTGGCAGGCCGCCGAGACCGTGCTGCGCCATCGCGCCGCCGCCGACCGCGTGGCCCGCGTCTCCAGCGCGATCCAGGAGGCCGAACGGGACGCGGCCCCCGCGCTCGCCGCCCGCGCCAGGGCGGCCGTCGATCTCGTACGGGCCCTGCACGCGGCCGCGGAGCGCGCCGAGGCCCTCGCCAACGAGGGGGAGGAGCGCTCCGCGCTGCTCCAGGAGACCGGCGAGTCCGCCCACCGGGACTCGACCGCCGCCGCCACCGAGGCGCAGCGCGCCCGCAGCGAGTCCGGGCACCTGCGCCAGCGCCTCGCCGAGGTCGAGCAGGAGACCGCCGAGGCGGTACGCGCGGGCTGGCTCGACGACAGCGCCCCCGACGCGGACCCGGCGCGCGCTGCCCTGGCCGCCAGCGACGCGGAGAAGACGGCGGTCGCCGCCTGGGACGCGGCCCGCCACGCCGCCCGCAAGGCCGCCGACCTCGCGCGCGAGGCGGCCTCCGCCGAGTCCCGCGCCGAACTGACGGCGGCCCGCGCGGCCGACGCGGCGACGGCGGCGGAGCGCGGCCACGAGGCCGAGCGGCGGATCGCCGAGGCGCTGGCCGCGGAGGAGCGGCTGGCCGAACTGCTGAGCCTGCCCGGCACCACGGGCGCGGGCCGGGTCGCAGTGCCCGGGCCCCGGACCGGGCCCGACGGAGTCTCCGGGCGCCCGGGCGCGGCCCAGGAGCAGGAACCGGCCGCGAACCCCGCCGAGGACGGCGGCGACCCGGCTACGGCGGAGGGCCGAACCGGCTCCCTCACCCCCGAGGACCTCGACCGCTTCGCCGACGAGCTGCGGGAACTGCTCGACGACGCCGTCTCCTCCGCCGAGCGGCACCTCTTCGAACTGCGCACCGCCGCCGCCGACGACTCCCGCATCCTCGGCGCGCTCGGTGACGGCGGACTGCTGCCCCCCGGACCTGACGTGCTGGCCACGGTCGAGTTCCTCGGCGAGCACGGCATTCCCGCCCTCCCCGGCTGGCGCTACCTCGCCCAGGCCGTCGACCCCGTCGACCACGCGCGGGTCCTGGCCGCCCGGCCCGAACTCGTCGACGGTGTGATCATCACCGACCCGGACACCCACGCGCGGGCTCGCGAGGCCCTCGCCGACGCCGCGTTGCTGCCTCGCTCCGCCGTGGCCGTCGGCACCGCGTCCGCCCTGCTCGCTCCGCCCCCGGCCGGTGACCGGGCGCCCGGTGACGTCTTCCTCGTACCGCCGAACCCGGCCATGCACGACGAGCACGCGGCCGACGAGGAACGGCAGGCGCTGCGCGCGCGGGCGACCGACCGCGACGAGGAGATCCGGCGGCTCGCCGCCCGGCTCGGCAAGGACCGCGAACTCGCCGCCCGGCTCGCCTCCTGGCGCACCGGCTGCCCGGCCGGACGGCTCACCGAACTGGCGCAGGCCGCCCGCGACGCGCGCGCGTTCGCCGAGGAGGCCGAGGCCGAGCTGGCCGAGGCGCGGACCGCGCGCGCCGAGTGCGACGAGGCCGCCGCCGAGGCGGCCCAGGTGCGCGACGTGCGGCAGGAGGCCGCGCAGAAGGCGCGGCGCGCCGCCGACGCCCTCGCCGGACTCGCGTTCCGGCTGCGCGAGCGCGCCGGCTGGCAGGCCAGACTGCGCGAACTCGCCGACGAGGCCGCCGAGTCGGAGGCCCGCGCCCAGACCTGCCTGGACCGCGCCCGGGCCGCCGACGAGGACCGGCGCGCCGCCCAGCGCGCCGCCGACGACGCCCGGCGCACCGCCCGCGCGCTGCGCGCCGAGCGCTCCGAGATCGCCGGCGCCCCCGACGACGTCCCCGAGACCGACGAAGGCACCGCCCCCAAGGCGTCCCTGCCCGCCCTGCGCGAGGCATACCGCGCCGCTTCCCAGGTCTACGAGAAGGTCGGCGTCGGTGCCGACCTGCGCGCCGAGCAGGCCCGGGCGGAGAGCGACGAGAGCGCGGCCCGCGCCGAACTGGACCGGCTGAGCAACAAGGTCCGCACCCGCGCGGAGCAGCTCCTGCAGTCGCCCGACGGATCCGACGGTCCGTCCCGGCAGGCCGCCGCCGCCCGGGCCGAGGAGCTGGTGCAGCTCCTGGAGACCCGTATGTCGACCGCCAGCGAGCAGCTCGGCCGGCTGCGCGGCGAGGCCGAGCGGCTGGCACCCGCCGAGGACGCCGAGACGCACACCGAGCTGCCCGAGGAGCTCCTCCCGCGCGACGCCGAGCACGCACAGGCCCTGCTGCGCACGGCCACCGCCGAACTCGCCTCCCGCACCGAGGCGTTGGCGCAGGCCCGTGCGGCGCACGCCGAACTCCTGGAGGCCCACCGGTCCGCCGAGGACGCGGCGAGCGGCTTCGACGAGGTCGCCGCCCTGCTCCGCGACCTGCTGCGCGAGCACACCGCCGAGGAGGAGCGGGAGGAGCAGGAGCCGTACCCCGGCAGCCTGGAGGAGGCCCGGCAGGCCGCCGCCGAGACCCGCCGTTCGCTGCGCGGCTGCGCCGCCGACCTGTCCGCCGCGGAAGCCGCGGTGCGCGAGGCGAGCGACATCCTCGTCCGGCACGCCAACGCCACCCGTTACGAACAGGTCCACACCCCCGCCCGGCAGCAGATCCGCGAACTGCCCGCCGCCGCGCTGCCCGAACACGCCCAGAAGTGGGCCGAGGCGTTCGCGCCCCGCCTGCGGGTCCTGACCGACGAGCTGGACCAGCTGGAGCGCAACCGCGACTCGATCGTCGACCGGCTGCGCGGGCTCGTCGAGTCCGCCCTCGCCACCCTGCGCTCCGCACAGCGGCTGTCCCGCCTGCCCGAGGGACTGGGCGAGTGGTCCGGGCAGGAGTTCCTGCGCATCCGCTTCGAGGAGCCCGACCAGGCCACGCTGACCGAGCGGCTCGGCGAGGTGATCGACGAGGCCACCCGGGCCGCCGTGAAGAAGAACTCCGACCTGCGGCGCGACGGGATGTCACTGCTGCTGCGCGGCGTGGCCGCCGCCCTCCAGCCCCGAGGCGTCGCCGTCGAGATCCTCAAGCCGGACGCCGTGCTGCGCGCCGAGCGGGTCCCCGTCGGGCAGATGGGCGACGTCTTCTCCGGCGGTCAGCTGCTCACCGCCGCCATCGCCCTCTACTGCACCATGGCGGCCCTGAGGTCGAACGACCGCGGCCGCGACAAGCACCGGCACGCGGGCACTCTGTTCCTCGACAACCCCATCGGCCGCGCCAACGCCACCTATCTGCTGGAGCTCCAGCGGGCCGTGTCCGACGCGCTCGGCGTCCAGCTCCTCTACACCACCGGCCTGTTCGACACGACCGCGCTGGCGGAGTTCCCGCTGGTCATCCGGCTGCGCAACGACGCCGACCTGAGGGCCGGACTGAAGTACATCAGCGTCGAGGAGCACCTGAGGCCGGGACTGCCGCAGCAGGCCCCCGCGGGGGAGACGGTGCACAGCGAGATCACGGCGACCCGGATGTTCAAACGGCCCGCGTGACCCTCGCTCGTCCTCCTTCCCGGACCGGCGCCTCAGGCCACCGGCCGAGGGAGCCGTGCCCGGAGCCCATCCCCTGGCGGGTCACCGGGTTCCGGGCACGGCCGTGAGTCCTCAGCGGTGCGACAGCCGGCCCGGGCTCAGGGGTGCGACGGCTGCCCCGCGCCTCCCCTCACGGCCTATTCGCCGCTGGTTCCGCTCGGTCGCCCGCTCCTGGCGCCGAGTCCGGTGCCGCTCGCGCCGCAGGGCGCGCGCGGTGCTGCTCGGCACCGAGACGACGCCGTAGCGCTGGTTCCACACCTGGCGGGTCACCCAGACGTCGAGCGCCGCCCAGGTGGCGACCACCGTGCTGGCCACGCTGCTGATCACCATGGGGAACGCCAGCCAGGATTCCGCCATGGTGCACAGGAACGCCACCACCGCCTGTATGAGCGTCACGGAGATGATCAGAACCGCGCGCACGGCCGCCACCCGCACGGGATCCGGCAGCCTGCGCCGCCGCGCGGGCTCCTCCACCCACAGCGCCCTGTTGTCAGGCCGCCTCAACGCCGTGTTCGCCGTGGCGAACTCCACCTCCTGTCCGTCGGCCGTCGCCGCACCGCCGCGGGGCGCCGCCGAGCCGGCCGCTTCCGCGGCCGGGACGGGTCCCCTCTCCGAGACGGCCCGCGCCGCCGGAATGTCGCGATCCCGTGCCCCGGCCGCCCCTCGCACCGTCGTCACATGCGCCGCCTCGTCGTCAGCGGCCGTGTCGCACCGCTCCGCCGTGCCCATCAACCTGTCACTCCCCACCGCCAGCAGACCGTTCGCCCCGGTGTCCGAAGAACCGGCTTCCCTCTGGCTGCCCGGCTTGCGCTGCTTTACGCCGCCCAGGTGCGGGACACGGCTCCTGTGGCCGATTCCGCCCCCATTTCCCATGGAGTAGGACGAACGAGACGTCGCGAAGATTCCCCGGTGGGAAAAATATCGGCCAACTCAACAAGTCGGACGACCCGTTCCGCTACGCCCGCCGACTTCGGATTCCGGGGCGCCATCTCCCGCAATGCCCTGACAACTCCCCATCTCTCGTCCCCGGTGCGGAAGTTCTGGCTCCGGACAGCTCTTCGAGTTATCTGTGCGTCGGTAGTAGGCTCGCGCCGTTTGTTGACGCACATGTGTACCCCCTTTCCCTGGGGGTCGAGCTGGGGGAGGCCATGCGCTTTCGCGGAAAGTCCATCCGCCGGAAGATCGTGGCGCTGCTTCTCGTGCCGCTGCTGTCGCTGACCGCCATCTGGGCCTTCGCCACCGTGATCACAGGGCGCGAGGCGACCCAGCTGTTCCATGTGACCTCCCTCGTGGAGAAGGTCGGCTACCCGACCGAGAACACCGTGCGAGCCCTGCAGCAGGAACGCCGCCAGACCCTCGTCTACCTGGCCGATCCCCGGGCCTCCGACGCGCTGACCGCGCTCCGCCGCACCCGGGCCGCCACCGACGGGGTGATCGCCAGGCTCCGGAAGAACGCGCGGAACGCCTCCGTGCGGGACGGCATGGACCGGGACGACGGCGACCATCTCACCGCAGCCCTGGACGCCCTCGACGGCGTCGGCTCCCTGCGGCGCAGCGTGGAGGGCGGCACCCTCTCCCGCGCCCAGGCCTTCGACCTCTACAACCGCCTGGTCGATCCGTGCTTCACGCTGCTGTCCACCCTCGACGGCATCGACGACGTGGACATGAACAAGGAGGCCCGGGCCCTCGTCAACATCACCCGCGCCCGGGATCTCCTCTCCCGCGAGGACGCCCTGCTCGGCTCCGCCCTGGTGGTCGGCAGGCTGTCCCGCGCCGAGGTGCGCGACATCTCCGACCTCATGGCCCAGCGCACACTCCTGTACGAGATCAACCTGCCGCTGATCCCCGCGTCCGAGAGCGACCGCTACGAGCACTTCTGGAAGGACGCCTCGACCGCCCCGCTGCGCTCCGCCGAACGGGCCGTCGTCTCCTCCGGCGCCGGCACGCCCCGGGACGTCAGCGCCAAGAGCTGGGACACCGCCGCGAGCAACGTGCTCGACGAACTGCGCGCCCTCGACGACCAGGTGGGCGACCGCTACCAGGAACGCGTCCGCCCCCTCGCCATGGACGTCGTCCTCCAGGCGGCCGTCGCGGGCGTACTCGGTCTGGCCGCCGTGCTGGTCTCCCTCGTCCTGTCCGTACGCATCGGCCGCAGCCTCGTCCGCGACCTCAGGCAGCTGCGGCTGGAGGCCCACGAGGCGTCCGGCGTCCGGCTGCCCAGCGTGATGCGCCGCCTGTCGGCCGGCGAACAGGTGGACGTGGAGACCGAGGTACCGCGGCTCGAGTACGACAAGAACGAGATCGGCGAGGTCGGACAGGCCCTCAACACCCTCCAGCGGGCCGCCGTCGAGGCCACCGTCAAGCAGGCCGAACTCCGCGCCGGGGTCTCCGAGGTCTTCGTCAACCTCGCCCGCCGCAGCCAGGTCCTGCTGCACAAGCAGCTCACCCTCCTCGACACCATGGAACGCCGGACCGAGGACACCGAGGAACTCGCCGACCTCTTCCGCCTCGACCACCTCACCACCCGGATGCGCCGGCACGCCGAGGGCCTGGTCATCCTCTCGGGCGCCGCCCCGTCCCGACAGTGGCGCAAGCCCGTGCAGCTGATGGACGTCGTGCGCGCCGCGGTCGCCGAGGTCGAGGACTACGAACGCATCGAGGTCCGCCGGCTGCCGCGTGTCGCCGTCACCGGCCCCGCCGTCGCCGACCTCACCCACCTGGTGGCCGAACTCCTGGAGAACGCCACGATGTTCTCACCGCCGCACACCGCCGTGCAGGTTGTCGGAGAGCGCGTCGCCAACGGCTTCACCCTGGAGATCCACGACCGCGGTCTGGGCATGGCCGCCGAAGCGCTGCTCGACGCCAACCTCCGGCTCGCGGAGACCCCGGAGTTCGAACTCTCCGACACCGACCGGCTCGGCCTGTTCGTCGTCAGCCGGCTCGCCCAGCGGCAGAACGTCCGGGTCTCCCTGCAGCCGTCCCCGTACGGCGGCACCACCGCCGTCGTCTTCCTCCCGGACGTGCTGCTGACGGACGACGTCCCCGACACCAACGGCGTCGGCTTCCGCCTCGACCGGGACCGCCCCGCGCCCGAACGCGAGAACGGCCGCGGGACCGCGCTCTCCCAGGCGCCCGTACAGCTTCCCGGCCTTCCGGCCTCGCTGCTGGACGGGCCGGTGGAACTGGAGGCCTCCATCGGCCTGGGCGCCCTCGGCGCCTTCCCGGCCGGCCTGGACGACGAGGACGACGAGGACGGCGAACACGGGGCGCTGTTCCGCCCGCGCCGCTCCTCCGGCCGGTCGGAGACCGACGACCCGGCGATCCGCCAGGACGCCGGACACCGCCCGGATCCCGGTGGACGCGGCGCCTCCGACGGAGACGGCGCCGACCGGGACCCGGCGGTCCCGGTACCGCTGCCCCGGCGCCGGGCGCCGAAGCTGGTCAGCTCCCACGGACGCCCGGTCACCGACCACCGGACCCGGCGCGAGCCGCCGGACGAGAGGCCCTCGGCGGGCTTCGAGCGGCCGGAGCCGGAGGTGGCGCCGCTGCCGGCCCGTCGGCGCGGCGAGACCACGCTGAGGCGTCCGACCGCCTCGGCCGACCGCTTCGGCGGACGCGAGGAGACCCCGGCCTCCCCGCCCACCGGAGAACGCCCGGAGCAGGCTCCCGCCCTTCCCCAGCGCGACCGGCGCACCGCCCTGGCGGCCGGTGGCCCGGACGGCCCGGGCCGGGGCCGTGCCACCGCCCCCGAGGAGAGCGAGCCCGGCGCCATGCCGCTGCCCCGGCGCGTCCGGCAGGCGAATCTCGCCCCGCAACTGAAGCGGAGCCCGGAGCGGCGCAGCGAGAACCGGCCGGGATCAGCCGATCGCGACGCCGAGGAGGTGCGCAGCCGGATGGCCTCGCTCCAGCGCGGCTGGCAGCGCGGCCGTGAGGAGAACACCGCGGGCGACCACGCCCCGGACGGCACAGCACAAGGAACGACAAAGGGGGACGGTCGATGACCGCACCGAAGGCCACCGGCCACAACACGACCGACAAGGTGGAGCTGAACTGGCTCCTGGACGACCTCGTGGACCGCGTCGCCAGCATCCGCAAGGCCGTCGTCCTCTCCGGGGACGGTCTGGCCACGGGCGTGTCCAAGGACCTCACCCGCGAGGACAGCGAACACCTGGCCGCCGTGGCCTCCGGGTTCCACAGCCTGGCCAAGGGCGTCGGCCGCCACTTCGAGGCGGGCAGCGTCCGGCAGACGGTCGTGGAGCTGGACGACGCCTTCCTGTTCGTCACCGCCGCCGGCGACGGCAGCTGCCTCGCCGTCCTCTCGGACGCCGACTCGGACGTGGGACAGGTCGCCTACGAGATGACCCTCCTCGTCAAGCGGGTCGGCGTCCATCTGGGCGCCGCTCCGCGCACCGATCTGCCCGCCGGTGGGTAGTGAGATGACATGAGCGGAGACGGTCAGGCCAGAAGACACTGGTTCGACGACGAGGCCGGACCCGTGGTCCGTCCGTACGCGATGACGCGGGGCCGCACCAGCCATGCGGCCCAGCACCGCCTGGATCTGATCGCGGTGGTCGTCACGGAACCCCACGTGGACGATCCGGAGACGGACCACACCCTGTCCCCGGAGCACGTGGACATCGTCGAACTGTGCCGCGACACCCCGCAGTCGGTCGCCGAGCTCTCCGCGGAACTGGACCTTCCGATCGGCGTCGTACGGGTCCTCGTCGGTGACCTCGTGGACGAGGAGTACGTCCATGTGAACCGTCCGGTACCCCCGGCCGAACTGCCGGACGAGAGTATTCTGCGCGACGTGATCAACGGCCTCCGGGCGCTGTGAGCGGCGCGGAAGCGGGGTAGTGACGTGACAGGCTGGCAGTTCTGGGTCGACCGAGGCGGCACCTTCACCGACGTGGTCGCACGGCGTCCGGACGGCCGCCTGATCACGCACAAGCTGCTGTCCGACAACCCCGCCCGGTACGCCGACGCGGCCGTGGCCGGAGTGCGCGAACTCCTCGACGGCTCCCCGGCCCACGTCGACGCCGTCCGCATGGGCACCACCGTCGCCACCAACGCCCTGCTGGAGCGCACCGGGGAGCGGACCCTGCTCCTCGTCACCCGCGGGTTCGGCGACGCCCTGCGCATCGGCTACCAGAACCGCCCGCACATCTTCGCCCGCCGCATCGAACTGCCGGAACTGCTCCACGAACGCGTCATCGAGATCGACGAGCGCATCGCGGCGGACGGCACCGTCCTGCGCGCGCCCGACCTGGACGCCCTGGCCGCCCCCCTCCAGGCCGCCTACGACGACGGGATCCGCGCCGTCGCCGTGGTCTGCCTGCACAGCCATCTGCACCCCGCGCACGAGCGAGCGGTCGGGGAACTGGCCGCCCGGATCGGCTTCCCGCAGATCTCGCTCTCCAGCGAGGTCAGTCCGCTGATGAAGCTCGTCCCGCGCGGGGACACCGCCGTCGTCGACGCCTACCTGTCGCCCGTGCTGCGCCGCTACGTCCAGCACGTCGCCGACGAACTCGAAGGCGTACGGCTGATGTTCATGCAGTCCAACGGGGGACTCGCCGAGGCGGGGCAGTTCCGCGGCAAGGACGCCATCCTGTCCGGACCCGCGGGCGGCATCGTCGGCATGGCACGCATGTCCCAGCTCGCCGGCTACGACCGCGTCATCGGCTTCGACATGGGCGGCACCTCCACCGACGTCTCCCACTTCGCGGGCGAGTACGAACGGGTCTTCACCACGCAGATCGCGGGCGTCCGGCTGCGGTCGCCGATGCTGGACATCCACACCGTGGCCGCGGGCGGCGGCTCCGTCCTGCACTTCGACGGCTCCCGCTACCGGGTCGGCCCCGACTCGGCGGGCGCGGTCCCGGGACCCGCCTGCTACCGCGGCGGCGGCCCGCTCGCCGTCACCGACGCCAACGTCATGCTGGGCCGCATCCAGCCCGCGCACTTCCCCGCGGTGTTCGGCCCCGGCGGAGACCAGCCGCTGGACGAGGCGCTCGTGCGCGAGCGGTTCACCGCCCTCGCCCGGGAGATCCGCGAGAGGACCGGCGACGACCGCACACCCGAGCAGGTCGCCGAGGGGTACCTGCAGATCGCCGTCGCCAACATCGCCAACGCGGTCAAGCGGATCTCCGTGCAGAAGGGCCACGACGTCACCCGCTACGCCCTCACCACCTTCGGCGGCGCGGGCGGTCAGCACGCCTGCATGGTCGCCGACTCGCTCGGCATCCGCACCGTCCTCGTCCCGCCCATGGCCGGCGTGCTGTCCGCGCTCGGCATCGGCCTCGCCGACACCACCGCCATGCGCGAACAGTCCGTCGAGGCACCCCTGGAACCCGCCTCCATGCCGGGTGTCCTGAAGACCGCCGACGACCTGGAGGGCGCGGCCCGCGCCGAACTCCTGGCCGAGGACGTGCCCCCGGACCGCATCCGCGTCACCCGCCGCGCCCAGCTCCGCTACGACGGCACGGACACCACCCTGACCGTCGAGCTCACCGAGCCCGACGCGATGAAGCACGCCTTCGAAGAACGTCATCGCGCCACGTACTCCTTCGCACTCGACCGTCCCGTCGTCGTCGAAGCCCTCTCCGTGGAAGCCACCGGCGTCACCGAACCCCCCGACCTCTCCGCCCTCGCCCCCTACCGCGCCGCAGCCGGCCGTTCCGCCGGCGCGGAGACCGTCCGTCTCCACACCGGCGGCGCCTGGCGCGACGTACCCCACCACCGCCGTGAGGACCTGCCCCCCGGCGAGACCGTCACCGGCCCGGCGGTCATCACCGAGGCCGGCGCGACGACCGTCGTCGACGACGGCTGGCGGGCCGCGGCCTCCGGCGACGGGCATCTGGTCATGGAACGCGCGGCGGTCACGCAGAGTTCCGAACTCGACACGGAAGCCGACCCGGTTCTCCTCGAGGTGTTCAACAACCTCTTCATGTCCATCGCCGAACAGATGGGCGCCCGGCTGGAGTCCACGGCCCAGTCGGTCAACATCAAGGAGCGCCTCGACTTCTCCTGCGCCCTGTTCGACCCGGACGGAAACCTGGTGGCCAACGCCCCGCACATCCCCGTCCACCTGGGCTCGATGGGCACCAGCGTCAAGGAGGTCATCCGGCGCCGCGGCCCCCGGATGCGGCCGGGCGACACCTACGCCGTCAACGACCCCTACCACGGCGGCACGCACCTGCCGGACGTCACCGTCATCACCCCCGTCTTCGGCACGGAGGGTGACCGGATCCTGTTCTACGTCGCCTCGCGGGGCCACCACGCCGAGATCGGCGGCGTAGCGCCGGGCTCCATGCCCGCCCACAGCCGCACCATCGAGGAGGAGGGCGTCCTCTTCGACAACTGGCTGCTCGCCGAGAACGGCCGCTTCCGCGAGGAGGAGACCCACCGGCTGCTGACCGAGGCGCCGTACCCCTCCCGCAATCCGCGGACCAACCTCGCCGACCTGCGCGCCCAGATCGCCGCCAACCGCAAGGGGGTCGACGAGGTCGCCCGCATGATCGAGGACTTCGGCCTCGACGTCGTCCAGGCCTACATGCGGCACGTCCAGGACAACGCGGAAGAGGCGGTCCGCCGCGTCATCGACGCCCTCGACGACGGCGAGTACGCCTACGAGACCGACGCGGGCGCGGTCATCCGGGTCCGCGTGAGCGTGGACCGCGTCGACCGTTCGGCGACGATCGACTTCACCGGCACCTCACCGCAGCTCGCGACCAACTTCAACGCCCCGTTCTCCGTGGTGAACGCCGCCGTCCTGTACGTCTTCCGCACCCTGGTCGCCGCCGACATCCCGCTCAACGACGGCTGTCTGCGGCCCCTGCGGATCGTGGTGCCGCCCGGCTCCATGCTCAGCCCCGAGCCGCCGGCCGCCGTCGTGGCCGGCAACGTGGAGACCTCCCAGGCCGTCACCGGCGCCCTGTACGCGGCGCTCGGCGTCCAGGCCGAGGGCTCCGGGACGATGAACAACGTCACCTTCGGCAACGAGCGCCACCAGTACTACGAGACCGTCGCGTCCGGGTCCGGCGCGGGCGACGGCTTCCCCGGCGCGAGCGTCGTCCAGACCCACATGACCAACTCCCGCCTCACCGACCCCGAAGTCCTCGAATGGCGGCTGCCCGTCCGGCTGGAGGAGTTCGCGGTCCGACGCGGCAGCGGCGGCACCGGACGGTGGCGCGGCGGCGACGGCGCGGTGCGCCGCATCCGCTTCCTCGAACCCATGACCGTCTCCACCCTGTCCCAGCACCGCAGGGTCGCGCCGTACGGCCTGGCGGGCGGCGAGCCCGGCGCGCTCGGCGCCAACCGGGTGGAGCGCGCGGACGGCACGGTCGTGGAACTCGGCGGAAGCGACTCGGCGGACGTCGCCCCGGGCGACGTCCTCGTCATCGAGACCCCCGGCGGCGGAGGCTACGGCCCACCGTCGCCCGACCCCCATCGAGCAGGAGAAGAAAGCGATGATCTTCGGGCGTTCTGAGCGCGGCAAGCCCCCGGTCGAGCCCGTCACGCTCAAGATCCTGGTGGCCGGCGGCTTCGGCGTGGGCAAGACGACCCTCGTCGGCGCGGTCAGCGAGATCAGGCCGCTGCGCACCGAGGAACTGCTCACCGAGGCGGGGCGCCCGGTCGACGACGTCACCGGTGTCGAGGGCAAGCACACCACGACCGTGGCCATGGACTTCGGCCGCATCACGCTGCGCGAGGACCTGGTGCTGTACCTCTTCGGGACCCCCGGGCAGGAGCGGTTCTGGTTCATGTGGGACGAGCTGTCCGAAGGGGCGCTCGGCGCGGTGGTGCTGGCCGACACCCGCCGGCTGGAGGACTGCTTCGCCGCCGTCGACTACTTCGAGCGCCGGTCCATCCCCTTCGTGGTCGGCGTCAACTGCTTCGAAGGGGCCGCCCGGTATCCGGTGGAGGCCGTACGCCAGGCCCTCGACCTCGACGACGACGTGCCGCTGCTGCTGTGCGACGCGCGCGACCGGGAAGCGGTCAAGGAGGTTCTCGTCGCAGTGGTCCAGCACGCGATGGCGTACGGCGCGAGCCGCCGCCAGACCGTCGCCACCTGACCCGCGTACGGCCCGCACCCCCACCGACTGGGGTACGGGCCGCGTCCCACGCCACGCGCGCGTGCGTGCCGACGGCAGCCACGCGCGCGTGCGGCCCACCGACGACCGCCCGGGCTAGCCCTCGCCGTCCTCCAGCCAGCCGAAGCTCTTCTCCACGGCCTTCTTCCAGTTGCGGTACTCGCGGTCACGGACCGACGCCTCCATGGACGGCGTCCACTCGGCGTCCTTCTGCCAGTGCGACTTCAGCTCGTCGAGGTCGTTCCACACGCCGGTGGCGAGGCCGGCCGCGTACGCGGCGCCCAGGCAGGTGGTCTCGGAGACCCTGGGCCGGATCACCGGCACGTCGAGCACGTCCGCCTGGTGCTGCATGAGCAGGTTGTTCTTGGTCATGCCGCCGTCCACCTTCAGGGTGGTGAGCTGCACCCCGGAGTCCTGGTACATGGCGTCGACGACCTCGCGCGTCTGCCAGCTGGTGGCCTCCAGCACCGCCCGCGCCAGGTGCGCCTTGGTGACGTACCGCGTCAGACCGGTGATCACTCCGCGCGCGTCCGAGCGCCAGTACGGCGCGAACAGCCCGGAGAACGCGGGCACGATGTACGCCCCGCCGTTGTCCTCGACGCTCGACGCCAGGGACTCGATCTCGTCCGCCGTCCGGATGATGCCGAGCTGGTCGCGGAACCACTGCACCAGCGCGCCCGTGATGGCGATGGCGCCCTCCAGGCAGTAGACGGGAGGCTCGTCGCCGATCTTGTAGCCCATGGTGGTGAGCAGGCCGCTCTTCGACTGCACCGGCCGGTTGCCGGTGTTGAGGAGCAGGAAACTGCCGGTGCCGTACGTGTTCTTGGCGTCGCCCACCTCGTAGCACGCCTGTCCGAAAATGGCCGCCTGCTGGTCGCCCAGCGCCGATGCGACGGGCACGCCGGCGAGCTGCCCGACCGCGGTCCCGTACACCTCGGACGAGGACCGGATCTCGGGCAGGACGGCCTCGGGGACGTTCATGGCGGACAGGATGGACTGGTCCCACTGGAGGGTCTCCAGGTTCATCAGCATGGTGCGCCCGGCGTTGGTGACGTCGGTGACGTGGTGTCCGCCGGAGCTCCCGCCGGTGAGGTTCCAGATGAGCCACGAGTCGATCGTGCCGAAGGCGATCTCGCCGCGCTCGGCGCGCTCGCGCAACCCGGGCACGTTGTCCAGCAGCCATGCGGCCTTGGGTCCGGAGAAGTAGCTGGCCAGCGGCAGACCGGTCTGCTCACGGAACCGGTCCTGGCCGTCGGATCCGCCCAGCTCGTTGCAGAGTGCCGAGGTGCGGGTGTCCTGCCAGACGATCGCGTTGTGCACGGGCTTGCCGGTGGCGCGGTCCCACAGGACCGTCGTCTCGCGCTGGTTGGTGATGCCCAGCGCGCTGAGCTGGTCCGCGCGGAGTCCCGCCTTCGCGACCGCGCCCGCGACCACGGCCTGCACCTTGGACCAGATCTCCGTGGCGTCGTGCTCCACCCAGCCCGGCTTGGGGAAGATCTGGCGGTGCTCCCGCTGGTCCACGGCGACGATGGAGCCGCTGTGGTCGAAGATGATGCAGCGGCTCGAGGTGGTGCCCTGGTCGATTGCGGCCACGTACTTCTCGGCGTTGTCCGTCATGGCTACCCCTTGGTGGCGAGGGTCTGGAGGCTGAGGCGTGGAGCGGCGTTCTCCGTGGTCGGGTCGGCGACGAGGAAGCGGATCTTCGGCGGATCTGGTACCAGTTTGGCCACTTTGTCAGGAAGCTGCTTGTCGTGAATCCGCACGGACGGCCGTCCCCATCGGCGTCTCCGCCGGAGCGTGCCGTCGCAGCCGAATCACCCGTGGGGGAGTAGCCGGGGGTGCGGACGGGGCCCGCACCGCACCGATCCGTGCCGGATTGCGCCGAGAATGTACGGCGATGTCGGCTGACACGGGAAGTGTTCTCCTGTGCACAGAGAGCGTCAAGGTCGCCGACGGCAACCGTGACAGCGCCACGCCGAGGGCCGCGACGGCGACGCGGGCAGCGGCACGTCGAGGGCGCCCCGACCCCCTCCCTCAGCCCGCCCGGACCGCCGTCACCGCCGGGCCCCGCCGGACCTCGTGGCCGGGCAGGCCCGCCCGGCCGAGCACCCAGGCGGCGCCGCGCAGGGCCTTCGCGGCCTGCTTCAGCGGGGCGAGGCAGGCGGCCGCCTGCCGGTGGTCGCTCACGCTCGCGGGGGCGCACACCACCGTGGCCAGGGACAGCGTGACCGGAAGCCCGGCGGCCGACCAGCGCGCGTCCAGCACGGCGGCGGCCGTCTGTTCCAGGCCGTCCGGATCGGCGAGTACGAGGAAGTCGTCGCCGCCGATGTGCCCCACCCGCGTGGATCCGGTCGCCGCGCCCTGCAGTGCCCGCCCGACGGACCGGATGAGTTCGTCCCCCGCCGCGAACCCGGCGCTGTCGTTGACCCGCTTGAAGTCGTCCACGTCCAGCCAGCTCAGCGCGAACCCGCGGCCGTCCGCGATCCTCCGGTCCACCTCGGACGTGATCGCGTCCGAGCCGGGCAGTCGCGTCAGCGGATTGAGGCCCGCGGCCTCCTCGACCCGGGACTCGGCCAGCGCCCGTACGAGGTCCGCCAGCCGGACGACACCCACGCACCGCCCCCGCCGGTCGACGACCGCCACGTCGTCCGAGGTCCGGTCCCGGCCCCCGACCGCCACCACGTCCAGCACCTCCCAGGCCGTGGCGTCCGCGCCGACCGTGCGCGGCGGATCGCCCAGCCTGGCGGCGGGACGGTCGGCGTAGAGGGCGTGGCCGTAGCGCCCCGACATCGTCAACAGGAAGCGGGAGCGGTGCACCGAGCGGACCGGTACCCCCGACCGGTCCACGAGCAGCACCCCCGACACGTCGGGTGAGCCGGTCAGCAGCGCGCGCACCTGGCCCGCGGAGGCGTCCACGGGCAGCAGTGCCGCAGGCCGCAGGAACTCGCGTACGTAAGGCCCCGGGCGTGAGGCGGCCGCGACCGCGGGAAAACGCGGCGGAACGTAGACGTCCGCGGCCGGCAGCCGGGAGGGCGGCGCGAACAGCTCGCCCTGCGCCAGCTGGGCCCCCGCGGACAGCGCGACCGCGTACTGCCGTTCCGTCTCCACGCCCTCCACGGCCAGCAGCGCCCCCGACTCCTCGCACAGCGTCCGCATCGCCCGCACCGCCGCGGGGTGCGCCAGCATCGAGGAGTCGAGTTTCAGCAGGTCGGGGGAGAGGTCGGCGAGCAGGCGCAGGGGCGCGTCCCCGTCGCCGACGCCGTCCGCGCTGATCCGGAAGCCCTGGCCGCGCAGCGCGCCGACCGCCTCGTGCAGGGCCTGGTGCGGCACGTGCGCGTACGGCGGGACGACATCGAGGGTGACCTCCCACGGCATCCGGCCCGCCGCGTGCACGGCCTCGTGCAGCGGGCCGAGTCCGCCGAGGTCGGCGAGGGTGCCGGCGAACACGTTGAGATGCAGCGGCAGCGGGGTCGCCTGGCGGGCGGCCGCGCGGAACGCCAGCACGGCCAGCCGGCCGTCGAGGTCGGGGTCCCGGCGGGCCTCTGCCAGGACGTCGCCCGTCTCCGGCCGCGCGAGGACCTCCAGTGCGGTGACCCCGCCGGTGGCGAGGTTGACCACCGGCTGGAAGGCGAAGCGGAGAGTATCCGTCCAGGAGTGCACGGTTGCAGGATGGCGTCGGCCGAGCCCGCCCGGGCCCGGTTCATGAGACGTTCACGCAGCATTCCCGGCCGGTCACACAGCGTATGGGAAAGGGCTTTCGGTCGGCCGGCCCGTCACCCCGCCGCGGTCACCGCCGAGCCCCGCCGCGGTCACCGCCGAGCCCCGCCGCGGTCACCTCCGAGCCGTGCTTCTCGATCGCTCGTGTGGGGGTGACGCCGGGCGGCACCTGCCGGCCGTCCCTGTGCCACCACACGGGGAGCCGATGCGTCATCGCTTCCGTAACGGCCACCGCACCTGATAGATGCAGGGGACATGACACGACTCTCCCGGGCCCTGCGCGGACTCGTCCCCGCCCTCACCGCCCTGCTGACCGTCACCACGGCCTCCGCCACCGCGCGGGCGACGCCCGAGCCCAGGGCGCCTGAGGACTTCGTGGCGCTGCGCAGCGTGGACCCCACGATCGTCCAGGAGATGCGCTACTTCACGCCGCACAACTTCGTCGGCGAGCGCATCGACGGCTACGAGCAGCCCCTCTGCATCCTCACCCGGCCGGCCGCCCAGGCCCTCCACCGGGCCCAGGAGAAGCTGCTCAGCCAGGGCTACACGCTCAAGGTCTACGACTGCTACCGGCCGCAGCGTGCCGTCGACCACTTCGTGCGCTGGGCCGAGGACCTCGACGACCAGGCCATGAAGGCAGAGTTCTACCCCAACGTCGACAAGACCCGGCTCTTCGAGGACGGCTACATCGCGCAGAAGTCCGGGCACAGCCGGGGTTCGACCATGGACCTGACGATCGTGAAGCTCCCCGTGAGGCCCACGCACCCCTACGTCCCCGGCCAGGCGCTGGTGCCCTGCTACGCACCCAAGGACCAGCGGTTTCCGGACAACTCCATCGACATGGGGACCGGGTTCGACTGCTTCGACACCCTCGCCCACACTCTCGACCCGCGCGTCCAGGGACCTCAGCGCGCCAACCGGCTCCTGCTCAAGAACACCCTGGAGAACCTCGGGTTCGTGAACCTGGCCGAGGAGTGGTGGCACTACACCTACAAGCCCGAGCCGTACCCCGACACCTACTTCGACTTCCCGGTCTCCAGCAAGTCCCTGACGCCCGGGCGCTGAGCCACCCGGAGGTGTTGCCCGGCCTCCTGTCAGGTGCCCTGCCTCCTGACAGCGGCCCGGCATCCTGACGGAGGACGGACGCCTTCCGATCGGATACAGTCCGCGCGTGTCCGAAAACCAACATCCCATCGTCAACTCCGTGCCGGACTCCCACTGTTCGAGCTGCGGAGCGCCCTACGGAGAGGGCGTCTCGGGCTGGCCCCGCACCTGCCCGGCCTGCGGGGCCGTCGCCTACCGCAACCCCCTTCCGGTCGCGGTGGCCCTCCAGCCCGTGTACGACACCCGGGGCACCGCCCTGGTCGTCATCACCCGCACCGTGGCCCCCGCGCGCGGGGGCACGGCCCTGCCGGGCGGCTACATCGACGACCGGGAGGACTGGCGGCAGGCCGTCGTGCGCGAGCTCAAGGAGGAGACGGGCATCGACGCGGCGAGCCGAGACGTGCACCTCGCCGACGCGATGAGCTCGCCCGACGGCCATCTGCTCCTCTTCGGGCTGCTGCCCGAGCGCCCGGCCGAGGGCCTGCCGCAGTCCGCCGCCACGGACGAGACCGAGGGCTGGCACCTGCTGCGCAGGGCGGAGGAACTCGCCTTCCCGCTGCACACCCTCGCCGCACGCGCCTGGTTCGAGGGCCGGTACATCTGAGCCCGTGCTCTTCCGAGGCTCCTCGGGGCCGCCCCGGGTCCGGCGACTGAGCCCCGCCGCGCGCCCCGGGGCCGCCGGGCAGCGGCCGAGGCCCGGCGCCCCACGGGGCCCCGCCCCACCCGGGCCCCGGCGGACGTCAGCGCTCCTCGAGCCCGCGTATGCGCACCGGGTAGGGCGGCACCCCCGCGCCGGTCTCCCGCTCGCGCTCCACGACCACCCGCCGCCCCTCCCAGCGGACGCCGTAGCGTTCGATCTCCGGCTCGTCCCAGCCGTCGCCCGCGTCCGGCACCACCAGCCCGCCACCCGTACGCCCGCGCGCGGGTGCCCAGACCTCCAGCTCCAGCCCGCCGTCCGCGCCCCGCACCGGGATCACCGCGCCCGCGCGCGCGAGGACCGGGATCCGCGACGCCGGGGCGTCGACCAGCACCCGCGCCGGTCCTTCGTACACACGCCCCGTCGCCGTGTCGTGCCAGCGCCCCCGCGGTATGCGCACCGCCCGCCGCTCCGTGCCCGGGGTGAGCACCGGCGCCACCAGCAGGCCGTCGCCGAGCAGGAAGGCGTCCTCGCAGTCCCGCAGCGCGCGGTCCTCCGGTGCTCCCCACCACACCGGGCGCACATAGGGCGCCCCCGTGCGCCGTGCCAGATGCGCCAAGGTCATGAAGAACGGCAGCAGACGCCGGCGCTCGACGAGTGCCGCGCGCGCGTGCTCCAGCACCTCCGGCCCGAACTCCCACGGCTCCCTGCGCCCCGCCCGCAGGCCGGCGTGCGTGCGGAACAGCGGCAGGTACGCCCCGAGCTGGAACCAGCGCAGATACAGCTCCGGCGAGGGGCTCCCGTCGAACCCGCCCACGTCCGGACCCGAGTAGGGCACCCCGCACAGCCCGAGGCCCAGCACCAGCGACAGCGACGCCCGCAGCCCCGGCCAGCCGGTGGCCACGTCCCCCGACCACGTGCCGCCGTAGCGCTGCATCCCGGCCCATCCCGAGCGCGAGAACACGAACGGCCGCTCCTCGGGGACCAGACCGCGCAGCCCCTCGTACCCGGCCCGCGCCATGCACAGCGCGTACACGTTGTGCGCCTCACGGTGGTCGCCGCCGCGGCCGTCGAGGGCGTGCCGGGCCGACCGGGGCAGTGTCGTCTCGCCGAAGGCGGTGAAGGAGGTCGGCTCGTTCACGTCGTGCCAGAAGCCGGCGAACCCGTGGGCCAGCCGCTCCTCGTACAGCCCGCCCCACCACCGCCGCACGCGCGCGTCCGTGAAGTCCGGGAAGACCGTCTCACCGGGCCACGCCACGCCCCGGACGACCCGCCCGGCCGCGTCCCGTACGAAGACGTCCTCGGCCGTCCCGCTGTCGTACACGGTGTTGCCCCGCTCCGCCTTCACCGCCGGGTCGACGATCGACACCAGCCGGATCCCGTCCCGGCGCAGCTCCTCGGCGAGCACGGGCAGCTTCGGGAAGCGGTCGTGGTCGACCGTGAACACCCGGTGCTCGTCGTAGTGGTCGATGTCCAGGTGGACGGCGTCCAGCGGCAGACCGTGCTCGTGGTACCCGGTGACGATCCGGCGCACCTCCTGCTCGCTGCCGAAGCCCCACCGCGCGTGATGGTGGCCCAGCGCCCAGGCGGGCGGCAGCGCGGCCGCCCCGGTCAGCGCTGCCCAGACCTGCAGCACGCGTGCGGGAGTGCCGACGACGACCCAGCAGCGCAGCGGGCCCCCGTCCATCCTGAGCTCGACCGTCCCGGCCCTGTCGTGGCCGGAGCCGGCCCCCTCGGCGCCCTCCCGCAGGGTCACCGAGCCGTCCCACGAGCTGTCGTGGAAGACCAGGTGCGTGCCGGCGTCGGCCACCACCAGCTCGACCGGCATGGTGACGTAGAGCGGATCGTCCCCCGGGCCGAACGGCCGACCGGGATCGGTGTTCCACAGCCGGTACGTGCCGTCCCGCAGCCGGGGCCCCGACGCCCGGCCGCCCAGACCGAAGAACCGGGCGTCCGCCGCCACCTCCGAACGCTGCGTCCAGCGCGCCGCGCCCCCGCCGCCCACCGGCTCCCACCAGCGAGGCGGCAGAGCGCGCCGCAGCGGCACCCCACCGGGCGTGCACACCTCCACCGCGCCGTGCCGCGAGACGGTCACGGTCACCCGCTCGGCCACGACCCGCCAGCCGCCGTCCTTGTCCGGCTCCAGCACCGCGCGGGGATCCGGCTCCGGGCAGCGGCCCGCGAGCGCGTACGACGGCTCCGGCGCCGCTCCGTCCCAGCCCCAGAAGACCGCCCCGTTCACGGCGACGGTGATCCGCAGGTCGGAGCGGGTGAAGCGCACGATCCCACCCCCGGGCCCGGGCTCCACGCCCCGCACCGGGCCGGGGACCCGTGCGCGCTCGGCCCCCCGTGACGGCAGCCCCTTGGCGTCGGCACGCCACCTGCGCCAGGCGGCCCGTACGGTGCGCACCCCCTGTGCCGCCCCCGCCGAACCGACCGCCCTCACCGAACGCACCAGGTCACGACCCTCCATGCTGCTCAGCCTGCCATCGAAAGTCCTCCGCGCGGGTGTCGTTCAACTGCCGTTCACCCGTGCCAAGGCCACATCTTCACGACACCGACTATGTGGGGTGCACCCTGGTGCGGAAGTCGATCACATGGCATCGTCCGTGTCAGCCGCGTCACGCGCACACCCCGCCCGTGCGCGACCGACGCACACGACGCGTACAGTCCGGGAGCCGTACCATGCCGACCGAGAACCCCCAGCCGCTCTGGCAGCCCGATTCCGAACGCATCGCCCGGGCCCGGATCACCAGGTTCCAGGCCTGGGCGGCCGAGCACCACGGAGCCCCCGCCGACGGCGGCTACGCGGCCCTGCACCGCTGGTCCGTCGACGAGCTGGACACCTTCTGGAAGGCCGTCACGGAGTGGTTCGACGTGCGGTTCTCCAGCCCCTACGCGCGCGTGCTGGGCGACCGCTCGATGCCCGGGGCGCAGTGGTTCCCCGGCGCCACCCTGAACTACGCCGAGCACGCCCTGCGCGCGGCCGGCTCCCGCGCCGACGAACCGGCCCTGCTGTACGTCGACGAGACACACGAAGTGCGCCCGGTGACCTGGGCCGAACTGCGCCGCCAGGTCGGCTCCCTCGCCGCCGAACTGCGCGCCCTCGGCGTACGCCCCGGCGACCGGGTCAGCGGCTACCTGCCGAACATCCCCCAGGCCGTCGTCGCCGTCCTCGCCACGGCCGCCGTGGGCGCCGTGTGGACCTCCTGCGCGCCCGACTTCGGCGCCCGCAGCGTCCTCGACCGCTTCCAGCAGGTTGAGCCCGTCGTCCTGTTCACCGTGGACGGCTACCGCTACGGCGGCAAGGAGCACGACCGCCGCGACGTCGTCGCCGAACTGCGCAGCGAGCTGCCCACCCTGCGCGCCGTCGTCCACATCCCGCTCCTGGGGACCGAGGCGCCGGAGGGCGCCCTGGAGTGGTCGGCCCTGACCTCCGCGGACGTGGAGCCCGTCTTCGAGGAGGTGCCCTTCGAGCACCCCCTGTGGGTGCTGTACTCCTCCGGCACGACGGGCCTGCCCAAGGCCATCGTCCAGTCGCAGGGCGGCATCCTGGTCGAGCACCTCAAGCAGCTCGGCCTGCACTGCGACCTCGGCCCCGAGGACCGCTTCTTCTGGTACACCTCGACCGGCTGGATGATGTGGAACTTCCTCGTCTCCGGCCTGCTGACCGGTACGACGATCGTCCTGTACGACGGCAGCCCCGGGTACCCCGACACGGGTGCCCAGTGGCGGGTCGCCGAGCGCACCGGTGCCACCCTCTACGGCACGTCGGCCGCCTACGTCATGGCCTGCCGCAAGACGGGCGTGCACCCGTCCCGCGACTTCGACCTCTCCCGGGTCCAGTGCGTCGCCACCACCGGCTCGCCGCTGCCGCCCGACGGCTTCCAGTGGCTGCACGACGAGGTCCGCGACGACCTGTGGATCGCGTCCGTCAGCGGCGGCACGGACGTGTGCTCCTGCTTCGCGGGAGCGGTGCCGACGCTGCCGGTCCACATCGGCGAACTGCAGGCCCCCTCGCTGGGCACCGACCTGCAGTCCTGGGACCCCAGCGGCCGTCCGCTGGTCGACGAGGTCGGCGAGCTCGTGGTCACCAACCCCATGCCGTCGATGCCGATCCACTTCTGGAACGACCCCGACGGCAGCCGCTACCACGACAGCTACTTCGACATGTACCCGGGCGTGTGGCGCCACGGCGACTGGATCACACTGACCTCCCGCGGCTCGGTGGTCATCCACGGCCGCTCCGACTCCACGCTCAACCGCCAGGGCGTGCGGATGGGCTCCGCCGACATCTACGAAGCGGTCGAACGCCTGCCCGAGATCAAGGAGTCCCTGGTCGTCGGCATCGAGCAGCCCGACGGCGGCTACTGGATGCCCCTCTTCGTGCACCTGATCCCCGGAGCCGTCCTGGACGACGATCTCCTCGACCGCATCAAGCGGACCATCCGCGAGCAGCTCTCCCCGCGCCACGTCCCCGACGAGGTCATCGAGGTACCCGGGGTGCCGCACACCCTCACCGGCAAGCGCATCGAGGTCCCGGTCAAGCGCCTCCTCCAGGGAACCCCGCTGGAGAAGGCGGTCAATCCGGGATCCATCGACGACCTCGACCTGCTGCGGTTCTACGAGGACCTGGCCCGCAAGCGCGCCTGAGGAACCCGCTCATCCGCCATAGGTGGCCTCGGACTCGCCGAGCACGGCGGCGAAGTCCGAGGCCAGCCGCGCCGCGTCGGCCGGTTCCAGCTCGGCGACGGAGATCCGTACGCCCGGCCCCGACGACAGCCGGAACCTGGCTCCCGCGGCGACCCACCAGCCGTACGACCGCAATCCGTTGACCACGGCGGACTCGTCCGCCACCGGCACCCAGACGTTCATCCCGCTCACCCCGTGCGCCTCGAAGTCCCGGGCTCCCAGCTCCCGGAGAAGGGCGGTGCGGCGCAGCGCGTAGGTCTCCCGCGCGCGCGACACCAGCGCGCGCGTGGCCTCGTCGGTCAGCAGCCCGTACACCGCATCCTGGAGCAGGTGGCTGACCCAGCCGGAGGTCAGCAGCAGCCGGCCGTCGTGCCGGGCCAGCGTGGTGGCGTCGCAGGCCGCCGCGGCCCAGCGCAGATCCGCCCCGAGGAACTTGCTCACCGTCCGCACGTGCACCCAGCGCGTCAGGCCCCCGCCGGTGAGCGTCCGCAGGGGGGCTTCCGTCACCGCCGAGGCGTGGTCGTTCTCCACGACCAGCACGTCGGGCTGCTCTTCCAGCGCCTCACGGAGCGCGTCGCGGCGCTCTGCCGAGAAGCACCCTCCGTACGGGTTCTGCGCCCGCGGACTGCACACCACGGCCCGCACACCCGCCCGCAGCGCCCCGTGCAGGGCGTCGGGGCGCATGCCCTCGTCGTCCACCGTGACCGGGACGCTCCGCAGTCCCAGGGCGGTGACCAGGTCCAGCAGGTGGTGATAGCCGGGGTCCTCCATCGCGACGGCGTCGCCGGGGCGCAGCTCCACGGACAGCAGCCGCCCGATCAGGTCCAGCGCCCCGTGCGCGAACGTCACGTGGTCCACCGGCACGCCGTCGGGCCGCAGCCAGTCCCGCACCACCTCCTCCAGTCGCGCCAGCCGAGGCGTGGAGCGGTGCGACCGGGCCCCGGGCGCCAGGCGCGAGGGCGGCACCAGGCCGGGCAGCAACCCGGGGTCAGGATGGCCGCCGGCCAGGTCCCGCAGCCCGGGCGGCACCTTGGGCGGCCGGCGCGAGGCCACCGCGGGTGCGGACGCCACCACGGTCCCGCCCCGCCCGCGCGTGACCACGATGCCCCGTCCGCGCAGTTCCTTGTACGCGGTGGCCACCGTCCCCGGGCTCACGCCCAGTTCGTCCGCGAGGCGCCGCACCGGAGGCAGCGCCGCCCCCGGCCCCAACACGCCCTCGGCCACGCCGCGTTCGACGGACGCGGCGATTCCCTTGGCCGTCGTCCCGCTGATCCCATATTGTGTTGCCACGTTGATAATTATGTATCAATACATAACTCGGGGCAAGGGGGAGCCAGTGGGCATCACACGCCGCGCGACCGGAAGGAAGCCACGGACACCCGGAGGCCGCGACGGCCGCAGAATGCTCGTCATCACCCTCGTCGACCGCGTCGGCAGCGGCCTGTGGGCCTCCGTCTCCGTCCTGTACTTCACCTACGTCTCCGGCCTCTCCGTCGCCCAGGTCGGCACCCTCGCAGCCCTCGCCGGAGCCGTGGGCATCGCCGGCGCCCCGATCGGCGGCCGCCTCGCCGACCGGCTCCCACTCACCCGCGTCCTCATCGCCCTGCAACTCCTGCGCGCCCTGGCCTCGCTGGCCCTGCTCACCACCCACGCCTACGGCCTCCTGCTCGCCTTCTCGGCCGTCGGCAGCCTCGCGGACCGCGCCGCCAGCGTCCTGACGAGGCTCTACGCCACCCGCGTCGCCGGCCCGGACCGCGTCCGCTACCAGGCCGTCAACCGCACCGTCGCCAACGCCGGCTGGGCCCTCGGCGGCCTCGGAGCCGCGGCGGCGCTCACCCTCGGCACCGACACCGCCTACCGCTGGCTGCTGCTCGGCGACGCCCTCTCCTTCGCCGCCGCCGCCCTGCTCACCCGGCGCTGCGCGGAACCGCCCTCGCCCTCCCGGACCGTCACCGGCTCGCACGCCCCCGCGCCCACCGCCCGGCCCGCGAACCCCTGGCGCGACCGTGCCTACCTCGCCTACGTCGCCAGCGAGAGCGTCCTCTTCCTCGACGACGCCGTCTTCAAGATCGGCCTGCCCCTCTGGATCGCGCACGCGAGCAGCGCACCGCACGGGCTCGCCCCGCTGCTGATGGTGCTCAACAACGTGATGGTGGTGGCCCTCCAGGTCCCTCTGGCCCGGTTCGGCGCCACCACCCGGGCCGCCCGCGCCCTGCTGATCCCACTCTCCGCCGCCTTCGCCCTCGGGGGCGCCACGATGGCGCTCTCGTCCACCGGCGGCACCGTGAGCGCCACCCTGCTCCTCACGTCCTCTGCCGCCCTCTTCACGCTCTCGGAGATCCTGCACGCCACGGTCTCCTGGGAACTCTCCGTCGCCCTAGCCCCCGACACCGCACAGGGCGCCTACCTCGGCGTCCACGGACTCGCCCAGTCGGCCCAGCGCAGCCTCGGCCCCCTCGCGGTCACCGGCGCCGTCGCCACCGGACCCGTCGGCTGGACGGCATTCGGGACCGTCATCGCCGCGACCTGTCTGATCCAGCACCGCCTCGTCCGCGCCCGCCTCCACCGGACCGCGTTGTCAGTGCCACCGGTTACTGTGAGTGAGCATTGATCGACTGCGCACACATGGGGGAAACATGGCGCACACCGACCACCGGACCATGCGAAGCGTCCTGCGCCGGGAGATCGCCGGCACCATCGGCCTGCTCACCGACGAGCAGGACTTCCGCGCCATGCGGCGCTACCGCAGCTTCGTCTTCGACGACCACACCGACTACCTCCGACAGGTCGAGGCGCTCCTTCGGACCCGCTCCGCCCAGGGCGGCCACACCACGGTGGCCCTCTTCGACCCCGGGGAATACGCCGAGTTCTGCGCCGACCACGGACTCGACCCGGACGCCGCGTCCACCCGCACCCGCTACACCGCCGAACTCGCGATCACCGGCCCCGCCCTTCCCTACGACGGCCGCCCCCTCGCCGAACTCGTTCCCGAACTCGTCGACGAAGCCGTCCGCCAGGCCACCTGGGAGTACGCCTCCACCCTCCTGACACGGCTCGGCCCCTGCGCCTCCTGCGGCGAGGACATCGGCCGCGCCGCCTTCACCCGGGCCGCCGACCTCCTCACCCGCATCCTCGCCACGGCCCCGCCGGGCAACCGGCACCTGGTGTGCAGCGTCCGAGGCACACCGGAGACCCTGCTCGCCGTCCTCCACGCGGACGAGGACGACGACACCCGGACCGCACAGCTCGACGAGGCCGAAGCCCTCGAATTCACCACCGTCCTCGCCCTCGGCCTCGCCACCCGCAGCCCGGGCGGGCTCGTCATGCGCACCAGCGCCCCCGGCACCCCCGACCGGGTCTACGGCTGGCGCCTGCGCGGCGACGGACTCGAACCCCTCACCGCGGGCGAGGTCTTCGACGCCTACTGCACCGACGTCGAATCCGGCGACCTCATCTCCCCGGAGCCGGACGTGGACTACGGCACGCCCCCCGACCTCGGAGAGGAGGGACCGACACCCGGGCACCGGCACTAGACGCGAGAGGGGCGTCCCAACCGCACACGGGTGGGACGCCCCTCGGAAGCGGCCGGCGAACGGACCGCACCGGTCACTCGCCGGACAGCACCGGTCACTCGCCGGACAGCACCGCCCGGGCGGCGTGGCGCGCCTCGTCGGCGCTGTCCGCGGCACGCGCGGCCGCTGCCGCACGCTCGCACTGCGCCAGCGTGTACTTGGCCAGCGTCGCCCGGACATAAGGAATCGACGCGGCCCCCATCGAGAGGGAGGTGACCCCCAGACCGGTCAGCACACAGGCGAGCAGCGGATCGGACGCGGCCTCACCGCACACGCCACAGCTCTTCCCCTCGGCCCTCGCCGCCTCGCCGGCCAGCGCGACCAGGTCGAGCAGCGCGGGCTGCCACGGGTCCTGCAGGCGGGCCACCGCACCCACCTGCCGGTCGGCCGCGAAGGTGTACTGCGCGAGGTCGTTGGTCCCCAGCGACAGGAACTCGACCTCCCGCAGGATCGACCGCGCCCGCAGCGCGGCCGACGGGATCTCGACCATCGCGCCGAACTTCGCCCGAAGCCCCGCCGCGCGGCACGCCTCCGCGAACGCCTTCGCATCGATCCGGTCCGCCACCATCGGGGCCATGACCTCGAGGTGGACAGGCAGGCCCTCGGCGGCCTCGGCGAGCGCCGTCAGCTGGGTGCGCAGCACCTCCGGGTGGTCGAGCAGCGTCCGCAGCCCCCGCACACCGAGCGCCGGGTTGGGCTCGTCGGCAGGCGTCAGGAACTCGAGCGGTTTGTCCGCGCCCGCGTCCAGCACCCGCACGACGACACGGCCCTCGGGGAAGGCCTCCAGCACCTGCCGATAGGCCTCGACCTGCTTCGCGGCGGAGGGCGCCTTCTTGTGGTCGTCCAGGAAGAGGAACTCGGTACGGAACAGGCCGACGCCCTCGGCACCGGCCTCCACGGCCGCCGCCACGTCCGAGGGACCGCCGATGTTGGCGAGCAGCGGCACCTTGTGACCGTCGGAGGTGGCGCCCGGCCCGTGCGAGGCGGCGAGCGCCGCCCTGCGCGCGGCCGCCGCGGCCTCCAGCTGCGCCTTCTTCTCCTCACCGGGGCTCACGAAGATCTCGCCGGTGCTGCCGTCCACGGCGATCACCGTGCCCTCGGCCAGCTCGCCTGCGCCGGGCAGCGCCACGACGGCCGGCACACCGAGCGCCCGCGCAAGGATCGCGCTGTGGCTGGTCGGACCCCCCTCCTCGGTGACGAAACCGAGGACGAGGGCCGGGTCCAGCAGCGCCGTGTCGGCCGGCGCCAGATCGCGGGCGACCAGGACGTAGGGCTGGTCGCTGTCCGGCACGCCCGGCATGGGGACACCGAGCAGGCGGGCGACGATGCGGTTCCGCACGTCGTCGAGGTCGGCCACACGACCCGCGAGGTACTCACCGGCACCCGCCAGCAGGTCCCGGTACGCAGCGAAGGCGTCGTAGACCGCGCGCTCGGCCGTGCTTCCGACCGCGATCCGCCGGTCCACATCCGCGATCAGCTCCGGGTCCTGTGCCATCAGTGCCTGTGCCTCGAGCACCGCCTGGGCCTCCCCACCCGCCAGATTGCCGCGCGCCATCAGGTCGGCCGCCACAGCCTCCACGGCCTTACGGGCGCGCCCCTGCTCGCGCTCCGCCTCGTCCGCCGGGATCTGCTTGGCCGGCGGTTCGAGCACCGCCGTTCCCATGTGCCGAACCTCGCCGATCGCCACTCCGTGGCTCACGCCGACGCCTCGCAGCGTTGTCTCCATCTCACCCGTCCCCGATAGTGCGGCGGGTCCCGCCGCCGCGATGGTTTCCTGTCGGCCGTCCCTCTCAGGACAGCACTGGTGTCACTTCCAGACGAAGAGGGTGTCGCCGGCCTTCACGTCACCGCCGTCACGAAGATCGGAGAGGGACTCGGCGGTGGCCTCGAGCGCCACCACCGGGCACACCGGAGACTTGCCCGCGGCCTCGACGGCGGCGGGGTTCCACCGCACCACGGCTTGTCCTCGCGCCACCGTGTCGCCCTTGGCGACGAGCAGTTCGAAGCCCGCGCCGTTGAGCTGCACCGTGTCGATCCCGAGATGGACGAGCACCCCGTGTCCCTGGGGGTCCACCACGACGAAAGCGTGCGGGTGGAGCGAGATGATGATCCCGTCGACCGGGGAGACGGCCTCGGACGGCTCACGCACCGGGTCGATCGCGGTACCGGGGCCGACCATGGCTCCCGAGAAGACGGGGTCCGGCACAGCCGCCAGCCCGATGGCGCGTCCTGCGAGCGGGGACGTCACGGTGGTCATGGGAAGCCTCCCAGGGGTGGAGATCTATGGGCCGTCACCGCCTGTCCCGGACGGCGCTGTGCAGCAGGATGTCACGGTAAGTGCAGGTAACGAGCGTGAGCTTACGCCAGCTCACCTCGGTGGTCTAGACCACCAAGGTAATGGATTTGCACGGGCTCCACGGCCGCATGTACAGTCGTACCCCTGCTCAGGGAGATGCGACGCGTCAAGTGTCCAGACCTGACAGCATCCAACTCGTCAGATCCTATCTTTGGGTCGCCTTTTGCATGTCTGCAAGACGGTGGTCAGGGAGAGCGGAAAACACTGATAGAGTCGGAAACGCAAGACCGAAGGGAAGCGCCCGGAGGAAAGCCCGAGAGGGCGAGTACAAAGGAAGCGTCCGTTCCTTGAGAACTCAACAGCGTGCCAAAAGTCAACGCCAGATATGTTGATACCCCGTCTCCGGTCGTCATGACTG